>NZ_JACVUR010000002.1:0-367339 GCF_016516495.1 Delftia sp. S65
CGGCCGCCGGGCCGAGACCCGGCCTCGAAAAACAACCACCCGGCAGGGGCAAAAGATTGCACCTAAGCCAAAAGCAACAAGGTGGGCGGGAGTTAAGAACATGTGCAAGGCATGCGGACGCCCTCACGGGTAGCCCCATCCCGCCCCAAACCCAAAGACAGCCGGGTCCCCAAAAACCCCAGCCATCAAACCCCGGTCACGGATAGTAGCTCCCGCATCACTTCAGCAAATCACTTCAGAAAAACAGCACCCTCACCCAAGGCGCCACCACCACATTCAACGCCCCCGCAATCATCATCACCAACGAAGCAACCACCGCCTGCACATCCCCAAACTGCCGCGCCTTCGCCACCCCGCTGCCATGCGCGGCACCGCCCAGAATGGCGCCCGCAGCCAGCTTGCTGCGCACGTGCGGCAGCAGCCGCAGGATGGTCTCGCCCATGAGCATGCCGCTGACGCCCGTGAGCAGCACGAACAGCGCGGCCAGGTCGGTGGGCCCGCCCAGCACGCGCTCGGCCTCGATGGCGAAGGGGGTGGTCACCGAGCGCACGGCCAGGCCCTTTTGCAGGTCCACGGGCAGTCCGAAGGCCTGTGCGAACCAGATGGTGGTGGCAATGGACACGCCACTGGCCACGAGCACGCCGGTGGCGATCGACATCCAGTGCTTGCGCAGCAAGTGGCGGTTTTCGTGCAGGGGCAGCGCAAAGGCCACCGTGGTGGGGCCCAGCAGCCAGACCAGCCAGTGCGTCTGGGCGATGTACTGCGGGTAGCGCACATGGGTCAGCAGCGCCAGCGCGATCAGCACCATGGGCGTGGCGACGATGGGCATGAGCAGCGGATGCGGATGGCGGCGGTACACGCGCTTGTTGGCCGCATAGCAGGCCAGCGTGGCCAGCAGCGACAGCAGGCCTATGGCCTGGTCGGACATGGCGTTCACTCCTGCTCCCTGTGCAGCCCGGCGCGCGTGGAGCGGCGCCGGGCCAGCCACAGCTCCAGCCGGTAGACGCGGTCCACGGCCAGCGCCGTGGCGGCCATCACGCAGGCCGTGCTGGCCACGATGACGCCCAGGATGCGCAGGCCCTGGTGCTGGATCAGCTCGGTGTATTCGGTGACGACCAGCATGGCGGGCACGAAGAACAGCAGCATCTCGGCCAGCAGCCAGTTGGTGCCGCCCTGCAGCCAGCGGGCCTTGACCAGCCCGCTGAACAGGCCCGTGGCCAGCAGCGCGAAGCCGATCAGCCCAGCCGGCATGCCCCAGCCGAAATGGGCGCGCACGGCCTCCATGGCCACCCACAGCGCACTGAGCAGCCCCACCTGCAGCACGCCGCGCAGCAGCGGCCAGCAGCGGTGCAGCAGGCCCTGAAACACCTGCGGCCGCAGGACGGGCGTGGCGGAAATCTTTGACATGGGGCAATCCTAGGGTTTGCACTCAGATTCGTAAAATGAATAATCTCCATTTTTCCCATGCATAAAAGGAATCCTCATGGACCTGCGCGCGCTGCGCTACTTTGTCGAGGTGGTGCGCTGCAACAGCTTCACGCGTGCGGCCGAGGCGCTGCATGTGACCCAGCCCACCATCAGCAAGATGGTGCGGGCGCTGGAGGAGGAGCTGGGCGGCCCGCTGCTGCTGCGCGAGGGGCGCGGTGTGCAACTGACCGACGCAGGCCAGGTAGTCCACGCGCGCGGCCTGCAGGTGCTGGAGCAGTCACGCCAGCTGCTGCAGGAGGTGGCCGAGGTGGACGGCATTGCGCGCGGCAGCCTGAGCGTGGGCATCATGCCCACGGCCGGGCACTACATGGCGCCCGTGATCGCGCGCTTTCAGCAACTGCATCCGGGCGTGGAACTGCATGTGCAGGAGCAGGGCGCACGCGCCCAGCGCCAGCTGCTGCTGGACGGCAAGCTGGACATGGCGCTGGGCCTGCACGGCGCGGGCGAGGCGGGTGGCGACCTGGCCGGAGAGGGCCTGGAGTACTGCACCATCGCCCACCAGAAGACACGCGTGGCCTTTGCCGCGCACGAGGTGCCCGACCCGAACGCACCCGTGCACTGGAGCGAGCTGGCCCGGCGGCCCTTTGTGTTCTACACCTCGGACTTCGCCCTGCACCAGGCCGTGCTGGAGCATTGCGCGGCGGCAGGCTTCAGCCCACAGGTGCGGCTGCAGACGCGCTACTGGGACTTCATCGGCGACCTGGTGGCAGAAGGCGTGGGCGTGGCCGTGATGTTCGAACATGTGATCGCGCGGTTCGACCCCCGGCGCGTGTCCAGCCGCCCGCTGGTGGGGCCTGAACTGCACTGGGACGTGGTGCAGCTGTGGCGCAGCGGCTATCTGTCACGCGCGGCGAGGGCCTGGCTGGAGTGCGTGCGTGCGGTCTATCCCGACGACAATCGCTGAGTCCATGCAACCCAGAAAACGCCCACCCTTGCGCCCTTTTGCAGGCCCGGCCCTGCGCGCCCGACCCGCCTTCGCCGACCGGCCCGACACCGGCCCCTCACGCCTGCTGTGCTTCAACAAGCCCTACGGCGTACTCAGCCAGTTCACCCCCGAGGGCCGCTGGCGTGGCCTCAAGGAATACATCGACGTGCCGGGCGTGCATGCGGCAGGCCGGCTCGACGCCGACAGCGAAGGACTGCTGCTGCTGACCAATGACGGCCCGCTGCAGGCGCGCATTGCCGATCCGCGCTTCAAGATGGAGAAGACCTACTGGGTACAGGTCGAGGGACTGCCCGACGAGGCCGCGCTGCAGGCCCTGCGCCAGGGCGTGCAGCTCAACGACGGCATGACGCTGCCCGCGCAGGCGCGCCGGCTGGAGCCGCCGCCCGTGCTGTGGCAGCGCGACCCGCCCATCCGCGTGCGCCAGAACATTCCCGACTGCTGGATCGAACTGGTCATCCGCGAAGGCCGCAACCGCCAGGTGCGCCGCATGACGGCGGCCATTGGCCACCCCACGCTGCGGCTGGTGCGCGCGGCCATCGGGCCCTACACGCTGGACGGCCTGGAGCCCGGCCAGTGGAAGGACGTGGAACCCGCCTAGGGCTCCGGATTGTCGGTAGGTGCCACAGCCTGCCAGCGCTGCAGGCCGAGCCAAGGATAAAAGCGCCGCGCCTCGCCCACTTCCACACGCTCCACACTGCCGGCCAGCAGCGGCCACAGGCGCTGCAATTGCGCCGAGCGCTGCTGCGTGCAGCGCCGCGCGCGGGCCAGCAGCTCGCTGCCCTGGCCCAGCAGGCGCGACAGCTCGCGCAGGCGTGGCGGCGGCAGGCATTGGGCGCTGGCCAGCATCAGCCAGGACGGTGCCTGGCCCGCCTGGGCGGGGCCGCTGGCGGCGAACTGCTCCAGCAAAGCGACATGGGCGCTGAGCAGGGGCGCAGGCGGTTTCTCGGCCAGCATGATCTCCAGCCGCCTGCCCTCGATGCGCCAGCGGGCGGGCACCACGGCATGCTCTACCGAGTTGCCGAAGCGCGTGGACTGGCGATGGCGGACGGCACGGCTGCCCTGCTCCAGCAAGGGCTGCAGCAGTTCGGCCAGGGCCTGCTCGCGCTGCGCCGTGGGCGCTTCGGCCAGCGTGATGCGCAGCGGCACGGCCTCGTAGCCGCGCAGCTGGTCGCGCCAGGCCATCCAGCCCGCCGTGTCGGGGCTGCCCAGCAGCAGGGCGAGGAAGGCGCCCAGGCCGGCCAGGGCCGATCCGGTCCACCAGGACACCTGCACAGGCTGCCGCCCGGCGATCAGCCAGCCCGTCAACCAGACCAGCGCCCCGGCGCAGGTGGCCGCCAGCAGGCCCATGCCGAAGGCGAGGAAGGGCGCGCCATCGAGCCGGTCGGGCAGCAGCACCAGCATGGCCACGCAGGCCGCGCCGGCGCACAGCGCAACGGCCCACCAGCCCGCCACGGGCAGGGTGCGCGCGGTGCGTCCCGTGAGACCCGTACGGCCGGCCAGTGCCAGCAGCAGCAGGGCCACCACAGCGCCAGCGGTCAGCGCAATGAACAGGGGCGCAAACACCCACAGCGCCAGCAGCCCGAGGACCGCCGATACCGCAAGCGACAGCGCCAGCATGCTCAGGCCTTCTTGAGGAACTCCGACTTGAGCAGCATGGAGCCCAGTTCGGTCTTGCAGTCCACGTTGTGGCCGTCGGCGCCATCGACCAGGCGGATGCCCTTGATCTTGCTGCCCTTCTTGAGCACGGTGGACGAGCCCTTGACCTTGAGGTCCTTGACCAGGATCACGGCGTCGCCGTCGGCCAGCGCATTGCCGTTGGCGTCGCGCACGATGCCGTCGCCAGCGGCGGCTTCGCCGGACTCTTCTTCGGCCTGCATGGGCCATTCGAAGGCGCAGTCGGGGCAGATGTAGCTGGTGGCGTCGGGATAGGTGTTTTCAAGGCCGCACTGGGGGCAGGCGGGAGTGGTCTGGGGCATGGGATGGACAGATTCGGTGAAGACAAAGAGGCGCGGCGGGCGCGCCGTACCTGGCGATTGTCGCCCCTGCCCCCGCAGGCATGCCCCGGCAAACCCGAGCGGCCTGCTACGCTGCGCGCCACTCTTTGCTTTTTCCCCATGGATACGCTGACCCCCTTGCGCGCCTTCCGGCGCATCGTAGAACTGGGCTCCATCGCCAAGGCGGCCGACGCGCTGGACCTGTCCTCGGCCGCGCTGAGCAAGCAGCTGCGCGCGCTCGAAGCCCATCTGGGCGCCGTGCTGCTGCAGCGCACCACGCGCCGCATGAGCCTGACCGACACGGGCCAGGCCTACTACGCAGAGTGCTGCAGGCTGCTCGATGAATTCGATGCGCTGGAGCAGTCGGTGCGCGCGCAGTCGCAGCAGGTGGCCGGCCGGCTGCGCGTGAATGCGCCGCTGTCGTTTGCGCTGAGCACGCTGTCGCCGCTGCTGGCGCGCTTCATGCAGCGCCATCCGCAGCTGCAGATCGACCTGTCCATGGAAGACCGGCTGGTGGATGCGGTGGGCCAGGGCTTCGATGTGTCCATCCGCCTGAGCGCGGAGCTGGCGGACTCCTCGCTGATCGCGCGGCGCCTGGCCTCGCTGTCGCAGATGCTGTGCGCGGCCCCGTCCTATCTGCAGGCGCATGGCCGCCCGGCCAGTGCCGCCGGGCTGCGCGGCCATGCGCTGCTGAACTACAGCCTGGCGCATGCGCCCCGCGAAGCGGGCGAGAGTTCCCAGGCGCCGTCCGAGGCGCGCGCCAACGTCAACAACAGCCTGATGCTGCGCGACCTGCTGGTGGCGGGCCTGGGCATTGGCGCCCTGCCCTCGTTCCTGGCGCGGCCGGCGATTGCGGCAGGCCTGCTGGTCGCACTGGACCTTGCGGACCAGGCCGCGCAGGCCCGCCATGTCTACGCGGTCTATCCCACGCAGCGCCACCTGCTGCCCAAGGTGCGCGCCTTCGTGGACTTCCTGGCCGAGGAGCTGCCTGCCGCCATGGGCGAGGATTGTTGACGCCGCGTTAAGAGTTCCTCAAGCGCGCGCCCCTTTTTCGCGCCGGGCCTGCAGCCTACGCTTGCCGTCCATCACAGCCATGAAGGACACAAGCATGACGCAATGCAATGATTTTTCCTGCGCCCTGCCCGCGCAGGATGCGGCGGCCCCCTCGCCGCAGCAGGCCCTGCAGGCGGCGCCTGCTGCGGCGCCCGCCGTCGCCCCCGCCATCGACTTCTTCCATGACGTGGTCTGCGGCTGGTGCTACGTGATGTCGCCACGCCTGCGCCAGGTGGCGCGCGAGCTGGGCCTGCGCGTGCGCCACCGCAGCTTCGTGCTGCAGGCCTCGCGCGCCGAGATGGTGGCGGCCTTCGGCTCCATGGAGCGCGCCAAGCAGGTCATCCTGGAGCACTGGCAGGCCTGCGCGGAGCATGACGACGAGGACCGCATCGACATCGAGGGCATGCGCAGCGAGGCCTTCGAGTACCCCAGCGGCATGGCCGGCGCACTGGCCTGCCAGGCGGCCCAGATCCTGGGCGGCGATGACGCGCACTGGGATCTGTTCGACGCCATCCAGCACGCCCACATGAGCGAGCACCGCAACATCGGCGACGCCGAAGTGCTGCTGGACATCGCCACGCGCACGGGCTTCGAGCGCAATGCCTTCGCGGGCTGCATGGAAGGCGCCCAGGCGCTGGAGCAGGTGCGCCAGGACCGCGCGCTGGCGCAGCGCATGGGCCTGCGCTCCATTCCCACGCTGATCGCGCCGCGCCTGCCGCCGCTGCAGACCCAGTCGCTGGCTGCGCTGCGCGAACGCCTGCACTTCCTGGCGGCCTGAGCGCCCCCGTCTTTGCTTTTTTCATCGGCGGTTTTCCGCCTTCCCTCGCGCGCGGCATGCGCGCCCTTTTTCAGCAGACCAAGGACTCTTGCATGACTCTCCAACGCTTCGCTCGCCGCATGGCGCTGCCCTCTCTCGTGATCGCCCTGGCCGCCGCCTTCGCGGGCACCGCCGCCCAGGCCCATGGCGGCCACGAGCCCCCGGCCGGCGCACGCCAGGACGTGGGCACCAGCCCCTGGGGGCCTGGCGACGAGATCGGCCGCCTGAACCTGATCACGCCGGCCTCGCGCGCGGCCATCCTGCAGCGCATCACGGGCGGGCAGGTCTATGACCTGGCCACCGAGTACTACGTGGGCATGCCCAGCTGGCAGGACGCGGGCGATCCGCACTACCAGTTCTGGATGACGCACACGCCGCGCGGCACCGTGGTGGACGATCCCATGAACGTGGGCAAGGACATGAACGCCACGCGCAGCTACACGGGCACGGCGTTTTCCATGTACAGCCATACGGGCACGCACATCGATGCGCTCAACCACTTCGGCATCCGCGGCAGGATCTGGAACGGCTTCAGCGCCGACCAGCATCTGGGCGACCGGGGCTGGCAGCGCACGGGCATCGAGAAATTCCCGCCGCTGGTGGCGCGCGGCGTGCTGATCGACGTGGCGGCCGCCAAGGGCCTGGAGATGCTGCCCGACCAGTACCGCATCACGCGCCAGGACCTCAAGGATGCGCTGGCACGCCAGAAGGTGACGCTGCAGGAGGGCGACATCGTGCTGGTGCGCACGGGCCGCATGAAGCTGTACGGCCAGCCCCAGGCCTACATGGCCAAGCCGCCGGGCCTGGGCCTGGATGCCGCACGCTTTCTGGTGGAGGAAGGCGGCGCCATGATCGTGGGCGCCGACAACCTGAGCCTGGAGACGTTCCCGTCCGAGGTGGACGACGACTACGTACCGCTGCACAGCTACCTGCTGGCGCAAAAGGGCGTGCCCATCATGGAGCTGGTGGCGCTGGACGATCTGTCGCGCGACAAGGTCTACGAGTTCGCCTTCATCGGCGGCCCGCTCAAGATCCGCGGCGGCGACGCCGCGCCGCTGCGGCCCATCGCCATTCCTGTGCGCTGAGCGGGGCAAGACGAGATTTCTTGAGCTTGACCTCGAAACTCCCGCGCCCCCAAGGCGAGGGACACCGAGCAAGGGCCGCCCCGCAGCAAGGGTGTCGTCCCCCTCCGAAGAGAGGGGGAAGGCGCGAAGCGACTCAGGGGGTGATCACAGACTCGTGCCCATTTTGCTGAGGAAGCGCTCGCAGGCGTCGAGCTGGGCCCGCTCCACGAACTCGTCGGGCTTGTGCGCCTGCTCGATGGAGCCGGGGCCGCAGACCACGGTGGGAATGCCGGCGTTGTGGAACAGGCCGGCCTCGGTGCCGTAGGCCACCTTGCGCTTTTCCTGGTCGGCGGTCAGCGCGCGCACCAACTGGGTGATGGCGGCTTCTTCCGAGGCTTCCAGCGCGGGCGCGCTGGCGCCGGTCTCGATCTCGATGCGCGCGTCGGCGAATTCGGCGCGCATGCGCGGCAGCAGTTCGTCGCGCACATAGGACTCGACCTGGGCCTGGATGCCATCCACCGACATGCCGGGCAGGTTGCGGAATTCATAGGCGAATTCGCACAGCTCGGGGATGGTGTTGACCGCGATGCCACCCTGGATCTGGTTGGTGGTCATGGTGGTGAAGGGCACGTCGAAGAATTCGTCGTAGGGGCCGTGCGCCTTGAAGTGGTCGGCGATGTCCCGGATGCGACAGATCAGCCGCGCCGCGTACTCGATGGCATTGCTGCCGCGCGGCGTGAGCGACGAATGCGCGGCCTTGCCGTGCACGCGGCAGCGGTAGAGGTTGATGCCCTTGTGCGCCACCACGACCTGCATGCTGGTGGGCTCGCCGACCACGCAGCCGTCGAAGCGCGCGCCCTCGGCCTTGAGCTGGTTGATCATCACGGGCGCGCCAGCGCAGCCGATTTCCTCGTCGTACGAGAAGGCCAGGTGCACGGGCCTGGCGCGCTGCGTGGCCAGGAATTCGGGCACCAGCGCCAGCGAGGCGGCGATGAAGCCTTTCATGTCGCAGCTGCCGCGACCATACAGGCGCCCGCCCTTTTCGGTGAGCGCAAAGGGGTTGGTGCTCCACTGCTGGCCATCGACGGGGACCACGTCGGTATGGCCGGACAGCACGATGCCACCCTGCGTTTCGCCGTTGTGGGCCGGCAAAGTGGCGAAGAGATTGGCCTTGGCGCCGTCCGGAGAGTGGAACAATCGGGCACTCACGCCCAGCGTGGCCAACTCATCGCGTACACACTCGATCAGCGCCAGGTTGGAGTTGCGGCTGGTGGTGTCGAATGCGACCAGTGTTTCCAGCCAGTCGCGGGTGTTTTTCCAGGTAGTCATGTGGTTCCATCTGCGCCATGGCCTGCGCCGCCCTTCGTGGACGACGCAGGCCATGGCATAGGCATTGCATATGGCGAAGCAGTGTACGCCCGGGTTGCGGCCCGGGCAGGCACGCCGACCCATGCCCCGGGCGTGACTGCCGTCTTTTCAATCCCTTTTCGGAAATGGACCCTGCTTTGACCAAGCAAACCGTCTCGACCCGCAACATCGTGGCTGCCGTCATCGGCAACGCGCTGGAGTGGTATGACTTCCTGGTGTTCGCCTTCATGACACCCATCGTCGCCAAGCTGTTCTTCCCCAGCAATCCCGACAATCCGGACGACAACATCAACCGCATCCTGATGACCACGGCCGTGTTCGGCGTGGGCTTCTTCATGCGGCCCGTGGGCGGCATCCTGCTGGGCCTGTACGGGGACCGCAAGGGCCGCAAGGCGGCCATGGTGATGGTGACGGGCCTGATGGCGGTGGCGATCGCGCTGATCACGCTGGCGCCCACCTATGCGGCCGTGGGCATCCTGGCGCCGCTGTTCATCGTGCTGGCGCGGCTGTTGCAGGGCTTTGCGGCCGGCGGCGAGTTCGGCACGTCCACGGCACTGCTGATCGAGCTGGCACCGCCCGGCAAGCGCGGCTTCTATGGCTCCTGGCAGATGGCCGGCCAGATGCTGGCCCTGCTGATCGGCGCGGCCACGGGCACGCTGATCACCGAGATCTTCACCGAGGAGGAACTGATGGCCTGGGCCTGGCGCGTGCCCTTCGCCGTGGGCCTGCTGATCGTTCCCGTGGCGCTGTACATCCGCCGCCATGTGGAGGAGCCCGAGGTCTTCAAGGAAATGCAGGCCGCTCAGGCCAGCGGCAAGGCGCGCCAGATCGGCATCATGGAGATGCTGCGCACGCATGCGCGCGAGACGCTGGTGGGCATGGGCCTGGTGGTCACGGCCACGGTGTCCATCTACATCACCTTCACCTATCTGGTGACCTATGCCACGGTGACGCTGAAGCTGCCCATGCGCGATGCCTTCATGGTGCAGATGGCCGGCGCCGCGCTGATGGTGGTGATCATGCCGTTCTTCGGCGCCCTGTCGGACCGCGTGGGCCGCCGCATGCTGACCATCGGCTCGCTGATCGGCTACCTGGTCGTGCTCTACCCGCTGTATGCCTGGCTGACCGACGGCCCCACGGTGCAGAAGCTGCTGATCACCCAACTGGTGGTCTGCGTGTTCGTGGCCGTGTTCTTCGGCGTGTTCAGCACGGTGATGGCCGAGCTGTTCCCGCCCCAGGTGCGTTCGGCCGGCATGTCCATGGCCTACAACGTGGCGGTGATGATCTTCGGCGGCTTCGCGCAGTTCATCGTGACCTGGCTGATCCGCTCCACGGGCTCGCCCATGGCGCCGGCCTTCTATGTGATGTTCGGCGTGACGCTGGGCCTGTTCGCGGCCTTCTTCATCAAGGACCGCGCTCTGGAGCGCAACCTGCGCTGATCCCGGTGCGGTGCGCAAGGCACCGCGCCCGCGCATGCCGCGCATGCCCCGCCACGGGGCCTGCGCCCCGCACGCGCACCCGCCTGCGCACCATGCGCGGGCATGACGGCCACCCGCCCTGCACCACGGCGGGGAGGCCCGCCCGCATCGGCGGATTTCATGCAGAAAAAGTCAGGGCTGATGCTCTCTGGAGTGCCGCAAATCTGCAGGGAATACCCTCTGCTGGCACGCGTTTCGCTTGTCTACATTCTTGCATGCAAGTTGTAAATCCACTTGCATACAAGATTCCACAACTTGCGAAAGACGACTATGCGCCGCTTTGCCAGATCACTGTTCGGACAGGTGGTGATCGCACTCATCCTGGGTGTGCTCGCCGGAATATTGGCCCCTGAATGGGCCGTGAAGCTCAAGCCCCTGGGCGATGGCTTCATCAAGCTCATCAAGATGATCATTCCCGTGCTGGTGTTCTGCGTGGTGGTGCACGGCATCGCGGGCGCAGGCGACCTCAAGCGCGTGGGCCGGGTCGGCGTCAAGTCGCTGATCTACTTCGAGGTGCTGACCACCATCGCCCTGGTGCTGGGCCTGGTGCTGGCCTTCGTGTTCCAGCCCGGCGCGGGCATGAACGTGGACCCGAGCAAGCTCGACGCATCGGCCATGAGCGCCTATGCCAGCAACGCCGACAAGCTGACCAGTGGCGGCACGGTGGACTTCCTGATGAAGCTCATCCCCACCACCGTGGTGCAGGCCTTTGCCACGGGCGACGTGCTGCAGGTGCTGCTGTTCGCCGTGCTGTTCGGCTGCGCGCTGACCATGCTGGGCGAGCGCGGCGCGCCCGTGCATGCGCTGATCGACACGCTGTCGAACGTGCTGTTCAAGATCATGGGCATCCTCATCAAGCTGGCGCCGCTGGGCGTGCTGGGTGCGATCTCGTTCACCGTGGGGCAGTACGGCATCGGCTCGCTCAAGCAGCTGGGCATGCTGGTGCTGCTGTTCTACGTGGCGGTGATCTTCTTCGTCTTCGTGGTGCTGGGGCTGGTGATGCGCTTTTCGGGCTTCAGCCTGATCAAGCTGCTGCGCTACCTGCGCGAGGAGCTGATGGTGGTCTTCGCCACCACCTCCTCGGACAGCGTGCTGCCCCAGATCATGGCCAAGCTGCGCAACATGGGCGTGCGCGACTCCACCGTGGGCCTGGTGATTCCCACGGGCTACTCGTTCAACCTGGACGCCTTCTCCATCTACATCACGCTGGCGGCCGTGTTCATCGCCCAGGCCACGAACACGCCCATCGGCATGGCCGACCTGCTGACCATCCTGGCGATTGCGCTGGTGACCTCCAAGGGTGCCCACGGCGTGCCGGGCTCGGCCATCGTGGTGCTGGCGGCCACGCTGCATGCGATTCCGGCCATCCCCGCCATCGGCCTGGTGCTGGTGCTGTCGGTGGACTGGTTCATGGGCATTGCCCGCGCGCTGGGCAACCTGATCGGCAACTGCGTGGCCACCGTGGCCATCGCGGCCTGGGAAGGTGATATCGACCGCGAGCGCGCCCATGCCGTGCTCAACGGCCTGGCCGACAATCAGGGGCCCGACGCCGAGCCCTCCGGCGCCGCCGCCGTCCCCGCAACCGTGACCCCTGCCCACCCTGCAACGCAATGACACCTGTAAGCCCCCAGCACATCGCCGAGCGCGTCGTCGAAGCCATCCTGGCCCAGAAACTGGCGCCCGGCGAACGGCTGGGGGAGCAGGAGCTGGCCGACAACTTCGCGGTCAGCCGCACCATGGTGCGCGAGGCGCTGATGCAGCTGCAGGCGCGCGGCTTCGTGCAGGTGCAGCCCCGGCGCGGCTGGTACGTGGTCCAGCCCTCGGCCGAGGAGGCGCAGGACGCCTTCGCGGCGCGCCGCATCATCGAGACCGGCATCCTGGGCGAGGCCGGCCGCCCCCTGCAAAGCGTGATCGGCCAGCTGCGCCGCCACATCGCCCAGGAGCAGGAAGCCATTGCCGGCGCCGACGCGGCCACGCGCGCCTTCCTGCTGGCCGACTTCCACGTCTGCCTGGCCGAGCAGATGGGCCACCGCCTGCTGGCGCTCACGCTGCGCGACCTCACGGCCCGCACCACGCTGGCGGCCACATTGTTCCAGTCCACGCACAGCGCCAGCCAGTCCTGTGCCGAGCACGAACGCATCGTCGAGGCGCTGGAGCGCGGCGACACCGAGGGCGCCAAGGCCCTGCTGCTGGAGCACATCGGCACGGTGGAACGCTCGCTGGAGATCCGCCCGAGCGAGGCGCCCGACGCCAGCGACCGCCTGCGCGCCACGCTGGCGCCCCTGTTCGGGGGATAACCCTGTGTCGGAGGGGCGGCAAATTTCCGTCGACCGTCGCTAAAACGCCAATCTGGGTCCTACGGGACGCACTGTCATGGTGCCGACACGGCTGACTGCATACGCTGCTGAGTTGGCGCATTGCGCGCCGTTCATCAACCCACCACTGCTTCGGATATGACCCAACGTCCTATGTCCTTTTCCCGCACTCCCCTGCTCGCGTCCCTGTGCGCGGCTGCAGTCCTCACGGCCTGCGGCGGTGACGGCGGCTCGTTCTACCTCACGCTCGACGGAAAGCAGCCCCAGGTGATCGCCCACCGCGGCTTCTCGGGCAAGTTCCCGGAGCAGACGCGCATGGCCTACGAGGCCGCCGCCGATGCAGGCGCGGACATGCTCGAACTCGACATGCACATGACGAAGGACTGCCAGCTGGTCGCCCGCCACAACGCCTGGCTCAGCGACAGCACCAACGTGGCCGACGTGGCCAAGACCAATGCCGAAGTGGCACGCCGCCAGCGCACCACGGCCGGCGTGCTGGTCAACGTGAAGTACCCCGCCGTGCCTGCCAACGGCCCCTCGCAATACCTGAGCGACCAGTTGGACGCCAACGATCCCAAGTCCGTGCTCAAGGCCCTGGTGGTCGATGGCGAGGACCACCGCAACGACTGGTCCATCAGCGACTTCACGCTGCAGGAGCTGCGCACCTGGCTGGGCGGCACCATCCTGGACAACCGCAGCGAGCGCCCCACCGAGTGGAACGGCAAGCTGCCCCTGATCAGCGCCCAGGACGTGCTGGACATCGCCGCCGCCAAGGGCAAGGCCCTGGGCCGCACCATCCCCGTCTACGCCGAGACCAAGAACCCCTACTGGAACAACCAGCAGGCGATCGCCAACGGCTGCGGCGCGCCCGGCTCGCGCCCCTTCGAAGACGCGGTGATCAAGCTGCTGGACCAGAACAAGCTCAACGCCAAGGACTCGGCCATCTACATCCAGAGCTTCGACCCGGCCAGCCTCAAGTACCTGCGCCAGGCCGGCATGAAGGCCAAGGGCGTGCAGCTGATCGACGGCAACGACTTCAGCCTGCGCGACGGCTCCATGGTCTACATCACCAACGATGAGTGGACCTTCATCAGCGGCCGCCCCTACAGCTGGACCCTGGCCGGCGACGCCCGCACCTTCGCCGCCATGCTCACGCCCGCAGGCCTGGCCGACATCAAGACCTATGCCGACGGCATCGGCCCCTGGAAGCCCCAGGTCCTGGCCCACTCCGTCGTGCCCTACAAGGACGGCGCCGGCCTCAAGGACGTGAACACCGTCAAGGACACGGGCCTGATCCGCGAAGCCCACAAGGCCGGCCTGATCGTGCACAGCTTCACCTTCCGCAACGAGCCGGGCCGCCTGGCCGGCCTGTACAAGGGCGACCCCGTGCAGGAATACCTGACCTACTACCGCCTGGGCATCGACGGCGTGTTCACCGACTTCACGGACACGGCCGTGGCGGCGCGCAAGGCGTACAACAAGGAAATCGGGCTCTGAAACTCCCATCCCGCTGACCCATGACAAGGCGCCTCGTGCGCCTTGTTTTTTTGGACTCTGGCAGTAGGTATATTCAGGCGACCTCATCCATGGCAATCAGGTATACCTGAATGCAATTGCAGCGAATTGGTATACAAGATCGTTACAGCATGTCGCAAAAACACGTTCCCTCCAACTTGCCTCCGAGGCAATAAGCGCATTAAGCTGCCCCGAGCTCTGATCCAGATGAAGCTTATAAAGCTGGATGGCATCAAACCGTGGTTACCGAGAAATTCGACTGATGCGACTTTAGAAAATTGGAGGGACCGTTTGTGATACCAGATATGGAGTTTGATGGGCAGAAGCTGACATGGAATGGCTCGGGTAGCTTCAAGGCAACGACAGGACTTCCAGGTTTTCAGATGCCAGAAAATCAGTGCATCAAAGACAGCGGACCAATTCCGGAGGGGGTGTACAAGGTGCTCGTCACCGACCGTGGGGCGGCGAAGGACGACGGTGCGGGAAGATGCAACCTGTCTCCCGGATGGGGAGTCCAGACGATTCCACGCGGAGCTGCCGCTGGAAGCTGCGAAGCCTATTGGGCAAACTGGGGGCAGAACCGGGCACGGATGGAGCCTGCCGACGCTCAAACGCGCATCGCTTGCAACCCCGTTCGCAGCGGCTTTTATCTGCATGATTCAACCAAAGGCTTCAGCCACGGGTGTATTGAGGTTGAGCATAGATTCTTCCCGATTCTTCGGTCGAAGGCGAAGTCCAGTTCACGTAGCTATTTCATCCTGAAAGTCAATTACGTCCCGGCAAGAGTGACAAACGGAGGCACACGTGCATAGCATGGCTCGATTTTTAATATGGTCTGCCTTGTTCGGTGGATCTGCCTTTGCTGCCCATGCCGACCAGATAACGTTTCAGAACGATCTTTCAGCCTGCGTGTCGATCACGGCGACGAAGACTTCCACAGAGTCCAACGTGGTGTGGGCGAACACCCGTGTTCAACTGCGCAAATCGATTGGCGAGTGCGGATGCCTCTCGGCTCTGGCGACCTACACGAGCAGCGTGAACCGAGGGGGCGTCCGGCAGGTACTGCAGGAAGGCCTGATCGACCTGGGCAGCGGGGGGGAGAGAAAACTCGTCCTTGCGACCGACCCGGCCCTGGTCGCCAACAAGGAGGTGCGGGTTCGGCTGGCGTGCACCGGGCCCTTGTAGGGCATCCTGGCCCCGGCAGCATCGGCGCGCGCTTGAACGCTCAGCCGGATCACATCTTCTGATCGACTGCCTGCGCCGCTGGCGCGCCCTGTCCGCTATTCCAGTCAAAGATGAATGCCTTTGTCCAAAATAGCGAGAAATCGCACGCCTGACCGGCGTAGCCAAGCCAGCGGTCAACCCAATATCAGGCGAGATTCGGCGCCAGCAGCCTGCGCAGTTCCTCGATGTCCATGCCCCGGCGCGCGGCCATGTCGGCGAGCTGGTCCTCGCCGATCTCGCCGACGTTGAAGTAGACGGAGTCGGGGTGGCCGATGTAGAAGCCGCTGACGCTGGAGGCCGGGTTCATGGCCAGGCTTTCGGTCAGCGTCATGCCGATCTCGTCTGCCTTGAGCACGGCGAACAGGTCGGTCTTGGCGCTGTGGTCGGGGCAGGCCGGGTAGCCGGGCGCGGGGCGCACGCCCTTGTACTGTTCCTTGATCAGCGCTTCGTTGCTGAGGTCCTCATCGGGCGCATAGCCCCACAGGTCCTTGCGCACGCGCTGGTGCAGGCATTCGGCGAAGGCCTCGGCCAGGCGGTCGGCCAGGGCCTTGAACATGATGCCGGAGTAGTCGTCCAGCGCGTCTTCGAACTCCTTGTCCTTCTTCTCGGCGCCGATGCCGGCCGTGACGGCGAACAGGCCAGCGTAGTCCTGGATGCCCGATTCCTTGGTGGCCACGAAGTCGGACAGGCAGCGGCTGGGGCGCATCACGGGCTGGCCATCCGGGCCTTCCACCATCTGCTTTTCGGTCTGCTGGCGCATGCCGTACCAGGTCATCAGCACCTGGCTGCGGGACTCGTCGGCGTAGAACTCGATGTCATCGCCCACGCGGTTGGCAGGGAACAGGCCGATGGCGCCGTTGGCCTGCAGCCAGCGGCCTTCGATGATCTTCTTGAGCATGGCCTGGCCGTCCGCCAGCACCTTGCGCGCCTCGACGCCCACGATCTCGTCGTCGAGGATGGCCGGATAGGGGCCGGCCAGGTCCCAGGTCTGGAAGAACGGGCCCCAGTCGATGTACTCGGCGATCTCGGCCAGGTCGAAGTTGCGGAACACGCGCCGGCCCAGGGCGCGCGGCGCCACGGGGGCCTGGGAAAAGTCCACGGGCGTGGCGTTGGCGCGGGCCTTTGCCAGAGGCCACAGCGGTGTCTTCTTCTTGTTGGCGTGCTGGGTGCGGACCTTGTCGTAGTCGGCCTGGATCTCGGCCAGGTAGTTGCCCTTGTTCTCGCCCAGCAGGCTCTGGGCCACGCTGACGCTGCGCGAGGCATCGGGCACGTAGACCACGGGGCCTTCGTACTTGGGCGCGATCTTGACGGCGGTGTGCACGCGCGAGCAGGTGGCGCCGCCGATCAGCAGCGGAATCTTCTTGATGCGGAAGTAGTCGTCCTTGTGCATCTCGCCGGCGACGTATTGCATCTCTTCGAGGCTGGGCGTGATCAGGCCCGACAGGCCGATGATGTCCGCGCCCTCGGCCTTGGCCCGGGCCAGGATCTCATGGCAGGGCACCATCACGCCCATGTTGATGACCTCGAAGTTGTTGCACTGCAGGACCACGGTGACGATGTTCTTGCCGATGTCGTGCACATCGCCCTTGACGGTGGCGATGACGATCTTGCCCTTGCTGGACACGTCCAGGCCCGCCGCTTCCTGCTGGCGCTTTTCCTCTTCGATGTAGGGCACGAGGTGGGCCACGGCCTGCTTCATCACGCGCGCCGACTTGACCACCTGGGGCAGGAACATCTTGCCGGCGCCGAACAGGTCGCCCACGATGTTCATGCCGTCCATGAGCGGGCCTTCGATCACGTGCAGCGGGCGGCCGCCGCCCTGCACCACGATCTGCTGGTAGGCCTCTTCGGTGTCGACGACGATGAAGTCGGTGATGCCGTGCACCAGGGCGTGCGACAGGCGCTCGCCCACGGTCTTCGGGTTCTCGGGCGTGCCGCGCCATTCGAGCTTCTTGCTGTCGTCCTTGGCGGCGCCCTTGGCGGCGTCGGCGATCTCCAGCAGGCGCTCGGCGGCGTCAGGGCGGCGGTTGAGCACCACGTCTTCCACGCGCTCGCGCAGCTGGGGCTCCAGGTCGTCATAGACGCCGACCATGCCGGCGTTGACGATGCCCATGTCCATGCCTGCCGAGATGGCGTGGTACAGGAAGACGGTGTGGATGGCCTCGCGCACGGGGTCGTTGCCGCGGAAGCTGAAGCTCACGTTGGAGACACCGCCCGAGACCTTGGCGCCGGGCAGGTTGCGCTTGATCCAGCGCACGGCCTCGATGAAGTCCACGGCGTAGTTGTCGTGCTCCTCGATGCCGGTGGCCACGGCGAAGATGTTGGGGTCGAAGACGATGTCCTCGGGCGGGAAGCCCACCTCGTCCACCAGGATGCGGTAGGCGCGCTCGCAGATCTCGATCTTGCGCTGGTAGGTGTCGGCCTGGCCCTTCTCGTCGAAGGCCATGACCACGGCGGCCGCGCCGTAGCGCCTGATCAGCCGGGCCTGGCGCTTGAATTCATCCAGGCCTTCCTTCATGGAGATGGAGTTGACGATGCCCTTGCCCTGCAGGCAGCGCAGGCCGGCCTCGATGACTTCCCACTTGGAGCTGTCCACCATGACCGGCACCTTGGCGATGTCGGGCTCGGAGGCGATGAGGTTCAGGAAGCGCACCATGGCGGCCTTGCTGTCGAGCATGGCCTCGTCCATGTTCACGTCGATCACCTGGGCGCCGTTTTCCACCTGCTGGCGTGCCACGGACAGCGCTTCCTCGTACTGCTCGTTGAGGATCATGCGCGCAAAGGCCTTGGAGCCCGTGACGTTGGTGCGCTCGCCCACGTTGACGAACAGCGTGCCCTCGCCGATGGAGACGGGCTCCAGGCCCGACAGACGCATGGGAGGGGGAGTGAAAGAGGACGACATCAAGCTCACCTGCAAAAACGGCATGGCAACAGGTGAGCGTCGTTGGCACCGTGGGCGCGGTCCGGCCGGGAACCTGCACCTGGCCCAAGCCTGACGCGGCACGCGATCCGGTGTACGGATGGGCGGGTGCCGCGCTGCAACGCTCCTCGGGCCAAAGCCCGGGATTCTACGGCGGCTGGCGGCGGCCTGCAGTGCGGGTTTTACGCCCGCATTCGGGGCAGGCCTGCACAAAGCCATGCGGCACTGCACCAAAGCGCGGCAGCGCGGGCCGCCGGCAGCGCCTTCGGGGCGGATTGTCGATGCCCCATCGCCCCGGATTCTTTGCAGTGCCTGAGGACAACGCTCCTTTTTTTGCATCTGGCACGCAATTCGCTATCTGCTGGGTACGTGGTCTGACCAGTCAGGCCAAAACCCTCCACCCGCGCCAGCCCATGCAAAGCATTCCGATCTCGATGGCCCAGACGCTGCAGCAGCACATCCTGAGCGGCCACTATCCCGGCGGCAGCCAGCTGCCGCCGCAGCGCGAGCTGGCCCGGCAGCTGGGCATCAGCCGCGCTTCGCTGCGCGAGGCGCTGTCCATGCTGGAGGCCCTGGGCCTGGTCGAGATCCAGCCGGGCAAGGGCGTGCGCATCAACGGCCCGCACAGCGGCCGTGCACGCATGCACCGCGCCTATGCCACCCCGGCGCTGGGCACGCTGTCGCCGCGCCAGCTGATCGAGCTGCGCCTGGTGCTGGAGCCCGGCTGGGCCGCGCTGGCGGCCGTGCGCGCCGACGACAGCGGCCTGCGCCAGCTGCAATGGACCCAGTCCCAGCTGGCCCATGCCCTCGCCCGCAGCGACCTGCTGGCCGCCGCCGACGCCGATCTGCAGTTCCACCTGCTGCTGGCCCAGCTGTCGGGCAACCCGGGCCTGGTGGCCATGGCGCGCCAGCTGGAGCTGGCCATCAGCCACAGCCTGCGCCTGCCGTTTGCCTGGAGCGGCGCCGACGACCAGCCCGTGCGCGAGCACGACGCCATCGTGCAGGCCGTCTGCGCGGGCGATGCGCCGGGTGCCGCGGGCGCCATGCGCGCCCACCTGCTGTCGGCCGCCAGGCGCAGCGGCATCGATCTCGACACACCGGACGACGCGACGGCGCCCGACGCAACGGCGCCCGACGCGACGGCGCCCGATACATCTGCGCCCGACCCTGACCCGCTTTCCTTTCGCCTCACCCCACCTCCCGAAGGAGCTTTCGCATGACTTCCCCCCTGACACCCCGCCGCGCATTCATCCGCACCGCCCTGGCGGCCGCCACCCTGGCCGCTGCCGGCCTGGGCGGCGCAGCCCATGCCGACATGCTGGCCAACATCCAGAAGGCCGGCGTGCTGCGCGTGGCGATTCCGCAGGACTTCCCGCCCTTCGGCTCGCTGGGCACCGACCTGAAGCTGCAGGGCTATGACATCGACATGGCGGCCCTGGTGGCCCAGGAGCTGGGCGTGAAGGTGGAGCTGGTGCCCGTGACCAGCACCAACCGCATTCCCTTCCTGACCACGGGCAAGGCCGACATCGTCATCTCCAGCCTGGGCAAGAACGCCGAGCGCGCCAAGGTGATCGACTTCACCCAGGCCTATGCGCCCTTCCCCAAGAGCGTCTACGGCCCCAAGGACGTGAGCATCAAGGCCCCTGCCGACCTGGCCGGCAAGACCGTGGGCGTGACGCGCGGCTCCACCGAGGACCTGGCCCTCACGCAGGTGGCGCCGGCCTCGGCCACCATCAAGCGCTACGAGGACAACAACGCCACCGCGCAAAGCTATCTGACGGGCCAGGTGCAGCTGGTGACGCTGGGCAACATCGTGGCCAACGCCGTCAACGAGCGCACCAGGCTGCGCCAGCTGGACGTGAAGTTCGCGGTCGAGGACACGCCCTGCTACATCGGCGTGGCCAAGGGAGAGCCGGCGCTGCTGCAGAAGGTGGACGCCATCATCACCAAGCTCAAGGCCGACGGCCGCCTGACCGGCCTGTCCCAGCGCTGGATGAAGATGCCGCTGCCCGCCACCCTGTAACCGCTGCGCCCCTGTTCCCGGAAATCCTTCCATGGCCTATCAATTCGACTTCGGCGCCGTGTTCGACTACAGCGGCCTGCTGGCACAGGGCGCAGGCTTCACGCTGGCGCTGACGGCGGCGGGCGCCGTGCTGGGCGGCGCCATCGGCGTGGCCGGCGGCGTCAGCCGCGCCTGGCGCATTGCGCCGCTGCACTGGCTGTTCAAGGTGTACGTGGAGGGCATACGCAACACGCCCTTCCTGGTGCAGCTGATGTTCGTGTTCTTCGGCCTGCCTTCGCTGGGCGTGCAGATCAACGAATGGCAGGCCTGCCTGCTGACCACGGTGATCAACCTGGGCGCCTACATCACCGAGATCGTGCGCGCCGGCATCCAGGAGACGCCGCGCGGCCAGCTGGAAGCCGCTGGCGCGCTGGGCATGGGCCGCTGGGCGGTCTTCCGCCATGTGGTGCTGCGCCCTGCGCTGCAGCGGGTCTGGCCCTCGCTGAGCAGCCAGATCGTGATCGTGATGCTGGGCACCTCGGTGGTCTCGCAGATCGCCGCCCAGGACCTGACGTTTGCGGCCAACTTCATCCAGTCGCGCAACTTCCGCGCGTTCGAGACCTACCTGGTGGTGACGGCGGCGTACTTCGTGCTGGCCCTGGCACTGCGCCAGTTGCTGGCCTGGATAGGCCAGCGCTTCGTGGTGGGCCGCCGCACGCCGCGTGCAGCCCGGCCCGCTGCACCTGCTGCACCTGCAACCACTGCCGGAGACGCCGCATGATTGCCGACATTCCCCTGCTGCCCATCCTGGCCAAGCTGGCCGAGGGCCTGCTGGCCACGCTGGCGCTGACGCTGCTGGCCTTCGTGCTGGGCGGCGCCACCGGATTGCTGGTGCTGTTCGCCCGCGTGGGCCGCAGCCAGAACCTGCGCCGCCTGGCCAAGGCGTATATCCAGGCCTTCCAGAACACGCCGCTGCTGATGCAGATGTTCATCGTGTTCTTCGGCTCGTCCATGGCCGGCCTGGACATCTCGCCCTGGACGGCGGCCGCCATCGGCCTGACGCTGTACACCAGCGCCTACCTGGCCGAGGTCTGGCGCGGCTGCGTGGAGGCTATCCCCCGCGGCCAGTGGGAAGCCTCGTCCAGCCTGGCCATGGGCTACCTGCAGCAGATGCGCCATGTGGTGCTGCCGCAGGCGCTGCGCCTGTCGATAGCGCCCACGGTCGGCTTCTCGGTGCAGATCATCAAGGGCACGGCCGTGGCCTCGATCATCGGCTTCAGCGAGCTGACCAAGCTCGGCTCCATGCTGGCCAACGCCACCTTCCAGCCCTTCCTCATCTACGGCCTGGTCGCCGCAGGCTACTTCCTGCTGTGCTGGCCCCTGTCCCTCTACGCATCCCATCTGGAGAAGAAACTCTATGCCGCTCGTTGATGTGCGCGCCGTTCACAAGCATTACGGCAACAACCATGTGCTCAAGGGCGTGGACCTGAGCGTGGACAGCGGCCAGGTGGTCGCCATCATCGGCCGCAGCGGCTCGGGCAAGAGCACGCTGCTGCGCTCCATCAACGGGCTGGAGGCCATCCAGTCCGGCCAGATCGTGGTGGACGACGCCGTGCTCAAGGGCTCGGAGGGCAGCGCGCCCTCGCCCGCCCAGCTGCGCGCGCTGCGCCTGAACGTGGGCATGGTGTTCCAGCAGTTCAACCTGTTCCCGCACCTGACGGCGGGCGAGAACGTGGCCCTGTCGCCCACCGTGGTCAAGGGCGTGAAAAAGCCCGAGGCGGCGGCGCTGGCGCGCCAGATGCTGGCCAAGGTCGGCCTGGGCGACAAGTACGACAGCTACCCCGACCAGCTCAGCGGCGGCCAGCAGCAGCGCGTGGCCATTGCACGCGCGCTGGCCATGCAGCCCAAGGTGCTGCTGTGCGACGAGATCACCTCGGCCCTGGACCCGGAGCTGGTCAACGAGGTGCTGGCCGTGGTCAAGCAGCTCGCCGCCGAGGGCATGACGCTGATCATGGTCACGCACGAGATGCGCTTTGCCCGCGACGTGGGCGACCAGCTGGTGTTCATGCACCAGGGCCTGATCCATGAAAGCGGCCCGGCCAAGCAGCTGTTCGCCAGCCCGCAGACGCCGGAGCTGGCGGGCTTCATCGGCGCCGTGCACTGAGCGGTACGCCCAGGCAGGCCAAAGGCCCGCGTCGCGGGCCTTTGTCATTGGTGCGGCGCAGGGGCCGAGGTCAGTGGCTGATCATCCAGGGCCGCTTGGTCGGGAAGGTCTTGGCGCCGTTGGGCGCCGTGACCGTGGAGCCGCGCTTGCTGGAGCCGCTGCAGCAGCCGCAGCCCGAAGGGTGGCGCATGCGCGCGTAGCTGCCCTCGGCCACATCGCGTGAGCGCCTGGGCTCGTGCCGGGCGCGCTCGTTGGTGTCGTGGGCGCGGCGCTGTTCGGGGCTGGTGCAGGCCAGGCGCGGCGCGCTGACGAAGACGCGGGGCGAGGCCGCCTCGCAGCTGGGGCAGGGCGCGGGCTCGTTGCGCTGCGAGAGGCTGCGCAGCGCGTCGAAGCCGCCGCATGCGGTGCAGTGGTAGTCATAGGTGGGCATGGGCGGCCTCTGGCGGATGGTGGATGGCGGGTGTCGTATGCCGGGCTTACTTGTCCTGGGCGATGGGCAGGTCCACCCCGCCCGTGATGATCTTCTGTGGTCCCTCGGCCGTGGGATTGATGTCGAAGTCGAAGATCTCCGTGGGCAGCCACAGCGTGGCGCAGGCATTGGGCACGTCCACCACGCCGCTGATGTGGCCCTGCACGGGCGCCGTGCCCAGCAGCGAGTAGGCCTGGGCGCCGCTGTAGCCGAATTTCTTCAGGTATTCGATGGCGTTCAGGCAGGCCTGGCGGTAGGCCACGGTCACGTCCAGGTAGTGCTGCTTGCCCTTTTCGTCCACCGAGATGCCTTCGAAGATCAGGTAGTCCTTGTAGTTGGGCGTCATGGGGCTGGGCTTGAAGATGGGGTTCTTGATGCCGTACTTGGCCATGCCGCCCTTGATCAGCGAGACCTTCATGTGCACCCAGCCGGCCATCTCGATGGCGCCGCAGAAGGTGATCTCGCCATCGCCCTGGCTGAAGTGCAGGTCGCCCACGCTCAGGCCCGCGCCGTCCACGTAGACGGGGAAGAACACGCGCGAGCCGCGCGAGAGGTCCTTGATGTCGCAGTTGCCGCCGTGCTCGCGCGGCGGCACGGTGCGTGCGCCTTCGGCGGCGGCCTTGTCGCGCGCCTCGCCCTGCATCTGGCCCATGTGGGCGGTGGTGGCGTTGGGCGGGTTGGCCAGGCCGGGAATGCGGTCGGGGTCGGTGGCGATGAGGCCGGTCTCGCGCTCGTTCCAGCTGGCCAGCATCTTGGGGTCGGGCAGGCAGCCGATCAGGCCCGGGTGGATGAGGCCTGCGAAGTTGACGCCGGGGATGTGGCGGCTCTTGGTGAACATGCCGTGGAAGTCCCAGATGGACTTCTGGGCCAGCGGGAAATGCTCGTCCAGGAAGCCGCCGCCGTTCTGCTTGGAGAAAAAGCCGTTGAAGCCCCAGAGGCTGTCGTCGCGCGCGCCGATGTCCAGCAGGTCCACCACCAGCAGGTCGCCGGGCTGGGCGCCCTTCACGCCCACGGGGCCGGACAGGAAGTGGACGGTGGACAGGTCCACGTCGCGCACGTCTTCGGCGCTGTCGTCGTTCTTGATGGCGCCGCCGGTCCAGTCATAGGTCTCCAGCTTGAACTCCGCGCCCGGCTCCACCCAGACCGCCATGGGAATGTCGGGATGCCAGCGGTTGTGCACCTGCGGGTTGTCGTAGGGGGACTGGTTGAGATCGACCTTGATCAGGGTTTCGGCCATGGTGTGCTCCTTGCGATGGCAGTGGGAAAAAACGGATCAGACGGAGAGGTAGGACTTGATGCGCTGCTCGTCGGTATCGGCACGCGCGGTTTCATGTACCAATCTCCCGCCCTCGATGACGAACAGCCGGTCGGCCACATCCATGGCGAAGGAAAGCACCTGCTCGCTGACCACGATGGTGATGCGGCGCAGCTTGCGGATCTCGTTGAGCGCCTTGGCGATGTCCTTGATGATGGAAGGCTGTATGCCCTCGGTGGGCTCGTCCAGCAGCAGCACCTTGGGGTCGGTGACCAGGGCACGCGCAATGGCCAGCTGCTGCTGCTGCCCGCCCGAGAGGTTGCCGCCCTTGCGCCGGCGCATGTCCCAGAGCACGGGGAACAGTGCGTAGATGTCGTCGGGCACCTGGCGCGTCTTCGCGTTCTCCAGGCCCGTCTGTATGTTCTCTTCCACGGTCAGCGTGGGGAAGATCATGCGACCCTGGGGCACGTAGGCAATGCCCTTGGCCACGCGCCGGAAGCTCTCGTCCTTCGTGACGTCCTGGCCGGCCACGGTGATCTGGCCGCTCTTGGCGGGCATGACGCCCATCAGGCTTTTGAACAGCGTGGTCTTGCCCATGCCGTTGCGGCCCATGATGGCCACGGTTTCGTTCTCGCGGCCCTCGAAGCTGATGCCGTGCAGCGCCTCGCTCTGGCCATAGGCCACGTACAGATCCTTGACTTGCAGCATGTGAATTCCTTGTGCGTGCCTCAGTGGCCGAGGTAGACGTCGATGACCTTGGGGTCGGCCTGCACCTTGTCCATGGGACCCTCGGCGAGGATCTTTCCCTGGTGCATGACGGTGACCTTGTGCGCGATGCGCGCGACGAACTCCATGTCGTGCTCGATGACGATGACGGAGCGGTTCTTGCAGATGCGCTGCAGCAGCTCGGCCGTCAGTTCGCGCTCGCGGGCGCTCATGCCGGCGATGGGCTCGTCCAGCATCAGCAGCTCGGGCTCCTGCATGAGCAGCATGCCGATCTCCAGCCACTGCTTCTGGCCATGGCTGAGCAGGCCGGCCTCGGTGTCCAGGCGCTCGTCCAGGCCGATGTCGGCGGCCACGGCCTGCACGCGGTCGCGCACCGCCTCCGTGCACTTGAAGGCCAGCGCGCCGAAGACCGAGCGGCCTTGCGGGTAGGAGACCTCCAGGTTCTGGAAGACCGAGAGGTTTTCGTAGATGGACGGCGTCTGGAACTTGCGCCCGATCCCTAGGCGCACGCGCTTGTGCTCGGCCATGCGCGTGAGTTCCTCGTTCTTGAACTTGATGCTGCCGGCCGTGGCGCGGGTCTTGCCGCAGATCAGGTCCAGCAGCGTGGTCTTGCCCGCGCCGTTGGGGCCGATGATGACGCGCAGCTCGTTCTTGTCGATGTACAGGTTCAGCGCGTCGATGGCCTTGAAGCCGTCGAAGGAGACCGTCAGGTCTTCCACGGCCAGCGTGAAGTCGGTATTGCTCATGGTGTGCTCCCGCTGTGGTTCAGGCGCCCTGGCGGCCCATGCCTTCGGACAGGGCGGACGTGGGCTTGGTGGCGGCCGGGGCCGGGGCAGGTGCTGCCTGGGCTCCCTGCGCTGCGGCAGGCGCTGCGGCAGATGCCGTGCCCTTGCGGCGGCTGTTCCACCAGGGAACGATGCGGCTTTCCCACAGGCCGGCCAGACCCATCGGGAAGGCCATGGTCACGCCGATGAACAGGCCCGCCATGAGGAACAGCCACAGGTCCGGGAAGCTCTCCGAGAAATAGGTCTTGCCCGCGTTGACCAGCAGCGTGCCGTACACGGCGCCCACCAGGCTCATGCGCCCGCCCACGGCGGCGTAGATGACCATCTCGATGGAGGGCACGATGCCCACGAAGCTGGGCGACATGAAGCCCACCTGCAGCGTGAACATGGCGCCGCCTATGCCCGACAGCGCAGCGGCCAGGCAGAACACGAAGACCTTGAAGTTGGCCACGTCGTAGCCGGAAAAGCGCACGCGGTCTTCCTTGTCGCGCATGGCCAGCAGCAGGGTGCCCACCTTGCCCGTCTGAATCCAGCGGCACAGCACGATGGCGCCGATCAGCAGAGCCACGCAGACGTAGTAGAGGATGTACTTGGCGCTGTCGGTGCGCGTGTCCCAGCCCCACAGGGTCTTGAGGTCGGTCATTCCGTTGACGCCGCCCGTGTAGCCCTGCTGGCCGATGATGAGCACGGTGACGATCAGCGCCACGGCCTGCGTGATGATGGCGAAGTACACCCCGCCCACGCGGCGCTTGAACATGGCGAAGCTGATGAGCCAGGCCAGCAGCGTGGGCACGGCGATGACGGCGGCCAGCGAGAACGGCAGGCTCTTGAAGGGCAGCCAGAACGAGGGCAGCTCGGTCAGCTGGTTCCAGTCCATGAAGTCGGGGATGCCGGGCGTGGACTGGATCTTGGTGCTGATGGGGTCGGACGCCTCCAGCTTCAGGAACATGGCCATGGCGTAGCCGCCCAGGCCGAAGAACACGCCCTGGCCCAGGCTGAGCACGCCGCCATAGCCCCAGACCATGACCAGGCCGATGGCGACGAAGGCATAGGTCAGGTACTTGCCGACCAGGTTGAGGCGGAAGATGTCCAGCGCCAGGGGCAGCACCACCGCCAGCAGGACGGTGAGCAGCACCAGGCTGGCGAGCTGGTAGCGCTGTATCCAGGCTTTGAGGGCTTGCATGGAATGACTCCGGTGAACTCAGGGGAAATCGGGGGAACGCGGGGGAATTCGTGGACAGGGCCGGCGCCGGGATCAGCGCCGCACCTTGGAAGCGAACAGGCCCTGGGGACGCAGCATCAGGATGAAGACGATCAGCGACAGCGTGATCACCTTGGCCATGGAGCCCGCGAGGAAGAACTCGGTGATGGACTGCGTCTGCGCAATGCCGAAGGCCGAGACCACGGTGCCCAGCAGGCTGGCCGCGCCGCCGAAGGTGACCACCAGGAAGGCGTCCACGATGTACAGCGAGCCCGAGGTGGGGCCGGTGGAGCCGATGGTGGTGAAGGCCGCGCCCGCCACGCCTGCGATGCCGCAGCCGATGGCAAAGGTCAGGCGGTCGGTCTTCTTGGTGTCGATGCCGATGGCGTTGGCCATCACGCGGTTGCTGACCGTGGCACGCACGCGCAGGCCCCAGCGGCTCTTGTGCAGCGCGATCAGCACGCCGACCGTGACCACCGCGGTCAGCGCCAGCACGAACAGGCCGTTGATGGGAATGTCCAGCCCCTCGGCCGGCGCCCACGAGCCCATCAGCCAGTCAGGCAGGGTGGGGCTGACTTCCTTGGGGCCGATGAAGGTGCGAAAGCACTGCTGCAGCGCCAGGCTCACGCCCCAGGTGGCCAGCAGCGTGTCCAGCGGGCGCTTGTAGAGGTGGCGGATCAGCCCCCACTCCACCAGCCAGCCGGCCGCGAAGGCGAACAGGAAGGCGGCCACGATGGCCAGCGGGAAGTAGTAGGGCATGAACTCGGGCGCGTGCTGCGCCGTGAGCGTGGAGCCCAGGTAGATGGTGTAGGCGCCAATGGTCATGAACTCGCCATGCGCCATGTTGATCACGCCCATCTGGCCAAAGATGATGGCCAGGCCCAGGCCCATCAGCAGCAGCACGGCGAACAGGCTCAGCCCCGCGAAGCCCTGCATCAGGCCGATGTTCATCATGTCGGAAAAACTCATGGTGCTGCTCCTGCGCGCAAGCCAATCGGGAGAGGGGGAAACGGTTCACGCGGCGGCCCGCCCACCAGGCCGCAGGCCGCCACGCATCACCTGCCTGAACGGATCAGGACTTACTGGTAACCCTTGGGGAAGGGATCGGGTTTGATGAGTTCAGGCGACTCCGAGACCACCTTGAACGTGCCGTCCGGCTGCCCCACGGCAATGCGCGACTTGCTCCACAGGTGGTGGTTGGCGTCCACCTTCACGTAGCCTTCGGGCGCGGTCTTGAGCTCCAGCCCCGGCGATGCGGCCACCACCTTGTCCACGTCGAAGCTCTTGGCCTTTTCCACGGCGGCCTTCCACAGCCAGGGGCCCAGGTAGCCGGCCTGGGTGACGTCGCCGATGACGGCATTGGGGCCGTACTTGGCCTTGAAGGCGGCCACGAACTTCTTGTTGTTCTCGTTGTCCAGCGTCTGGAAGTACTTCATCGAGGAGTAAAAACCCGTGAAGTTTTCGCCGCCCACGCCGGTCATCTCGTCCTCGGTCACCGACAGCGTGACCAGCAGTTGCTTGTCACCCGTGATGCCTGCGGCCTTGAGCGCCTTGTAGAAGGCCACGTTGGAGCCGCCCACCACGGCCACGAAGATGCAGTCCGGCTTTTGCAGCTTGATCTTGTTGACCAGCGAGCCGAAGTTGGTGCTGCCCAGCGGGTAGTACTCCTCGCCGACGACCTTGCCCTTCTGGAAGTTCTCGATGTGCTTGCGCGCGATCTTCATGGAGGTGCGCGGCCAGATGTAGTCCGAGCCGATCAGGAAGAAGGTCTTGGCCTTCTTCTCGGCCTTGGCCCAGTCCAGGCTGTACAGGATCTGCTGCGTGGCTTCCTGGCCCGTGTAGATCACGTTCTTGGACTGCTCCAGGCCTTCGTAGAAGGTGGGGTAGTACAGCAGGCCGTTTTCCTTCTCGAACACGGGCAGCACGGCCTTGCGCGAGGCGCTGGTCCAGCAGCCGAAGACGGCGGCGCAGCGGTCGTTGATGAGCAGTTTCTTGGACTTCTCGGCGAAGGTGGGCCAGTCGGAGGCGCCGTCTTCCTTGATCACGCGGATCTTGCGGCCCAGGATGCCGCCCATGGCGTTGATCTGGTCGATGGCCAGTTGCTCGGCCTGGATGGAGCCGGTCTCGGAGATCGCCATGGTGCCCGTGGCCGAGTGCAGCTGGCCCACGACGACCTCGGTATCGGTCACGGCCAGCTTGGTGGTGTTGACCTGGGCCGTGGGCTGGGCGAAGGACCAGGCCGGCAGCCCGGCCACCGAGGCGGCGCCAAGCGCCTGCAGGACGCGGCGGCGGCCCATTTCCGTGCCGGGGGAACCAGGTGTGCGGGGGTCGGAGGGGTGGCTCATGGTGACTCTCCTGTAAGGATCGGTTGGGTGATCTGCAAGTGGCTGAAAACTGGCGTTGCGGTTACGGCTTGTTTCCGCGCTGGGTCCAAGATTAGGAAGAACCCTTGAAACCGCCCATACGTCAATTGACGTAGCCATCTGCGTACGCACCCCGCGCACTCCTCTTGAAAGCCGCGCCAGCATTGGCCCCGCACGTTTCTTGCTAGACCTGGGAATGCACTCCGCACCCCCGCCCGACAGCCCCGCCAGCACCTCGCCCGCGCCGCAGACCATCTTTCGGTTCCGGCGCGAATACAACGCCTGGGTGGCCGACGAGACCATGGAGGACTACGCGCTGCGCTACACGCCGCGCAGCTTCCGGCGCTGGAGCGAGTTCCGCGTGGCCAACACGGCCTTCGGCTCGCTGTCCTTCCTGGCACTGGAGGCGATCGGCGGCGCCATTGCGCTGAACTACGGCTTTGCCAACGCCATGTGGGCCATCGTCACCGTAGGGCTGGTGATCTTCCTGACGGGGCTGCCCATCGCCGTCTGCGCCGCGCGCTACGGGCTGGACATGGACCTGCTGACGCGGGGCGCGGGATTCGGCTACCTGGGCTCGACCATCACCTCGCTGATCTACGCCGTCTTCACCTTCATCTTCTTCGCGCTGGAGGCGGCCATCATGGCGCTGGCCCTGCAGCTGGTGGTGGACTGGCCGCTGCAGTGGTGCTATGCGCTGTCGGCCCTGGTGGTGCTGCCGCTGGCCATGCGCGGCATCACGCTGATCTCGCGCCTGCAAGCCTGGACGCAGCCGCTGTGGCTGTTCCTGCTGGTGCTGCCCTTCGTGTGGATGGCGCTGTCCCAGCCCCAGCTGTACCGCGACTTCGCCAGCCTCACCGGCCTGCGCTCGGGCAGCAGCCAGTTCGATCCGCTGATGTTCGGCGCGGCGGCGGCCGTGATCTTCGCGCTGGTGGTGCAGATCGGCGAGCAGGTGGACTTCCTGCGCTTTCTGCCGCCGCGCACCCGGGCCAACCGCCTGCGCTGGTGGGGCGCGGTGCTGGTGGCCGGGCCGGGCTGGGCCGTGATGGGCATGCTCAAGATGGCGGGCGGCGCGTTTCTCGCCTTCGCGGCCATGCAGCTGGAAGGGGTGGATGCCTCGCGCGCGGCCGAGCCCACGCAGATGTTCCTGGTAGGCTTCCAGCAGGTGCTGCAGGCCCTGGGCCTGCCGGGGCTGGCCGTGGCGGTGACCGTGGTGTTCGTGGTCATCTCGCAGGTCAAGATCAACGTGACCAATGCCTACGCGGGGTCGCTTGCCTGGTCCAACTTCTTCGCGCGCATCACGCGCAGCCATCCGGGGCGCGTGGTCTGGATGGTGTTCAACGTGGTCATCGCCACCTTGCTGATGACGCTGGGCGTGTTCGGCGCGCTGGAGAAGGTGCTGACCATCTACAGCAACGTGGCCATCGCCTGGGTGGGCGCGCTGGTGGCCGACCTGGTCATCAACAAGCCGCTGGGGCTGAGCCCGCCGGGCATCGAGTTCCGCCGCGCCCATCTGTACGACTTCAATCCCGTGGGCCCGGGCGCCATGCTGCTGGCCGCCGCCGTGGCCTGCTGCGCCTATGCGGGCCTGCTGGGCGAGACGGCGGCCGCGTTCTCGCCCTTCATCGCGCTGGCGCTGTCCATGCTGCTGTCGCCGCTGCTGGCCTGGCTGACGGGCGGGCGCTACTACCTGGCGCGGCCCGCAGGCAACCTGTGGAAGCCCGGCGAGACCGTGCGCTGCGCCGTCTGCCAGAAGCATTTCGAATCCGAGGACATGGCGCACTGCCCCGCCTACGGCGCGCCCATCTGCTCGCTGTGCTGCTCGCTGGAGTCGCGCTGCCATGACCGCTGCAAGACCGGATCGCGCGCGGGCGAGCAGTTGCATGCGCTGGCCTCGGCCCTGCTGCCGCCGCGCTGGGCGACCAAGGTGAACTTCCGCGCGGGCCAGTACCTGGTGGTGATGCTGTCGCTGTGCGCGGTGACGGCCTTCATGGTGGGCGTGGTCTACATGCAGGAAAGCCTGCAGGCAGGCAGCGTCGATGGCGGCGCGCTGCGCATCCCCTTCCTCAAGGTCTTCGCGCTGCTGGCCCTGCTGTGCGCCGTGGCCGCCTGGTGGGTGGTGCTGAGCACGGACAGCCGGCGCATGGCGCAGGACGAGTCTGAGCGCCAGAACCAGCTGCTGCTGCAGGAGATTGCCGCCCACAAGCGCACCGATGCCGAGCTGCAGGCCGCCAAGGACCATGCCGAGCAGGCCAGCCAGGCCAAGACCCGCTATGTGGCCGGCATGACGCACGAGCTGCGCTCGCCGCTCAACAGCCTGCTGGGCTATACGCAGATCCTGCTCAAGAGCCCGCAGGTCGATGGCTGGGTGCGCGAGACCCTGTCCACCATGCAGCACAGCGGCCAGCACCTGCGCGCGCTCATCGACGAATCGCTGGAGCTGGCCAGCATCGAGGCCGGCCGCCTGCGCCTGGACCTCGCCCCCCTGCCCCTGCCCGCGCTGATCGACGGCATCGAGGCCATGATGCGGCCCCAGGCACAGGCCAGGGGGCTGCAGTTCTCGGTCGAGACGCTGGGCACCATGCCGCGCTGGGTGCGGGCCGACGCCAAGCGGCTGCGCCAGATCCTGATCAACCTGCTGTCCAACGCCGTGCGCTTCACCCAACGCGGCGAGGTGCGGCTGCGCATGGACTTCAGGCCCCATGTCTCGCGCATCGAGGTCATCGATACCGGCATCGGGATCGAACCGCAGGACATGGAGCGCATCTTCGTGCCCTTCGAGCGCGGCAGCGCGGGGCGGCGCGTCAGCGAGGCGGGCACGGGCCTGGGGCTGACCATCACCCATCTGCTGACCGAGCTGATGGGCGGGCAGCTCACCCTGAGCAGCACGCCCGGCGAGGGCAGCTGCTTCACCGTGCGCCTGTACCTGCCCGAGATGGCGCCCGACGCGTCCTGGGTCCCTCCGGGCGCCGCCGCCACGCTGCACACCGTCATCGGCTATCTGCCGCCCCGGCGCACCCTGCTGGTGGTGGACGACCAGCCGCTGCAGCGCCAGCTGCTGGCCGGCCTGCTGCTGCCGCTGGGCTTCGAGATCCGCGAGGCCGCCAGCGGCCGCGAGTGCCTGGAGATCGTGGAGCAAAGCCCGCCCGACCTGGTGCTGCTGGACATCAGCATGGACGACCTGGACGGCTGGCAGACCGCCGCCCTGCTGCGCGCGCGCTGGGATGCGCAGCAGCTGCCCGTGGTCTTCGTCTCGGCCAACCTGTTCGACAACGACCCGCCGCGCCTGGCCGATGCGCGCTGCCAGGGCTTTGTCGCCAAGCCCGTGACCGAGTCCGAGCTGCTGCAGGTGCTCGAGCGCGTGCTGCGGCTGGAATGGGTGCATGACAACCGCCCGCTGCTGCTGCCGGCGCCGCGTGCAGAGCAGGCAGAGGCCAAGGCAGAGGAGGCGCCGGCAGCCGCCCCCTTCCCGCCCGATCTGCGTGAAGACCTGGCCCGGCTGGCGCGCTCGGGCCAGGCCACCGCCCTGCGCGAGCGCCTGCGCCAGGCGCGCCAGCAGGCGCCCGCGCATGCCGCGCTGCTCGATGCGCTGCAGGCCTGCGCGAACCGCTTCGACTTCGATGCGCTGGCGCGCATGCTGCCGCGGCCCGAGCAAGAGGATGAAGAAGACGAAGAAAGAGAGGAGACCGATGAATGAGAACCCGCAAAGGCCACAGATGACGACCGCCGACAGCAGCAGCCACCCCAGCCACCCCCCTCACAACGCCCACGTCATCCTCGTGGTGGACGACGCGCTGGACAGCCTGCGCATGCTGTGCGACGCGCTGGCCGCCGAAGGCTACGTGGTGCTCGCCGCCCGCGACGCCGACGAGGCCCTGCAGCGCTTCGCCCTCACCGTGCCCGACGGCGTACTGCTGGACGCCGTCATGCCCGGCATGGACGGCTTCACGCTGTGCCGCACGCTCAAGGCCACGCCGGCCTGGGCCCATGTGCCCGTGGTGTTCATGACCGGCCTGTCGGACACGGACCAGATCATCCGCGGCTTTGCCAGCGGTGGCGTGGACTACGTGGTCAAGCCGCTGCGCATCCCCGAGGTGCTGGTGCGCCTGGCCACCCATGTGCGCAACGCCCGCGCCACGCGCCAGGCGCAGGAGGCCGTCGACGTGGCGGGGCTGGGCGTGGTGGTGCTCGACGGCCAGGGCCGCGTGGCCTGGCGTTCGCCCCAGGCATCGCGCTGGCTGGAGGAGGCCTTTGCGGACCAGCCCTTCCCGCTGGAGGCGGCCGGGGACTGGCTGGCCGGCGCCCGCCAGCCGGATGAGCACGACAAAGCGGATCAGCCCGGCCAGGCGGATCAGGAGGGCCAGCCCGCCCCCCAGGATCTGGCGCTGGCACTGGCCGATGGCCGCCAGCTGCTGGCGCGCCACATGGGCGCCAGTGGCCTGGGGGAGTCGATGGTGCTGCTCAGCCACGAGGCGCCGCAGACGCCCGCCGCGCGCCGGCTGCAGCAGGTGGCGCTCACCCCGCGCGAGACCGAGGTGCTGTCATGGCTGAGCAAGGGCAAGACCAACCGCGATATCGCCGACATCCTGGGCATGAGCCCGCGCACGGTGAACAAGCACCTGGAGCACATCTTCGAGAAACTCGGCGTGGAGACCCGCACGGCCGCCGCCGCCGTGGCCGGTCAATTGCTGCAGGCCGGCTCGCCCTGAGCACGGGGGGCCACCGCAGCGGACGCCGAGGCCGAGGCCGGCAGGCCGAACACATGGTCGAAGCACCAGTTGAAGACATAGGTGTAGACCAGGAAGAAGACCAGCAGGCCGGCCTCCATCACCGTGGCCTCCCACAGCGTGACGCCGAACCACCAGGCCATCAGCGGGATCAGCACCATGGCCAGACCGCCCTCGAAGCCCAGGGCGTGCACCACGCGGCGCATCACCGAGCGGCCCTTGACGCTCTGGCGCGCCTCCCATTGCTCGAACAGGTGGTTGAAGGTCAGGTTCCAGACGATGGCCAGCGTGGAGGCGGCAATCGCCATGCCGCCCGAATGCCCGGCGCTCTGGCCGATGGCCATGAACAGCAGGCTGGAGGCCGCGATGGCGATCAGTTCATACAGGGTCACGAAGACCACTTTGCGCTTGGGCCCCTGGAGGCCCTTTTTGTGTGTCTGCAAGGTCATAGGGGGCGCAGTTTATTTGTCCGGAATTGAACGTTAAAGTCAGATTCTTTCAATAAAACTGACAGGTTCCCGCCATGTCCTTCCCCGCCGACCAGGTGCCGCTGTTCCTTGCCGTGCTGGACCACGGTTCGTTTTCCGCCGCCGCACGCCGGCTGGGGCGGGTGCCCTCGGCCGTGAGCATGGCCATCGCCCAGTTGGAGGCAGAGCTGGACCTGCAGCTGTTCGACCGCAGCGGCCGCGAGCCCCGGCCCACGGCGGCGGCGCGCGCACTGGAGCCCCAGGCCCGGCTGCTGGCCGCCCAGCTGCAGCAGCTCAACCACCAGGCACTGGCCCTGCACCAGGGACTGGAGGAGCGGCTGACCCTGGTGATCGCGCCCGAGCTGCTGTCCACGGCCTGGGCAGCGCCACTGCAGCCGCTGGTCGAGGAATTCCCGGGGCTGGAGGTGGAGGTGCTGGTGGCCGCCCAGGTCGATGCGCTCAAGGAACTGCATTCGGGCCGCGCGCATCTGGCCCTGGTCTTCGAGCGCCCGGCCATCGACGGCCGCGAGGATTTCCAGGAGATGGGCCAGGAAACCATGGTCGCCGTGATGGCGGCCAGGCACCCGCTGGCCCGGCAACTGGGCGTGGATGGGCAGCAGCGCCTGGACTTGGGCCAGCTGGCCGGCGCGCGCCAGATCCTGCTGGCCAGCCGCGACCTGGCCCACACCGATCCGCGCTTCGTGATCTCGCACCAGCTGTGGCGCACGGACAGCCATCTGGCGGCCCTATCGCTGGTCTCGGCCGGCCTGGGCTGGGGGTGGCTGCCCTTCAGCGTCGCCGAGCCCCTGCTGCAAACGGGCGCGCTGCTGCGCATTCCGCTGTGCAACATCAGCAACGGCACCCAGCTGTTCGTCGACTGGGTGTGGTCCAAGGAGCGCCCGCTGGGGCTGGCGGCGCGGCGGTTCGTGGAGCAGCTGCAGGTGCCGGTGCGGCTGGAGCCCAGGTGAGGCCTGCGGCTTGCGACCTGCAGGCAAGCCCTGCGCCTACACGCGGGAAACCGGCCGGTGCTTGCCGCCTGCAGGCAGGCCTGGGATAGTTGCGCAAGCGTCCGGCCGCCTCCTTCTTCTGGCTGGACATGGACCATCGAGAGGAACCCATGTTTCAAGATCACTTTGGGGGCAAGGCCCTTGTTGCACTGGCACTGGGTGCGGGACTGGCAGGCTGCGGCGGCGGGGGCGGCGGCTCCACGCCGGGCGACTCCATCACGACACAGCTGAGCCCCGCCTGCACGGGCGCCTCGTGCGGCGCGACCGACGCCACCACCTATTCCGGCCAAGGCGTCGGCGTCTGGAGCTACACCAACGCCACCGCCGCAGAGCAGCCCGTTGCCGTGGGCCTGCGCAATCTGGGCACCCGGCCCGTGACGCTGATCTATACCAACACCGGCGATGCCGCCGTGGCCCTGCCGCCCATCACGCTCACGCCGCCAGCCGCAGCGGCGCAGGGCATTGCGGCGCAACAGTCGCTGAGCGCTGCGCAGCTGGTCAACCAGATCCCCCAGCGCGTACGTGACTTCAAGCCGAGCCTGCCCGCCCCGGTTGCAGGGCAGAGCGTGCAGCCCTCGCGCGCTGTGTCGGCGGCCGTGCTGCCCGTGGGCAGCCAGCGCAGCTGGTTCGTCAACACGGAAAGCCCCACGGTCGAGACGCGCAGCGCCACGCTGCGGCGCCAGACCACGGCGCCCACGCCCACGGGCACCCGCACCATCAACCTGTGGCTGGAAGACAGCGAGTACGGCGGCGCCAAGGTCAGCGACGCCCTGCTGGACACCGTGATACAGCGCTTTTCCAGCGGGCCGGATTCCGTGCACGCCCTGGTCACGGGGCTGGCAGGCCAGCCCTGGGGGCCCCAGGCCCACAGCGAGCTGATCGCGGCCGACCAGCCGATCGACATCGTGTTCGTGAACTTCACGCCCGACAGCCAGCCATACGGCCTGCTGGGCTACTTCTGGGCCGTGAACAACTTCAAGCGCACGGCCGGCAACTCGCAGTTCCAGTACAGCAACGAATCGCTGTCGTTCTACATGGACACGGAAACGCTGTACCTGGGCGGCGCCAACGGGCTGACAACGCAGATCAGCACGCTGTCGCACGAGTTCATCCACATGATCAACTTCTACCAGCGCGGCGCGCTCAAGGGTTCGGACTACATGTTCGACACCTTCCTGGAAGAGATGTCGGCCCTGATGTCCGAGGACATCCTGGCCGAAAGACTCACACCCGGCACCAATCCCATGCGTGACGGCCGCATTACCGGCTGGATGTCCAAGCCCGGCTTCAACTGCGACCTGGCCAGCTGGGCCTCGGATGTCAACGCCACCTGCTTCGGCTACAACGTCACGGGCAGCCTGGGCGCCTATCTGCTGCGCCAGCACGGCGTGGGCTTCTACCAGCAGATGCTGAGGAACACCTCCTCGCCCGACTCGCTGCAGGTGCTAGGCAACGCCATTGCACAGGCCGGTGGCCCCTCGTTGCCCGTCACGCTGCAGCGATGGGGTGCCAACATCGCCCTGCTGCCTTCCAGCGGCCCGGCCGGCTACGGCTGGCCCGCACGCACGGACCAGGGCTTCACCCTGGTGGGCATCGACGGCCAGCGCTATGCGGCGGCACGCCGCCTGCCCGCCACCGTGCCGGCCCAGCTCGCGGCGCGCGGCCACTTCCCCTTCGTACGCCAGCCGGACGCCCAGGGCCTGTACCAGGAGCAGTTGCGCGTTCCCGCCGGCACCACCCTCACCGCCATCGTGCAATGACCGCCATGACCCAGACATCCCATACCGCAGTCGCCCGGGCCCTGCCCCTGCTGCTGGCCGGCAGCCTGTCGCTGCTGGCCACGGCCTGCGCCGCGCCACCTCCACCTCCTGCAACCGCACCGGCGCCCGCTTCGGCATCGGCCGCGCCCGCCGCGCCGGATGCCGGCCAGCCCCTGACCCTGCAAGGCCGTCTGGTGCTGCGTGGCAATGCGCCCCATGAGCAGCCCGTGCTGCAGACTGCCTCCGGCGAGACTTGGCAGCTCAAGGGCCTGAGCGCCGAGCAGGTCACGCAGTGGCAGCGGCAGAACGTGGAGGTCCGGGGCCAGCCCGGCCCCAGGCCCGCCGCTGGCGCCGCGCCTTCGATGGCGCCGCCGCAACTGCAGGTGCAATCCATTCGCGCCCAGCCCTGACCCTCCCCGCTCACCCACCGCTCAAGCCATGGACGCCTTCAACCCTTTCTCCAGCCGCGATGCGGCCGTGCAAAAGCTCTGGGAGCAGTGGCAACCGCGCTCCGCCAAGTCCGACAAGGACAAGCCGATTGCCCTGGCCGACTTCGACCCCGGCGCCAAGCCCTTTTCCAACGGCAACGGCAAGACCGAGGACAAGGCCGCCGTCGAGGCCCTGGCCGAAGAGATCGACGCGCTGCAGAACCTGCTGTACGCCGACCGCCGCTACAAGCTGCTGGTCGTGCTGCAGGGCACGGACACGGCGGGCAAGGACGGCACCATCCGTGGCGTCTTCGGCCGCACCAGCGCCCTGGGCATGAACGCCGTGGGCTGGAAGGCGCCAACCGATGCAGAGCGCGCGCACGACTACCTGTGGCGCATCCACCAGCGCGTGCCGGGCGCAGGCGAGATCACGGTCTTCAACCGCAGCCACTATGAGGATGTGCTGGTGCCCGTGGTCAACGGCTGGATCACGCCCGAGCAGCAGCGCCAGCGCTTTGCCCACATCAACGACTTCGAGCGCATGCTCAGCGAGACGGGCACCGTGGTCGTCAAGTTCCTGCTGCACATCAGCGCCGACGAGCAGCGCGCGCGCCTGCAGGAGCGCCTGGACGACCCGGCCAAGCACTGGAAGTTCGACGAGAACGACATGAAGGTGCGCACGCAGTGGAAGGACTACCAGCAGGCCTACGGCCAGTTGCTGGGCGCCACGCACACGCCCTGGGCGCCCTGGACCATCGTGCCCGCGGATTCCAAGACGCATCGCAACCTCATGATCGCCACCTTGCTGCGCGAGGTGATGCGCAACCTGGACCTGCGCTTTCCGCCCGGCGATCCGGCCCTCAAGGACTACAAGATCACCTGATCACTCGATGGCCTGCCTGAAGCCTCACAGCTGCAGTCGGGCCTCGGCGATGCCGTCCAGCTCGGCCACCACCAGGTCACCGGCCTGCGCAAAGGCCAGTCCATTCCACGTGCCCGTAGTCACCACCGTGCCTGCGGGCACGCTGCCATAGCGGCGCACCAGTTCCTGCAGCCAGCCGGCCAGCAGCCACAGCGGGTCGCCCAGCGGATGCGTTCCGGTGAACGCCTGCAGCGGCGCCGCGCCCACACGCAGCCGGCAGACCTGGGCAGACCAGTCCCGCGGCGACTCGCGCGGCAGCAGCCGCGAAGCGTCCTGCCAAGGTCCCAGCACCAGGGCGCCATGGCACAGGCCGTCGGCGGCCAGCAGCAGCGGCGGCGCCTTCAGGTGCTGGCGCCAGCGCGTATCCACCACCTCGATGGCGGCGGTGATGCCGTCGATCAGCTCCAGGCCCTCGCCGGGCTGCAGGGCGGCGGCCATCGCGGCCGTGACATCGCGGCCCAGGCGCAGGGCGATCTCGGCTTCGATGCCGCGCAGGTGCAGCGGCGCGCCGCCAGCGACCGAGGGGCTGGCCCAGACGCCTTCTTCGGGCAGCGGCGCATGGGTCAGCGGGGCATCGCGGCGCGGCGCGCCAGACTTCCAATAGCCCGGCACGCGGCCCGGTCCCTGCTGGCTGCCGGCCACGCGCCAGCCCAGCGCGGGCGCCATGGCGGCCTGCACGGCCTGTGCATCTACGGGGGTGCGCACCACGTCGGCCCAATCGTCGGCGTCCAGCAATTCGCCGCTGTGGCGTGCCTGGAGCAGCGCGTGGGCCAAGGCTGTGGGAGTGCGGGGCATGTTCGTCATGGGGCGGCTTTCCTGGAGTGCATCGGTGGGTCTCAAGCGGCCCCGATTGTCCGCTGGACAAGGCGCTCCCAGGGTTATGCATTAAATGCATAAGGCTCTCGCTCATAAGGCGTTGGACAGCGCATAGCCCCGGGAATAAGCTCAAAACCCTCAGACAACTCTTGTGTGGAACCACCATGCAGCAACCCGCTTCGGCCGGCGTTACCAACCACGCCATCCCTTCCTACCTGCAGGCCGATCACCTCGGCCCCTGGGGCAACTACCTGCAGCAGGTCGATCGCGTCACGCCCTATCTGGGCCATCTCGCCCGCTGGGTCGAAACCCTCAAGCGCCCCAAGCGCATCCTGATCGTCGATGTGCCGATCGAGCTGGACAACGGCACCATCGCCCACTACGAAGGCTACCGCGTACAGCACAACCTGAGCCGCGGTCCCGGCAAGGGCGGCGTGCGTTTCCACCAGGATGTGACCCTGTCCGAAGTCATGGCCCTGTCGGCCTGGATGTCGGTCAAGAACGCGGCCGTCAACGTGCCCTACGGCGGCGCCAAGGGCGGCATCCGTGTCGATCCCAAGACGCTGTCGCGCGGTGAGCTGGAGCGCCTGACGCGCCGCTACACCAGCGAGATCGGCCTGCTGATCGGCCCCTCCAAGGACATCCCCGCGCCTGACGTCAACACCAATGGCCAGATCATGGCCTGGATGATGGACACGTACTCCATGAACACCGGCGCCACCGCCACCGGCGTGGTCACGGGCAAGCCCGTGGACCTGGGCGGCTCGCTGGGCCGCGTCGAGGCCACCGGCCGCGGCGTGTTCACCGTGGGCGTGGAAGCGGCCAAGCTGACCGGCCTGTCGGTCCAGGGCGCGCGCATCGCCGTGCAGGGCTTCGGCAACGTGGGCGGCACGGCGGGCAAACTGTTCGCCGACGTGGGCGCCAAGGTCGTGGCCGTGCAGGACCACACCGGCACCATCCACAACGCCAATGGCCTGGACGTGCCGGCCCTGCTGGCCCACGTGGCCGCCAAGGGCGGCGTGGGCGGCTTTGACGGCGCCGAGGCCATGGACGCTGCCGACTTCTGGAGCGTGGACTGCGACATCCTGATCCCCGCCGCACTGGAAGGCCAGATCACCAAGGACAACGCCGGCAAGATCAAGGCCAAGATGGTGATCGAGGGCGCCAACGGCCCCACCACCACCGAGGCCGACGACATCCTGACCGAAAAGGGCGTGCTGGTGCTGCCCGACGTGCTGGCCAATGCCGGCGGCGTGACGGTGAGCTACTTCGAATGGGTGCAGGACTTCTCCAGCTTCTTCTGGAGCGAGGACGAGATCAACGCCCGCCTGGTGCGCATCATGCAGGACGCCTTCGCGGCCATCTGGCAGGTGGCCCAGCAGCACGGCGTGACGCTGCGCACCGCCACCTTCATCGTGGCCTGCCAGCGCATCCTGCATGCGCGCGAGATGCGGGGACTGTATCCCTGATCACCCCCTGAGGCGCTGACGCGCCTTCCCCCTCTCTGCTTGCTTCGCAAGGGAGGGGGACGACACCCTCGCGGCGGGGCGGCCCTTGCTCGGTGTCCCTGACTTGGGCCGCGCCAGTTCCATGCGCTGTGCATTCTGCGAAAAAGAAAAGGCGCTTCGGCGCCTTTTTTCTTGTGGCCGCCTTTTCGGCAACGGGTTAGCACGCGTTCCAGTGGGCCTAAGCGCGGGTTTCCGAATGGCGAAGCGGATCTCCAGTCAAACCCTGGTGCCCTGGGGCCCAGGGTTTTCTATCGTTGCGGGCAGTGAACTGGAGACTGCCCATGACCGTCCGCCGCAGCCTGCTGGCCTTGCTGGCCGCTTTGCCTTTTTTCTCCCTGGCTCCTGCCGCCGCGCTGGCGGCGGCCTGGCCTGAACGCCCCATCACCATCGTGGTGCCGGCCGCCGCAGGCGGCACCACGGACATTGCCGCGCGCGTGCTGGCCGAGAAGATGGGCAAGGACCTGGGCACCTCGGTGGTGGTGGAGAACAAGGGCGGGGGCGGCGGCAGCATCGGCACGGCCCAGGTGGCGCGCGCCAGGCCCGATGGCTACACGCTGCTCATGGGCAACATCGGCCCGGTGGCCATCAATTTCAGCCTGTACAAGCAGCTCAGCTACAAGGAAAGCGATCTGCGCGGCATCACCAATGTGATCTCCGTGCCCAACATCCTCGTGGTCCATGCCGATTCGCCCGTGCGCAGCGTGCGCGAGCTGGTGGAGCTGGCCAGGACCCGGCGCCTGAACGTGTCCACGTCGGGCGTGGGCCAGTCGCCGCACATGTCCTCGGAGATGTTCCGCCAGAAGGCCGGCATCGAGGTCACGCTCGTGCCCTTTCCCGGGGCCGCGCCTGCGGTCACGGCGCTGCTGGGCCAGCAGGTGGACTACATGATCGACAACCTGCCCAGCTCCATGCCGCACATCAGGAGCGGCAAGTTCCGCGCGCTGGCCATCACCAGCGCCACGCGCTCGGCCCAGTTGCCCGAGGTGCCCACCATGACCGAGGCCGGCGTGCCCATGCAGGTCACGGCCTGGTTCGGCCTGCTGGCCCCTGCCGGCACGCCCGATGCCGTGGTCGAGCGCATCCAGCAGTCGGCCCGGCGCGCCATGCAGACGGCCGAGGTGCGCCAGCGCTTTGCCGACCTGGGCGGCGTGCCCGGTGGCGAGACACCGGCCGAGTACGACGCCTTCATCGCCCAGGAACGCAAGAGCTGGGCCCAGATCGTCAAGGCCGCAGGCCTGTCGCTGGAATAGTGGTCCCTCCCGTCCCTCCCATGCAAGAAGACATCGCCTCCCTGCTGCGCCAGCCCTTTGGCTCGCTGCCCGAACTCGTCGCGCTGCAGGCCAGCCAGCGCCCCCGCCACACCGCCCTGGCCATGGATGGCCGCAGCCTCGACTACGCCGCGCTGCGCCTGGGCATGGACCGCGTGGCCCTGCGCCTGCAACGCCAGGGCCTGGGCCCCGGCGACGTGGTGGCCATCTGCGCGGGCAGCTCGCCCGAGTACGTGCTGGCCTTCCTGGGCGCGCTGCGCGCGGGCGTGGCCGTGGCGCCGCTGGCCCCGTCGGCCACGGCCGGCCACCTGAGCGCCATGCTGGACAACTGCGGCGCCCGGCTGGTGCTGCGCGATGCGGACACCGCAGCGCAATGGCCGCTGCAGGCCGGACAGGATCTGCAATGCGTGGCTCTGGACGGCGCTGTCGAAGCCGGCATGCCGTGGTCGCAATGGCTGGCTGCGGACGAAGCGGACCATGGCACGGCACCCACGCCCATCCCCCCCCAGCCCGACTGGCCCTTCAACGTCATCTACTCCTCGGGCACCACGGGCGTGCCCAAGGGCATCGTCCAGTCCTGGGCCATGCGCTGGGCCCATGTGCAACGTGCCATCCACAACGGCTACGGGCCCGATGCCGTCTCGCTGTGCGCCACGCCGCTGTACTCCAACACCACCCTGGTCGCGGCCCTGCCCACGCTGGGCCTGGGCGGCACCCTGGTGCTGATGCGCAAGTTCGACGCGGCGCACTACCTGGAACTGGCCGGGCGCCACCATGCCACCCACACCATGCTCGTGCCCGTGCAGTACCAGCGGCTGATGCAGTGCCCGGGGTTCGACGGCGCCGACCTGAGCCGCCTGCGGCACAAGTTCTGCACCAGCGCACCCTTCCATCCCGCGCTCAAGGCCGAGGTGCTGCGCCGCTGGCCCGGACGGCTCATCGAGTACTACGGCATGACCGAAGGCGGCGTGCGCTGCGAGCTGCACTGCCATGACTTCCCCGACAAGCTGCACACCGTGGGCAGGCCAGGGCCGGGCGCCGACATCCGCTTCATCGATGAGCAGGGCCGCGAACTGCCGCCCGGCGAGCAGGGCGAGATCGTGGGCCGCTCGGCCGGGATGATGAGCGGCTACCACCGCCTGCCCGACAAGACGCAGGAGGCCGAATGGTTCGATGCCCAGGGCCTGCGCTTCATCCGCAGCGGCGACGTGGGCCGCCTGGACGAGGACGGCTTCATCGTGCTGGGTGACCGCAAGAAGGACATGATCATCACGGGCGGCTTCAACGTCTACCCGAGCGACATCGAGTCCGTGCTGCTGCAGCACCCGCAGGTGGCCGAATGCGCGGTGATCGGCGTGCCCTCCGATGCTTGGGGCGAGACCCCCGTAGCCTACGCCGTGGCGCGCCCGGATGCCACGCCCTCGGCCGCCGAGCTGCGCGAATGGCTGAACGCCCGCGTGGGCAAGACCCAGCGCGTGGCAGAGCTGCGGCTGGCCGCCAGCCTGCCGCGCAGCGAGATCGGCAAAGTGCTCAAGCGCGCGCTGCGCGAGCAGTACCAGGCCGGCGCCCTGTCCTCTTCATGAAACGGAGTCCCCCCATGCCCATGTCCATGCCCATGCACCCACTCCCGCGCCGCCGCCTGCTGTCCTGCCTGGCCCTGGCGACCTGCGCCCTGCTGGCCCCCTCCGCCCATCTCGCCCATGCCGCCGAGGCCTGGCCTGCCAAGCCCATACAGCTGGTCATTCCCTACCCGCCCGGCGGCAGTGCCGACCTGCTGGGCCGCCCTCTGGCCGTGCAACTGCAGCAGCAGCTGGGCCAGCCCGTGGTGCTGGAGTACAAGCCCGGCGCAGGCGGCACGCTGGCCTCGCAATACGTGGCGCGCGCCAGGCCCGATGGCTACACCGTGCTCATGGTGCTGGCCGCCCATGCCATCAACGACAGCCTCTATCCCAAGCTACCCTACGACACCCGCCGCGACTTCGCGCCCGTGTCTTTGGTGGCCAACCTGCCCATGGTGGTTGCGGCCAGCAGCAAGCTGCCGGCAAAGAACATCCAGGAACTCATCCAGGCCGCCAAGGCCAACCCCGGCAAGCTCACCTTCGGCTCGGCAGGCAACGGCAACACGGGGCATCTTGCGGCCGAGTACTTCGGCTCCATGGCAGGCGTGCGCATGACCCATGTGCCCTACAAGGGCAGCGCGGGCGTGGTCAACGCCATGCTGGCCGGCGACATCGACCTTACCTTCGACAGCATCTCCACCTCCATGCCCCACATCCGCAGCGGGCGCATGCACGCGCTGGCCGTCACCAGCCCGCAGCGCTCGGCGCTGGCGCCCGAGGTGGCCACCATCCAGGAGCAGGGCATCGCAGGCTTCGACGTGACCGGCTGGTACGCCGTCATCGCGCCGGCCGGCACGCCCGCCGAAGCCACCCAGCGCCTGAGCCGCGAGATCGCCTCCGCCCTGCGCCAGCCCGCGCTGCAGGCCCAGCTGGCCGCCGGCGGCTACGAGCCCGTGGGCTCCACGCCCGAGGCGCTGCAGGCGCATATCGACAAGGAAATCACGCGCTGGGCCACTGTCGTCAAATCGACAGGTGCACGGGTGGATTGAAAGTCACCCCCTGAGCGGCTGCGCCGCTTCCCCCGTGTGCACGGCGCCCTCTCTCGCTTCGCGGGAGGGGGACGGCACCCTCGGTGCGGGGCGGCGCGGCCGGCGTAGGCCCTTCCTCGGTGCCCCGGAGTCGGTACACGCCAGTCTCGAGCGCCGCGCCCAATGCGATGATCATGTCCATGAATACACCCATCAAAGACCACCCGGCCAACCCCTTCGAAGGCGAGGCGCCCGGCATCCTCTTCGGCCTGCCCATGCCCATGGCCCGCGCCATGAAGCTCAGCGGTGAACGCATCGGCGAGGACCGCGCCCAGATCCGCATGGGCTTTCAACCGGATCAGGCCAACAGCCGCGGCGACGTGCACGGCGGCGCCATCGCCTCGCTGATGGACTGCGCCCTGGCCTCGGCCTGCCGCTCGCATGACCCCACGGCCTTCGGCGTGGCCACCATCGACCTCACGCTGCACTACGTCTCGGCCGGCAGCGGCGATCTCATCGCCACCGCCCACTGCGAGCGGCGCGGCCGCTCCATCAGCTTCGCGCGCGGCGAAGTGCGCTCCGAGGATGGCACCCTGGTGGCCCTGGCCACCGGCACCTTCAAGCTGATGGCGCGTGGCGGGGCTCAGGCCTGAGGCGCAAGGTGTCAGTCCCTGACCAGAGCGTTTTGGCCATGACCTGCATCCGTGCCATGGTCTTGCGGCCAATTTCCGTGCTTTGTTTGGCATGGGGTCTCGGCACATCGGTCTGTGCGCACGCCGACACCCGGTTGACACGCCCGACGGCAGACTCTCAGCGGTTGATCATCGAGAACAACAACCTGACGGCGCAGGCATTCTTTTCGGCTTACATGAGCAAGGAAGTGCCGGAAAGAAGGTATGCAGAGATGTACCTGCTCGGCGTTCTCGACGCAACGGAAGGCCGGGCCTGGTGTGACTACCGGCACCTCAAGACCATCACTGTGGCAGAGGTGCTGCACAGCAGTTTGCGAAGCATGGATGCCAGACAGCGCGCAACTCGGGCTGCCCACGTCATCACCGACATTCTCGCCAAACAGTTTCCCTGCCAAGCTGGGCCTCAATGAAACCCTCCCGCATGAGGCCGAAAATCCGGCGCTTGGTGCTGACCATCGGCCTGACAGGCGCAGCACTGGCGCAGGCAGCCCCTGACGCAGGGCTTGTGGGCCTGCTGGATGCACGCCGACCCGATACCGCCAACCTGTCATCGGAAGAACCACGGCCATCAACGGCCCCACGGCCTTACATCCGTCTCTTGCCCGAGCCCAGCCAGACACCCGAATGCTGCGTCACCACAGGTCAACCGGCGGAAAGCGGCATCCTGCGCTACCAGGGCAAAACGGGCACGGAGGCTGTTGCAGCGGATGCACGTGCGGCGTTGTTCATGCCGCTCGTCGCCGAGGGATTCATTGGCCTGCAACTGGCCGAGGGTGCGAGAGTCCGGGTGCTGGGTCCGCAGCGCCTGCTTGTCTGGTGGCCGGATCGGCCGGGGCTGACGCGGGTGGATCACTGCCTGTCCCGCGAAGGCCTGCATGTGCAGTGGCGTGAGCAGGTGGCGAGTGGAAGATGGGCAAGCGCGCAGCACTACTACCTGCCGCTGGGCATAGACGTGGAGCCCGACTGCTCCCCATCTGCCCAATAGCGCGCGCCGGGTCTTGCCCCCAGATCGCGGCGCGCACAAGGAAAGCGCATGCCGCGCTTTCCTTTTCACCCAAGCGGTCAGAGCCGCTTTTCCTTGGCCTCGATCAGCTTTTGCATCAGTTCGCAGACCTGCCTGGCCTGCTCCTGCGTGATGTCGATGTTCTCGATCACCGAGCGCTTGAACTGGATGCCGTTGACTGCGCCGCTGTTCTCGATGAAGCCCAGCGTCAGGGTGCGGTTCAGGAAGTAGATGACGGCGGCGATGCCCCAGCCGATCAGCATGACCACCAGGCCTGCAAAGAAGCTCTGGGCCATCATGGACCCGCCCATGAACAGCGACAGGGCACCGATGCCCAGCGCCGTCTTCCAGGGCTTGTGATAGCCGTAGTAGGTGGAGCAGATGCCCTGCAGCGGGATCAGGCGCGACTGGGTGCCCGACAGCGAGGCGCTGCTGAACTCCAGGCGCTCGCTGCCCACGCGGATGGTGGTGGTGGGATCGATGTTGACCTTGGACAGGATCCAGGCGACCAGGCCGCCTTCGCGGCCTGTGATGGCAATGTGGTTGCCCTTGTCGTCTATGGGTTGCTCGCTGGCCTTCCAGGCCTTGATGACCAATGCACTCACGGTAATACCCTCTCTTGAATGTTTGAGAAACCACGGGCTGTCCCGTCATGGCATTGCACCACCGGGGCCGCCTGAGGAGGGGCGATTACAGCACAGGGCATGAGTGCAGCCTTGGGCAACCAGGGCCGCTGTGCGCCATCAACCGGGTTGCACCCCCGCCGACTGCAGCAGCCGCCCCCAGACCGGAGCCTCCTGCGCCCAGGCCTTGCCGAAGCGCTGGGGCGTGTCGTCATCCACGGGCACGAAACCGGCGGCGATGATGCGGGCCGTGCCTTCGCGGCTGGCCACGGCGCGGTTGGAGATCTCGCCCCATTGCCGCGTGAGGTCGGCCGGCAGGCCCCTGGGGCCGGCGATGGCCAGCCAGCCGGACAGTTCCATGGCCTCATGGCGGTAGCCGGCCTCGGCAAAGGTGGGCACCTCGGGCACCAGCGGCACGCGGCGCGTGCCGGTGACGGCCAAGGCGCGCAGCTTGCCTGCATCGATGTGGGGCTTGAGCGTGAGCAGGCTGCCCATGCCGATGGGGATGCGTCCGCCCAGCATGTCCTGCACCATCAGCGCCTCGCCCCGGTAGGCCGCATGCGCCATGCCGGCACCGGCCATGTCGCTGAGCACGGCGCAGGCCAGGTGGCCGTGCGAGCCTATGCCGTAGGAGCCATACGAGAGCTTGCCCGCGTTGGCCTGGGCCCAGGCCATGAATTCGCGCAGGTTGGTGGCGGGCACGTCGGCCGTGACCACCAGGGCGATGGGCGCCATGCACACGCGCGACAGGGGCGTGAGGTCGGTCAGCGGGTCGTAGGCGGTCTTCTTGTAGAGGTATTTGTTGGTGAGCATGGTGGAGGTGGTGCCCAGCAGCAGGGTGAGCCCGTCGGGCGCGGAGCGGACCACCATTTCGCCGCCGATCAGTCCGGCCGCACCGGGCTTGTTGTCCACCACCACGGTCTGGCCCAGCTGCTGGGCCATGCGCTCGCCCAGGATGCGCGCAATCACGTCGGTGGCACCGCCCGCCGCAAAGGGCACGACGATGCGCACGGGCCGCGTGGCAAAGCCGGCCTGCGCCAGCACGCTGGCGGGCCCTGCCGCCACGGCGCCGGCCGCCAGGGCCAGCGCCTGGCGCCGATTCAATCGGTTGTTCAGTCGGTCATTCAGACGATCATTCAATTGGCCGTTGAATCCGCTGTTCGATGCCGTCCCCGAGATCACTGCCATCACACGCTCCTTTGCCTGGGTGCCACCATGGGTGGAGATACCGGATCAAGAAACCGCCGTCTCGAAATCAATCGAGTTGGCCAAGCGTATTCGAGGCAGATGGATTCACCATCAGGGAAATCATTGGACTTCTTGCACCAGAATCAGAAAACTCTGAGTGCAAAACGGCCTTTCAGTCTCATTTTGATCAAGATCGCGCTGCAGATCTCTGTTGCGCCCAGGCATGGCGCAGCAGCACCTGTTCGGCCTGCTTGAGCACGGGCGCATCGACCATGCGGCCGTCCAGCACGCAGACGCCGCCTCCGGCCTCGGCCAGGGCCTGGCGCAGGCGCTGCGCGTGGGCCACGGCCGCGGCATCGGGGTCGAAGACGGCGTGCAGGAGCTGGACCTGGGCCGGGTGGATGCACAGCTTGCCGCCAAAGCCCATGCGCCGCGCGCGTGCCGCGTCCTGGGCCAGCCGCTCGGGGTTGCGCGTGTCCACCGTCACGCCGTCCACGGCCGCGCCGATGCCGGCGCGGCGCGAGGCCAGGACCAGGGCCATGCGCATGGGCAGCAGCTCTTCCTCGCCCTGCTCGCAGGCCATGCCCGCATCGACCTGGAAGTCCAGGTGGCCGAAGGCCAGGCGCACCACCTGGGGCGCGGCAGCCAGGGCGTCGGCCGCGTCCAGGCCGGCCACGCTTTCGATGAGGGGCAGCACGGCTGCCCGTGCGCCCGCAGCCTGGGCCACCGCATGCAGGGTCTGGGCGCGCTCGGCCTTGGAGACCATGGCGCCGGCCACGCCCTGATCCACCAGCTGCGCCAGCGCGCGCAGGTCATCCGCATGCCAGGGCGTGCCTTCGGCGTTGATGCGCACCAGCAGGCGGGCACGGGCCGGGCCTTCCAGCGCACCCACGGCCTGGGCCAGCGCCTGGCGGGCGCCGTCCTTGTCGGCCGGGGCCACGGCGTCCTCCCAGTCGGCGATGACCATGTCGGCGCCGCTGTCCAGGGCCTTGCCCAGGCGCTCGGGCCGCGTGGCGGGGACGAAGAGAAAGGAAGTGGCCTGTCGCGCCAGATCGTGCATGCGGATGTCCTTGGGAGAGCGGTTTATTCGGCCGAGACGCCTGCGGCCTTGATGACCTTGTCCCAGCGCGCCACCTCGGCCTGCAGGTGGGTGCGCAGGCCTTCGGGTGTGGCCTTGTCGGGCGTGACCAGGTCGGAGCTGAGTTCGGCGATGCGCTTTTTGACGTTCTCGTCCTTGATGGCCACGTTCAGCGCCTTGTTGATGGCCATGACCACCTCCTTGGGCGTGCCCTTGGGCGCGTACATGCCGTGCCAGACCTTGACGTCAAAGCCCTTGAGGCCCTGCTCGTCCAGCGTGGGAATGTCGGGCAGCGAGGACAGGCGCTTGGGCGTGGTCACGCCGAAGACCTTGGCGCGCTGGCCGTCCTTGATCACGGGCACGGTCTGCGTGGTCTGGTCGCACAGCAGGTCCACCTGGCCGCCCATGAGGTCGTTCATGGCCGGGCCTGCGCCCTTGTAGGGCACGGTGGTGAGCTTGACACCCGCCTGGTGCATGAACAGCATGCCGCACAGCTGGGAGACGGCGCCGATGCCGGCATTGGCCAGCGAGACCTTCTCCTGGTTCTTCTTCACGTAGTCCAGCAGCTCGGCAAAGTTGTTGGCCGGGAAGTCCTTGCGCGACAGCAGGGTCATGGGCACGTCCAGCACCTGGCCGATGTACTCGAAGTCCTTGAGCGGGTCATAGGGCAGCTTCTTGTACAGCGCAGGCGCCGTGGCCATGCCCATGTGGTGGATGAGGATGGTGTAGCCGTCGGCCTTGGCCTTGGCCACGCGGTTGGGCGCAATGGTGCCGCCCGCTCCCACGGTGTTTTCGACCAGCACGCTCTGGCCCAGCACCTGGCCCATGGGCACGGCCAGCAGGCGCGCCACCACATCGGTGGGGCCGCCAGCGCTGTAGGGCACGACGAGGACGACGGGCTTCTCGGGCCAGGCCGCGGCCAGGGCGCCGGTGGTCGTCCCGCCGGCGGCAAGGGCGCAGGCGGCGGCCGCTGCGTAAACGAGGCGGCGGCGGAAAGAAGTGGTGCGTTGCATGGTTTGTCTCCTGTGCACTTTGGTGGAAGCGGGAGGCGCTCTGTGGTGGCGCCTTTCCCATGGATTCGCCGGCCGGGGCCGGCGCGAAAACTCAGTCAAGAACTCAGTCAAGCAGGCGCTGCACGCGCGGCCAGTGCGCGATCTGCCACAGCCGCGCTACAGCGGCCTGGGCGGGGTCGTCCTGCAGGGCACCGCCATAGGCGATCAGTCGCAGCGCCTTGGCCGTGATCTCCTCGCGCGACAGCGTGTTGCCCGGATCGCCCTTGGGCTCTTCCACGCGGCCGTGCAGCGTGCGGCCATCGGTGGTGAGCACGGTGACCTTGCCGATCCAGCGCTGCGGGTAGGCGGCATCGACCTCGGGGTCCAGCACCATGCCCACCTTCTCGCGCAGGGCCACCGTGGTGGCGGCCAGGTATTCGTTGTCGAACTCGTCCAGGCCCGCATGGCCGTGGCGCGCGGCCAGCGCCAGCACCGTGCCCATGGAGAACTTGCTCTGGTGCACCGTGCCGGGATCGACCACTGGGCCCAGCACGTCGATGGCGCCCTGGTGCACGTGGCAGGTGACCTGCGCCAGGTCGGCGGGGGCCAGGCCGTGGTCCTGCATGACCTGCAGCAGCGCGTCGGCAGCCGGGTGCGTGTGGCGGCAGGAGGCATGCCATTTGAACGAGGTCTCGGCCGTGGCCCAGCGCGTGCCGATGCCGTCCGTGAGGCGCGTGGGATCGGCGTCCGTGGACATGCCTGCCGCCAGGCCCTGCGGCCCGGTGAAGATGTCCTGCGCACCGGTGAATCCGTCCCGGGCCAGGTAGGCCGACATCAGGCCCGCAGCGGCCGCATGCGCCGTGTGCAGCTGCTTGCTGTCGGCTCCCGTGCGCAGGAACTCCCACAGCCCTGCCGACTGCGTGCCGGCCGAGCCGAAGGCATGCTGCATCTGCGCGGGCGTGAGGCCCAGCAGCCGGCCCACGGCGGCCGCGGCGGCCAGGGTGCCGGCCGTGGCCGTGGTGTGGAAGATGCGGTAGTGGCTGCGGCCCAGGAACTCGCCCACGCGGATGCCGACCTCATAGCCGGCCACGCAGGCGGCCATGAGCTCGGCGCCGCTGGCGCCGATGCTCTGTGCCACGGCCAGCGCGGGCGGGAAGACCACGGCGGCGGGGTGGAAGACCGAGCCGTTGTGCACATCGTCCTGCTCGGCCACATGCGAGGCTGCGGCATTGGCCAGGGCCGCCATCATGGGCGAGGTGGTGTCGGCACTGCCCAGGATCTCGCTAGGCCCCTGCGCCGGTCCCTGGGACAGCGCAAAGCGCGTGATGCTCTGCACGGGGCGCGCGCCCTGGCCTGCGAGCACGGAGCCGAACCAGTCCACCCAGAGGTCTTCGGCGCGCTGCTGAACGGCGGCGGGAACGTCGTCCCAGCGCAGCGAGGCAGCGAATTGGGCCAGCGGATGGATGCTCACTTGGGTGTCGTTTTTCATGGGTTGGGTCTCCGGCGCATTCTTGGGCATGCGCCCTGGTTTCAGGGGGCGGTTTTTCCCGGGGGCGGGCACAGGGCACTGATGCGCTCGGCGCTCCAGCCCAGCTCGGCCAGGATGGCGGCGCTGTGCTCGCCCACGGCGGGCACAGCCTCCATGCGGTAGTCAAAGGAGCTGTTGGCACCGGGGGGCAGCAGGGCCTGCACGGGTCCGGCCGGCGTGTCCACGCTGCACCAGCGCTGGCGTGCGGCCAGCTGGGGATGGGCCCACAGGCCGGCCATGTCGTTGACGCGCGCATTGGCAATGCCGGCCGCATCCAGCCGCTGCACCACCTGTGCGGCATCCAGCGCGTTGAACACGCCCAGGATCAGCGCACGCAGCTCCTCGCGGTTGGCGTTGCGGCGCGCATTGCTGTCAAAGCGCGCATCCGTGGCCAGCGCGGGCTGCAGCAGCACCTGTTCGCAAAAGAGCTTCCACTCGCGTTCGTTTTGCAGGCCCAGCATTACCGTCCCACCGTCACCGGCCTCGAAAGGCCCGTAGGGATAGATGCTGGCGTGCGAGGCGCCGGTGCGCGGCGGTGGCGGCGCGCCGTCGAAGGCGTAGTACATGGGGTAACCCATCCACTCGCCCAGCGCCTCCAGCATGGACACGTCGATGTGGCTGCCCTCACCCGTGCGCCCGCGCAGCAGCAGGGCCGACAGGATGTTGGTGTACGCATACATGCCGGCCGCGATGTCGGCCACCGAGATGCCGGCCTTGGACGGCACCTCGGGCGTGCCCGTGACCGAGAGAAAGCCCGCCTCGCTCTGGATCAGCAGGTCGTAGGCCTTCTTGTCGCGGTAGGGGCCGTCTGCGCCGTAGCCGCTGATGTCGCAGACGATGAGGCGCGGAAAGCGCTCGCGCAGCGCCGCATAGGACAGGCCCATGCGCGCGGCCGCGCCGGGCGCCAGGTTCTGCACCAGCACGTCGGCACCCTCCAGCAGCTGCAGCAGCGCCTGCATGGCCTCGTCCTGCTTGAGGTCCAGCGCCAGGCTCTGCTTGCTGCGGTTGATCCAGGTGAAGTGCGAGGACTGGCCCTGCACGCGCTGGTCATAGCCGCGCGCAAAGTCGCCGCTGCCGGGCCGCTCGACCTTGATCACGCGCGCGCCCAGGTCGGCCAGTTGGCGCGTGCAAAACGGTGCGGCCACCGCATGTTCCAGCGAGACGACGGTGGTGCCGTCCAGGGGCCTCAGGCGTTGCTGTGTCATGCGCGAGCCTTCAGAAAGAACGCGGCAGACCAAGGATGTGCTCGGCCACGTAGGAATAGATCAGGTTCGTGGAGATCGGCGCCACCTGGTACAGGCGCGTCTCGCGGAACTTGCGCTCCACGTCGTATTCGCAGGCAAAGCCGAAGCCGCCGTGGAACTGGATGCAGGCATTGGCCGCCTCCCAGCTGGCCTTGGCCGCCAGGTACTTGGCCATGTTGGCCTGGGCGCCCATGGCCTGGTTGGCGTCGAACATCTCGCAGGCCTTCCAGCGCATGAGGTTGGCGGCCTCGACCTCGATGAAGGCATCGGCAATGGGGAACTGCACGCCCTGGTTCTGGCCGATGGGGCGGCCGAACACGTTGCGGTCGCGCACATAGTTGGTCACGCGGTCCAGGAACCAGTAGCCGTCGCCAATGCATTCGGCCGCAATCAGCGTGCGCTCGGCATTGAGGCCGTCGAGGATGTACTTGAAGCCCTTGCCTTCCTCGCCGATCAGGTTCTCCTCGGGGATTTCCAGGTTCTCGAAGAACAGCTCGTTGGTCTCGTGGTTGACCATGTTGGGGATGGGGCGCACGGTCAGGCCGCTCTTTTGCGCCTCGGCCAGGTCCACCATGAAGATGGACATGCCCTCGCTCTTTTTCTTCACCTCGGCCAGCGGCGTGGTACGCGCCAGCAGGATCATCCAGTCGCTGTGTTGCACGCGGCTGATCCAGACCTTCTGGCCGTTGACCACGTAGCGGCCATCCTTCTTGACGGCGCTGGTCTTGATCTTGGTGGTGTCCGTGCCCGTGGTGGGCTCGGTCACGCCCATGGACTGCAGGCGCCATTCGCCCGAGGCGATGCGCGGCAGATATTTCTCCTTTTGCGCCTGCGAGCCATGGCGCAGCAGCGTGCCCATGTTGTACATCTGCCCGTGGCAGGCGCCGGAGTTGCCGCCGCAGCGGTTGATCTCTTCCATGATCACGCTGGCCTCGGTCAGGCCCAGGCCCGAGCCACCGTACTCCTGCGGGATCAGCGCGGCCAGCCAGCCGGCCTTGGTCAGCGCGTCCACGAAGGTCTCGGGATAGGCGCGCTGCTCGTCGATCTTGCGGAAATACTCGTCAGGGAACTCGGCGCACAGCGCACGGATGGCGTCGCGGATTTCGGGGAAATTGTTGGAAAGCGTGTGTTCGATCATGGTGGTCTCAAGGCTCGGTGTTCAGGGGTGTCAGGCCAGGGTGGCTTTTCCGGTCATGGTCAGCCAGCCCTCGTGGTCTTGCGCCCAGAGTTCGACGGTCTTGCCGTCCGCAGAAGGCTTGCCGTGCACGCTGAAGGCATGCAGGTCGAAGGTGGGGCGCACGGCCTTGAACTCGAAGGACAGCACGCGCGCCTGGGGCAGCTCGCGGCGCAGCAGGTCCAGCAGCAGCGTGGCGATCAGCGGACCGTGCACGATCAGGCCCGGATAGCCCTCCACTCCCGTGACGTAGCGGCGGTCGTAGTGGATGCGGTGGCCGTTGAAGGTCAGGGCCGAGTAGCGGAACAGCAGCACGTCGTCGGGAACGATGGTGCGCGACCAGGTTTGCTGGCCGTCCAGCGGCGGCTTCTGCGGCGTGGGCGCGGGATCGCCGGGCTGGGCAGCGGCGCGGTAGACGATGTCGTGCTCCTCGGTCAGCGCCAGGCCCTGGTCGTTGCTGTAGGCATGCTCGACCAGCACGAACAGCAGCTCGCCCGAGCGGCCGCTCTTGTGGCTGACCGAGCCGATGGTGGAGCGGCGCTGCACCTTCTGGCCCACCTGCAGCGCGTTGCCTGCCTCCCAGCGCAGGCGCCCGCCGGCCCACATGCGGCGCGGCAGCGGCACGGGCGGCAGAAAGCCGCCACGGCGCGGGTGGCCGTCGGGGCCGAGCTCGCTTTGGCGTGCATGGGGCAGGAAGTACATCCAGTGCCACAGCGGCGGCAGCGCCGTGCCGTCGGCGGGCTCAGGGTCTTCCCGGTCCAGCGTGGCCGACAGCGCGGCCACGGGCGCGGCCGTGATGCTGTCTGCCAGGGTTTCGCTGCGGCCCTGCCAGGACTGAAGATGCGCCAGCGCGGCGGCGTCGAGGGTGTCGGTAGCTTGCTTGTCTGTCATGGCCGCCATGGTCGGTGCAAGCGCGGCGGCCCGCAATCCGCGTTTTCTTAAGCAAGCCTTTGGCCGCGCTGAAGGCTGGGCCGGCGCGGCCTGTCCGCCGCTGCTTTCATTCCCGCGAAGTCCGCCCTTGTGATTGGCGAATGGCGCGGTGCGGCGTTTGCCGGCATCCTTGGTTCCGACTTCTTTCCAACGAACACTGAACGGGGACGACAGGCCATGGCGCAGAAAATGATGCAGGACAAGGTAGTGGTGGTGACGGGTGCCGGCGGCGGCATCGGGCGCGACATGGCGCTGGCCATGGCGGCCGAGGGCGCCAAGGTGGTGGTCAACGACATCGGCACCTCCACCACGGGCGAGGGCACGGACGCCGGCCCGGCGCAGAAGGTGGTCGATGAGATCAAGGCCGCAGGCGGCCAGGCCGTGGCCAACACCGACAGCGTGGCCGAGGCCGCCAGCGCGGGCCGCATCGTGCAGTGCGCCGTGGACAGCTTCGGCCGCATCGACGGCGTGGTCAACAACGCCGGCATCCTGCGCGACCGGTTCTTCCACAAGATGAGCCTGGACGAGTGGGACGCCGTCATCAAGGTCCACCTGTACGGCAGCTACTACATGAGCCGCGCGGCCGCCAACCATTTCAAGGAGCAGGAAAGCGGCGCCTTCGTGCACATGACCTCGACCTCGGGCCTGATCGGCAACCTGGGCCAGGCCAACTACAGCGCGGCCAAGCTGGGGCTGACGGCCCTGTCCAAGTCCATTGCGCTGGACATGCAGAAGTTCAACGTGCGCTCCAACTGCATCGCGCCGTTCGCCTGGAGCCGCATGATCGGCTCCATCCCCACCGACACGCCCGAGCAGCAGGCGCGCGTGGCCAAGATCCAGCAGATGACGCCCAACAAGATTGCCCCGCTGGCCGTCTACCTGCTGTCCGACGCGGCCCGCGACGTGAACGCCCAGGTCTTCGCCGTGCGCAACAACGAGATCTTCGTCATGAGCCAGCCGCGCCCGCTGCGCTCGGTGCACCGCAGCGAGGGCTGGTCGCCCCAGTTCATTGCCGAGCACGGCATGCCTGCGCTCAAGGCATCGTTCGTCCCCCTGGACCGCTCGGCAGATGTCTTCAGCTGGGACCCGATCTGACCGGAGCTGATTCATGGCCATCAGTTACCAGCACCTGAAACAGCGCCCCTTCGAGCCCGTGCGCCAGCACTATGGCGAACGCGACACCATGCTCTATGCATTGAGCCTGGGCCTGGGCAGCGACCCGCTGTGCGCCGACGCCCTGCCCTTTTTCTACGAAGGAGCGCCTGGCGGGCTGCGCGCCCTGCCCTCGCAGGCCGTGGTGCTGGGCTACCCGGGCTTCTGGGCGCGCGAGGCCGATACGGGCATCGACTGGGTGAAGCTGCTGCATGGCGAGCAGCGCATGCGGCTGCACCGCCCGCTGCCGGCCAGCGCCGACGTGGTGGGCCACAACCGCATCACGCACCTGACGGACAAGGGCGAAGGCAAGGGCGCCATCATGGTCACCGAGCGGCGCCTGGAGACCGCCGGCGGCGAGCTGCTGGCCACCGTGCAGCAGGTCAGCTTTCTGCGCGGCGATGGCGGCTACAGCCTGCTGGACGGCGGCCAGCCCAGCGACGCGCCCCTGGCGCCGCTGCGCCCCACGCCGGAGGACCGCGCACCCGACTTCACCGACACCCAGGCCATACGCCCCGAGGCCGCGCTGCTGTACCGCCTGATGGGCGACTACAACCCGCTGCATGCCGACCCGGCCGTGGCGCGCAAGGCCGGCTTCGAGCGGCCCATCCTGCATGGCCTGGCCAGCTACGGCCTGGTGGCCCATGCCGTGCTGCGCCAATGCGGCGACCGCAATCCCGCGCGCCTGAAGGCGCTGGATGTGCGCTTCACCTCGCCCGTCTATCCCGGCGAAACCCTGGTCACCGAGATCTGGCGCACGCCCGACCAGCCCTGCCAGCTGCAGTTGCGCGCCCGCGTGCTGGAGCGCGACAAGATCGTGCTGAGCCACGGCTACGCCGAACTCGCTTGAATGGATCACCCCCTGAGTCGCTGTGCGCCTTCCCCCTCTCTCGCTTCGCGGGAGGGGGACGACACCCTCGCTGCGGGGCGGCGCGGCCGGCCCAGGCCCTTGCTCGGTGTCCCTGGCTTGGGACATGCCGATTTGGACGCCTCGTCAAAGGTGCGCATAGGAGCAAGCAAGACATTCCAGCTTTTGACCTCAAAGAATCCAACCTCGGCACCATGACTACATCACCTGAAACCTCCCCCGTATTGACCTCCGTCCAGGACGGCATAGGCACGATCACGCTGAACCGGCCCGAGGCCCGCAACGCGCTCAACCAGGCCATGCGCCCGGCCCTGGCCGCCGCCGTGGCGCAGATGCGCGATGACGCGCAGGTGCACACCGTCATCCTCACGGGCGCGGGTGGCGCCTTCTGCTCGGGCGGCGATATCAGCCAGATGATGGATGCCAGCCAGGCCGGCCTGCCCTGGCGCCAGCGCATGCGCAGCCTGCACCAGTGGTTTCCCGAGTTGGTCAACCTCGAAAAGCCCGTGATCGCCGCCGTGGACGGCCCGGCCTTCGGCGCGGGCCTGAGCCTGGCGCTGGCCGCCGACTTCGTGCTGTGCACGCGGCGCGCGAAGTTCTGCGCCGTGTTCGGCCGCATCGGCCTGGTGCCCGACCTGGGCGCCATGCACATGCTGCCGCGCATCGTGGGCCTGCAAAAGGCCAAGGAGCTGGTCTTCACCGCGCGCACCGTGCAGGCCGAGGAAGCCAGGTCGCTGGGCATGGTCTACGAGATCGTGGAGGACGGCGAGGCCCTGCAGGCCGCCGCCGTGGCACTGGCGCGGCGCTTCGGCGAGGCATCCACGGCCGCCATCGGCATGGCCAAGACGGCCATGAACCAGGCCTTCGAGCTGGACGCACGCGCCATGGCCGAGCTGGAAGCCTATGCCCAGACGATGTGCCGTGGCTCCGACTACCACCAGGAGGCGGTGCAGCGCTTCAAGGACAAGCAGCCCACGCGCTTCGACTGGGACCGCGCGCCATGAGCGTGCTGTCGCCGGACACCCTGCAAGAAAGGCTGCAGGCCCTGATCCGCCCCGGCGACACCCTGTGGTGGGGCCAGGCCACGGCCGAGCCGCTGACGCTCACGCGCGCCGTGGTCGCGCAGCGCCATGCACTGGCCCGGCACGGTGGCCAGGGCCGGCTGCGCGTCTTCGTGGGCATGGGCGCATCGGACACGCTGCAACCGGCGCATGCCGACGCCATCGACTTCTTCGGTTACGCGGCCGGCGGCCCCCACCGCGCGCTGGCCCAGGCGGGCGTGCTGGACATCCTGCCCAGCCACTACTCCCACCTGCCCGGCCTGATCGACGAGGGCCTGCTGCCTGCCGACGTGGTGCTGCTCCAGGTCTCGCCACCCGATGCACAAGGCCGCTACAGCCTGGGCCTGGTCCATGAATACCTGCCGGCCGCCATACGCAAGGCGCGCGTGCTGATCGGCGAAGTCAACCCCGCCATTCCGTGGACGCACGGCAGCCTGCACCTGCAGGCCGGCGACTTCGCCCTGCTGGTCGATGCCGAACACCCTCCGCTGGACCAGGCGCGCAGCGCGCCCGGCCCTGCCGAACAGGCCATTGCCGGCCATGTGGCCGCCCTCATCGAAGACGGCGCCACGCTGCAGGTGGGCGTGGGCAACCTGCCCGAGGCCGTGCTCGCCGCCCTGCACGGCCACCGCGACCTGGGCCTGCACAGCGGCGCCGTGGGCGACGGCATTGCAGCCCTGGCCGAAGCCGGCGTGCTGACCCACGCGCGCAAGAGCCAGGACCGCGGCGTGGGCATCGGCGGCATCCTCATGGGCGGCGAATCGCTCAGGCGCTGGGCCCACCGCAACCCCGCCCTGCAACTGCGCGAGACGCGCTACACGCACGACCCCGAGGTGCTGGCCGCCAGCCACAGGCTGGCCGCCATCAATTCGGCGGTGGAAGTGGACCTCACGGGCCAGATCAATTCCGAAGTGGCGGGCGGCGTCTACGTGGGCGCCGTGGGGGGCGCCGTGGACTTTCTGCGCGGCGCGGCACGCAGCCGCGGCGGCCTGCCCATCATCGCCCTGCCCGCCACGGCCAGGGGGGCCACGCGCATCGTTGCGCGGCTGTCCGGCCCCGTCAGCACGCCGCGCAGCGATGCCGGCCTCATCGTCACCGAACACGGCGTGGCCGACCTGCGCGGCCAGACGCTGTCGCGCCGCGTGAAACGGCTGATCGACATCGCGGCACCGGAGCACCGCGCCGACCTGGAACAACAGGCACATACCCTGCTGCGCCAATGCGGCGCAGCCTTTTCCTGATCCACTGATCCACTGATCCACTGATCCACTGATCCACTGATTCCCAAGGAGACAACACCATGCGCAGAGCCGCCATCGTCACCCCCCTTCGCACGCCCGTGGGCACCTTCGGCGGCAGCCTGCGGCCGGTATCGGTCGAGGAGCTGGCCGCCACCACGGTGCGCGCCGTGGTCGAGAAAAGCGGCATCGACCCCGCACGCATCGACGACGTGGTCTTCGCCCAGTCCTACGCCAGCAGCGAGACGCCCTGCGTGGGCCGCTGGGCCGCGCTGCAGGCCGGCCTGCCGGTGACGGTGCCGGGCATGCAGCTGGACCGGCGCTGCGGCGGCGGCCTGCAGGCCGTGGCCACGGCGGCCATGATGGTGCAAAGCGGCGCCGCCGACGTGGTGATCGCAGGCGGCGTGGAGAGCATGAGCAACATCGAGTACTACAGCACCGACATGCGCTGGGGCGCGCGCTCGGGCAATGTGCGCTTCTACGACCGCCTGGACCGCGGCCGCGAGCGCTCCCAGCCCGTGGAGCGCTTCGGCAAGATCTCGGGAATGATCGAGACCGCCGAGAACCTGGCGCGTGACTACGGCATCAGCCGCGAGGCAGCCGACGCCTATGCCGTGCGCAGCCACCAGCGCGCCGCCGCCGCCTGGGAGGCGGGCCGCTTCGCCGACGAGATCGTCCCCGTCAAGGTGCCCCAGCGCAAGGGCGACCCCGTGCTGTTCACGCGCGACGAAGGCTTTCGCGCCGACGCCACCACCGACAGCATGGGCAAGCTGCGCGTGCTCATGCCCAATGGAACGGTCACGGCCGGCAACGCCAGCCAGCAGAATGACGCCAGCGCCGCCTGCCTGATCGTGGCCGAGGACCGGCTGGCCGAACTGGGCCTCACCCCCATGGCCACCCTGGTGGGCTGGGCCGCCGCAGGCTGCGAGCCCTCGCACATGGGCATAGGCCCCGTGCCCGCCGTCAAGAAACTGCTGGCGCGCCTGAACCTCACGCTGGACCAGATGGACCTGGTCGAACTCAACGAAGCCTTTGCCTGCCAGGTGCTGTCCGTGCTCAAGGGCTGGGAGTGGAACGACCAGGGCGCCATAGACCACAAGCTCAACGTCAACGGCTCCGGCATCTCCCTGGGCCACCCCATCGGCGCCACCGGCGTGCGCATCCTGGCCACCCTGCTGCACGAGCTGGAGCGCCGCAAGGGCCGCTATGGGCTGGAGACCATGTGCATAGGCGGCGGCCAGGGGATTGCGGCGGTGTTCGAGCGGGTGTGAGCTTCCCGCCTCAATCCGCCCGCGCTCCCGACGCCTTCACGATCTCTTCCCACTTGCGGGCTTCGGCCTGGATGTAGCGCGCGAACTCGGCGGGCGTGGAGCCCACGGGCTCGGCGCCCAGGCGGCGGTATTGCGCTGCGATCTGGGGTTCGGCAAGCACGCGGCGGGACTCGGTCCACAGTTTCTGCACCACGTCCTGGGGCGTGTTCTTCGGCGCCCACAGTCCGTACCAGGTGCTGGTGCGAAAGCCCGGCATGCCGGCCTCTTCCATGGTGGGCACATCGGGCAGGGAGGGTGAGCGACTGGCCGAGGTAACGGCCAGCGCACGCAGCCGGCCCGAGGCGATGAAGGGCATGGCCGAGGGCATGGAGTCGAACATGAGCTGGATCTGCCCGCCCATCAGGTCGGTCAGGGCCGGCGAGCTGCCCTTGTAGGGCACATGCTGCATCTGCGCGCCGGTCTTCAGGCGGAACAGCTCGCCCGACAGGTGCTGTGACGACGCATTGCCGGCAGAGCCGAAGTTCACCTGCCCGGGATGGGCCTTGGCCCAGGCGATCAGCTCCTGCACATTGCGCACCGGAAGCTGGCTGCCCACGACCAGCACCAGCGGCACATCGACCAGCTGCGTGACCGGCTCGAAATCGCGGAAGGCGTCATAGGGCGCGCTGGCATAGACGTAGGGGTTGATGACGTGGATGGAGGCATTGACCAGCAGCGTGTAGCCGTCGGCCGGCGCCTTGGCCACCAGGGCCGCGCCGACCATGCCGCTGGCGCCGGCCTTGTTGTCCACCACCAGCGGCTGGCCCAGCGCCTCGCCCAGCCGCGTGGTGACCACGCGCCCGACCACGTCGGTAGGCCCGCCGGGTGGATAGGGCACGACGACGCGGATGGGCGCCTTGGGATAGCCCTGGGCCCCGGCGGATGGCTGCGCGCCTGCGGTTCTCCATGCGGCCAGCGCCGCCGCGGCGCCCAGCAGGGTGCGGCGGGAAAGCGCGGGGCCTGTGCGTTGCGTTGTCATACCTTGTCTCCTTGAATGGCGAGTGCGAGCTTGCCGGTCACGTTGCGGCCGTGCAGCGCATCCAGCGCAGCCGGCAGTTCATGCATGGCGAAGACCTGGCTGACCTGGGGATGGATGCATCCCCGGGCAGCCCAGTCGAGCAGCTTGGCAATGACGGGCTGCAGCTGCGCCGCGAAGGCCTGGCGTTCGTCGGCCGGCGTCCAGCCGATGTAGCGGCCGTAGAAGAAGCCGTGCAGCGTGAGGTTCTTGACCAGGGCCAGGTTCATGGGCACGGCAGGGATGGTGCCGCTGGCAAAGCCCACGCTCAGCAGCTGCGCGTTCTGCGCGGCCGCGCGCAGTGCCTGCAGCAGCAGATCGCCGCCCACGGGGTCGAAGACGACGGAGGCGCCCCGGCCCTGCGTGGCCTGCTTGACCTGGGCGGCCAGGTCCTGCGGGGTGACTGCCTGGTGCGCGCCACGGCGCAGCGCATCGGCGCGCTTGGCCTCGGTGCTGGCGCAGGCGATGACCTGCACGCCGGGCGTCTGCCGGGCCACTTCCACCGCCGCGGCGCCCACGCCGGACCCGGCGCCCAGCACCAGCACCACATCGCCTTCCTGCAGGCGCGCGCGCCAGTGCAGGGCCGTGTAGGCCGTGCCGTAGGACAGGGGAATGGGCAGGGCCTGCAGCCAGGGCATGCCCGCAGGCAGGCGGTAGACGGTGGATGCATGCACCACCGTTTCCTGCGCAAAGGCACCCCAGTCGGCAATGAAGGCCACGGCATCGCCGGGCTGCAGGTGCTGCACCGCGCTGCCGCATTCCAGCACGCGCCCCACGCCTTCGGTGCCGGGCACGAAGGGCAGCGGCGGGCGCCGCTGGTAGCGGCCCTCGATCAGCAGGCCCGTGGCGTGGCTGACGTTGGCGTAGGCCACGGCAATCCGCGCCTGGTGCGCGCCCAGGGGTTGGCCGGGCCGGTCCATGGACTGCAGGCTGACCACCTCGTGCGGCGCGCCGAATTGATGGCAGACCAGGGCCTGCATGGAGGTGACCGGGGAGGTGGGTGTGAACGTGGATATGGAAGCGCTCATGCCATGACCTCCTGCGCGCACTGGTGCACCACGCCGCTGGCCATCCATTGCTCCATCTCCTGCGGCGTGCAGCCGGCCTCGGCCAGGATCTGGCGCGTGTGCTCGCCCGTGCGCGGCGCGGCGCCAAGGGATGCACCGGAGGCTGCTGCGTCTGCCGGCCAGGGTGAAGCCGCATACAGCAGCGGCCCGAACCCGGGCTGCGCCAGCGTGGCGAACGATGCGCGGTGCACGGCCTGGGGATGCGCCACCACATCGGCCAGCGTGCGCACGCCCGCATGCAGGGCGCCCTGCGCTGCCAGGCGCTGCTCCCAGTGGGCGCGCGGCTGCTGCGCCAGCAAGGCCTGCAGCCCGGCATGCAGGACATGGCGGTGGGCCATGCGGCCCGCATTGGAGGCAAAGCGCGCGTCCTGCAGCCAGTGCGGCAGGTCCAGCGCGCGGCACAGCCGCTCGAACTGGTCGTTGTTCAGGGCCAGCACGGTGATGAAGCCATCGGCCGTGGCGAACACGCCGTTGGGAGCGCTCACCCCTTCGGCGGGCAGGCCGCCGCGCAGCGTGTCTTCGGCCAGCACCGTGGATTGCAGGGCGCAGCAGACCTCGAACAGATTGAGCTCCACATGGCGCCCGCGCCCGCTGCGCGCCTTGCCCAGCAGGGCCGCCGTGCAGGCCTGTGCGGCATAGACGCCGGCCGCGATGTCGGCCAGCAGCAGGCCCACGCGCTGGGGCTGGCCCTGCGCGTCTCGGTTGCTGGTCATCAAGCCCGTGTCCGCCTGCATGACGGAGTCGGTGGCGGGCCGGTCCGCATACGGCCCCGTGGGTCCGTAGCCGCTGATGGAGACGTACACCGGGTCCAGGCCGGCCGCGCGCAGGCTGTCGTAGTCCACGCCCATGCGCTGCACGACCTGGGGGCGGAAGTTCTGCACCACGATGTCGGCCTCGCGCGCCAGCCGCAGCAGCAGCGCGCGCCCCTGGGCCTGGCGCGCATCGACGGCAATGCTGCGCTTGCCCGCGTTGTAGGTGGCCGACAGGCTGCTGTGCCCATCGCGCGAGATGCCCACGTGGCGCGCCCAGTCGCCTTCGGGCGGATCGACCTTGATCACCTCGGCGCCCTGGCGCGAAAGCAGGTGGGTGCAGTAGGGGCCGGCCACGCCCTGGCTCAGATCGAGCACACGGTAGTGCGCCAGGGGCACCGGCGGCGCGGTTTGCAAAGCTTCTTGGTTCACGGTCAGCGGCCTTTCGCCATGGTTTCCTCCATGCTAGGGAGGCAGGGCAGGCGCCACAATCCTCGCCAGCAGGCCAGGCCTGGTGACTCCCGATCAACAATGGCCGGCCCCGGCCCTGCAAAGAATGCCGAGATGGACCTGAACCTGTGCCGCGTCTTCATCGACATCGCCGAGGCCAAGAGCCTCACGCGGGCGGCCGAGCGCGGCGGCATGACGCGCTCCAACGTCTCGCGCCGGCTGCGTGCGCTGGAGACCGAGATGGGCGCGCAGCTGCTGCGCCGCACCACGCGCAATGTGGAGCTCACCCAGGCCGGCCAGCTGCTGTACCGGCGCTGCCTGGCCATGATGGAGGAGCTGCAGCGCGCCCGCGATGCCATCCACCAGTTGCGCTCCACCGTGAGCGGCGAGGTGGGCGTGCGCGTGCCCACCGGCTTCGGGCATTTCTATCTCAAGCCGCTGATCCTGGGCTTTTGCCGCGAGCATCCCGACATCCGCCTGCGCCTGCTGATCAACGACCAGATGGCCGACCTCGTGGCCTCCAAGGTCGATCTGGCGGTGCAGATCACCTCCGCGCCGCTGGACGATCTGGTGGCCACGCGGCTTTGCGATGTGCGCTGGAACTTCGTGGCCACGCCCGCCTGCCTGCAGGCGCTGGAGCAGTCGCTGGGCCGGCCCCTGCGCGCACCTGCCGACCTGCTGCAGGCCCGCCTCATCCTGCCGCTGGCCATGGGCGGCAGGCTGGCCTGGCTGGCCGGCAGCGGCGACGATGGCGTCGCCGCTGCCCTCGATGTGCTGCCCTCGCTGCAATCGGGCGACTACCGCCTGCTGTACGACGCCGTGCTGGACGGCCTGGGCCTGGCCCTGCTGCCCGACTACGTGACCTCGGCCGCGCTGGCCGGCGGCACGCTGGTGGCCGTGCTGGACCAGGTGGTGTTCTCCGGCCTGGGCAACGCCATGTACCTGGTGCGCATGCCCGACCGCCAGCCCACCATGGCGGCCCGCGCCTTCCAGCAGTTCCTGCGCGAGGCCATCGTCACCGCCGCGCCCAGCTGGCAGGCGGGCGCCGAGGAGGCGGGCGCGGACCTGTCTTCCTAGGACGTCCTAACAGCCGGCAAACCCCGGCTTAGGCAAAAGCAGATTCCCAAGAAGCGCCGGCGTGCGCACCATTGCCTGCATGTCCGGCGCAGACCGGGCGCGCCGCCGTGCAGGCCACGGCAGCGCTTCATTCATTTTTTGCAGGAGACATGCACATGCCCGCCCAACACCGCCGCAAGGCCCTGGCCACCCTGGCCCATGCCCCGCTTCTGGCGTCCCTGGTGACCGCCCTAGCCACCCTGACCGCCCTCCCCGCCGCCGCGCAGGACGCGCAGCCCGTGCGCCTCATCGTGGGCTACTCGGCCGGTGGCCCCGTGGACCAGGGCGCCCGCCTGCTCAGCGTGGCGCTGACCAAGGAGCTGGGCGCCTCGGTGGTGGTGGAGAACAAGCCCGGCGCCAACGCCACCATGGCCGGCAGCGAGGTCGTGCGCGCCAGGCCCGACGGCCTCACGCTGTGGTTCGCGGCCAGCCCCACCATCACCATCAGCCCCAACGTGATGAGCAAGATGTCCTTCGACCCGGCCCGTGACCTCACGCCCGTGGCGCCCGTGCTCAGCTACTACAACGTGCTGGTGGTCAACAACAACGAGCCCTACAAGACCACGGCCGAGCTCGTGGCCTATGCCAAGGCCCATCCGCAAAAGCTCAACTACGGCTCGGCCGGCGTCGGCGGCTCCAACCACCTGGGCGCGCTGCTGTTCGCGCGGCGCAGCGGCATCGAGATGAACCACATCCCCTACAAGGGCAACGCACCCGCCATGACCGACGTGATCGGCGGCCAGCTGAGCATGATGCTGGACATCATCAGCACCGCCAGCACCTACATCCAGAGCGGCAAGGTGCGCGCCGTGGCCGTGACTTCCCCACAGCGCAATGCCTCGCTGCCCGATGTGCCCACCTTTGCCGAGTCCGGCATCGAAGGCCTCAAGGGCTTCGACGTGGGCGGCTGGTATGGCGTCTACGGCCCCAAGGGCATGTCGCCTGAACTCGTGGCCCGCCTGAACAAGTCCATCAACGCCGCCCTGGCCCAGCCGGAGCTGCGCAAGCGCCTCAAGGAACTGGGCTACGAAGAGTGGACCGGCGCACCCCAGAAACTAGCCGAGCGCGGTGCAAAAGAACGCGCGATGTGGGCCACCGTCACCCAAGGCATTGTGGTGGACTGAGGGATAAGCGGAGCATGAATCAACGAATACACCATCTGCTGGACCGCTGGCTGGCCGAAGCGCCGCAGCGTCCCTTCATCCACCTGCCCGACGGCAGCAGCCTGAGCTTTGCCGACCTGGGCGCGCTGGCGGACACGGCCGAGGCCGAGCTGCGCGCGCTGCAGGTGCGGCCCGGCGACCGCGTGCTGGTCGTGGCCGAGAACTGCCCCGAGCATGCGGCGCTGATCCTGGCCTGCAGCCGCGTGGGCGCCTGGTCCTGCGGCGTGAATGCGCGCATGGCGCCCGGCGAGATCGATGCCTTTGCGGCCAAGGCCGATGCGCGCGTGGTGTATTTCACCTCGGCCGCATCGGACAGCGCCAGCGGCCACGCGCGGCGCTTTGGCGCAGGCGACTCGGCCCTGGCCGGCATGCAGCACAGCCCGGTGCGCGCAGAGGCGGTGGCCGAATCCGGCGCGCTGCAGGACGAGGTGGCGGCGCTGATCTTCACCTCGGGCACCACGGGCACGCCCAAGGGCGTGATGGTGGGGCATGACGCGCTGACGCTGTTCGCTCGCGTCTCGGCCGCATCGCGCGGCCTGGGTCCGCAGGACCGCAGCTATGCCTTCGTGCCCATGACCCATATCTTCGGGCTGGGCACGGTGCTGCTGGCCTCGCTGCATGCGGGCGCGCAGATGGTGATGCGCCCGCAGTTCGACCCCGCCGATCTTCTGGATGCGCTGGCCCGCCACGGCATCTCCCAGCTGCAGGGGCCGCCTGCGCTGTACGCACGCCTGCTGGCCTATCTGCAGGAGCAGGGCATTGCCCACCCGCAGGCGCCTGCGCTGCGCTATGTCTATACCGGCGCAGGCCCGCTGGACCTGACGCTGAAAAAGCGCGTGGAGGCCGCCTTCGGCCAGGCGCTGCACCATGGCTACGGCCTGTCGGAATACGCAGGGTCGGTCCACCTCACACGACAGGGCGAGCAGCGGCCCGACACCAGCGCGGGCTACGTGGTGGAAGGCGCCGAGGTGCGCGCCGTGGACCCGGCCACGGGCCGCAGCCTGCCGGTGGGCGAGCGCGGCGAGCTGTGGATACGCGGGCGCGGCCTGATGCACGGCTACTTCCGCGATGACCAGGCCACGGCCGCCGTGATGCGCGAGGGCGGCTGGTACGCCAGCGGCGACCTGGGCGAGCTGCATGCCGACGGCGCGCTCTTCGTGGTGGGGCGGCTCAAGGAAATGATCATCCGCTCAGGCTTCAACGTCTATCCGGCCGAGGTGGAACTGGCGCTCAACGAGCTGCCCGGCGTGCAGCGCAGCGCCGTGGTCGGGCGGCCCGAGGGCGATGGCAACGAGGAGGTCATCGCCTTTGTCGAGCTGCAGCCCGGCGCCACGCTGGACAGCGCCGCAGCGCGCTCCCACCTGCGCGAACGGCTGGCGCCCTACAAGCTGCCCGCCCGCATCGTGCCCCTGGCCGAGCTGCCCACCAGCCCCAACGGCAAGGTGCTCAAGCGCCTGCTGCAGGAACAGGCGCTGCGCGTTTCCTGAGCCCGGGCCGCACAGCAGTTGCGCCGGCCACCGCTGCCGGTGCAACCTTTGTCTTGCCTGCCCCTTCCCTGCCCCATGTCCGGATGTGCGCACGCGCCACTGCCTTCCGGAACCGGCCTCTGCAGCATGGACGCAACACCCCTACATTGCGCATCCGCAGGCCTTGCACCCCATCCTTCATGATGTAAAACTATGGCACTCAATGTTTCAATAGTTTTAACAAATTCATTATTTTTTCGCCTGCCTTGGCCTTGGCTGCAGTTACCGGATCCATCGTGAGATGCATCCCGGCGTGTCGGCCCGGATCTGCACAGGGCATGCATCCTCACCCCCCGCAACCACATGAATCAAGCCCATGAAAAGAATCCTCAGCCTGTTTCTCGGAGGTATTTTCCTGGTCGCTGCCAGCCTGGTTCATGCGGCCTGGCCAGACCGGCAGATAACGCTGGTTGTACCTTTCCCGGCAGGCGGTGGCACTGATGTCGTGGGGCGCATCATCGCCAAGGAGCTTGCACAACGCCTGCGCGTCAACGTGGTGGTGGAAAACCGCCCTGGCGCCTCGGGCAACATCGGGGCGCGCCAGGTCTCCAAGGCCAGTCCCGATGGATATACGCTGCTGATCTGCACCACGGCCCAGACCATCTCGGGCGCGCTGTACACGCAGGCCGGGTATGACGTGGCCAGCGACCTGGAAGCCATCTCCACCATCAACGACAGTCCTCTGGTGCTCATCACACGCCCGGGCCTGCAGCTGTCGTCGGTGCAGGAGCTGATCGAGCTGGCGCGGCGCAGCCCCGGCAAGCTGACCTATGCCACGCCGGGCTATGGCAGCGCGGGCCACATGGCGGCCGAGGCCCTGAGCCTGGCCGCCGACATACGCATGCTGCACATTCCCTACCAGGGCGCCGCGCCCATGATGGCCGACCTGGTCAGCGGCCAGGTCGATATCGCCTTCGACCTGCTGATCACGGCCAAGCAGTATGTGAACCAGGGCAAGGTCAATCGCGTGGGCGTGGCCACGCGCGAGCGCTCGCCCCTCATGCCCGACTGGCAGACGCTCAGCGAGCAAAGCCCGGCCCGGCTCGGCAATTTCAACGAGACCTCATGGAATGTGCTCATGGCACCCAAGGGCACGCCGGCCGCGATAGTGAACGCCATCAATGCACAGATGAAAAATATCCTGGCCGATGAAAAGGTGCAGCGCAAATTCATGGAGCTTGGCAGCATTCCCCTTTGGAAATCCGTGGACAGCACCAAGGCATTCGTATCCGACGACGCCAGAAAATGGAGAAAGGTGGTCAGTGATGCCGGCATCGCGAAAATCTGAAATACCCCCTTCGCCGCAGAAACTGGCAGGGCCCGATGTCAATGCGCTGCACGAATTGCTCAATGCGCTGAAAAAGCACGGCATCGACATCCCCTTCGAGCGGCTGGGACCCATCCTGGCGGAGCACCAGCTGCTGATGGAGCACCGCGGCCTCGTCAACGAACTGGCGCATGAGGCGGGTCCCTCGCACATCCACACCACCATTTCCCGTCAGAGCAACCATGCGCGGCAGTCCTGAACTTTCCATACGGCAGATGGCCAGCGCGCTGCGCGCCGGCAAGACCACCTCGGAGATGCTGACCCGGGCGGCGCTGGGACGCATCCGCGCCATGGACATCGACATCCATGCCTTCACCAATCTCGATGCCAGCGGTGCCATGGAGGCTGCGCGCGGCGCAGACATGGCGCGCGCCGAAAGCGCCGACCTGCCGCTGCTCCACGGCATTGCCGTGGCCATCAAGGACGTCTACGACGTGGCCGGCCTGCCGACCACCTGCCAGTCCTGGCTGAGCCTGGACTATGTGCCCGAGGAGGATTCCACGCCGGTGCGGCGCCTGCGCGATGCGGGCGCCATCATCCTGGGCAAGCTGGCCACGCACGAGTTCGCCATCGGCGCGCCCAGCCCCGACCTGCCGTTTCCCGCGGCCCGCAATCCCTGGGACCTGGCCCATATTCCGGGCGGATCGTCGTCGGGCTCGGGCGCCGCCATTGCGGCGGGCTTCACGCGGCTGGCCCTGGGCACCTGCACGGGCGGCTCCATCCTCATACCGGCCGCCTGGTGCGGTGCCGTGGGGCTGAAACCCACCTACGGCCGCGTCTCCAAGCACGGCGTGTTTCCGCTGGCCTGGACGCTGGACCACTGCGGCCCGCTGTCGCGCAGCGTGGAGGATGCGGCCATCGCGCTGCAGGTGCTGGCCGGTCATGACCCGCTGGACCCGGCCAGCTCCACCGAACCCGTGGACGACTACTGCACGGGGCTTGAGCAGGGCGTGAAGGGCCTGACCATCGGCGTGCCGCAGGACCACTTCCAGTCGTCGCCCCAGGCGTCGCCCACGTTCCTTTCGGCCTTCGATCGCACGGCCGCGCTGCTGGCCGAGGCCGGCGCCCGCCCCATCCACGTGAGCCTGCCCCACAGCCAGCAGTTCCTGGCGGCCGGCCGCGTCATCCTCAGTGCCGAGATGTTCACCATCCATGCGCAGGACCTGCGCTCGCGCCCGCTGGACTATGGCGAACTCACGGCGGCGCGGCTGCTGCTGGGCGCCACCGTGTCCTCGGAGGACTACCTGAACGCCCTGCGCGTGCGCCGCATGCTGGCGGCCCGCGTGGACGCGGCCCTGGACCGCTGCGACGTGCTGCTGACCGCCATCACCCTGGATACGGCGCCGCGCTTCGATCCCATGCCGCATTTCCGCCACTGGCCGGTGCAGACCCATGCCTTCAACGTGACCGGGCACCCGGCCATCAGCGTGCCGGTGGGCCTGTCGCCGCAAGGCCTGCCGCTGGCCGTGCAGGTGGTGGGACGCTACTTCGACGAGGCCCGCATCCTGCAGGTGGCCCGGGCCATCGAGCAGCTGACCGGCTGGGAAAACCAGCTGCTGCCCGACGGCACCTGACCGCCGTGCTTGGCTTGGGCTCAGCGGCAGCAGCAGCCCCGGTACTCGCTGATCAGCCTGACCTCCTATCAGGCCTCCATGCGGATGATCTGGCGTATGGCCTCGCCACGCGCCAGGCGGTCGAAGCCCTCGTTGATCTGGTCCAGCGTCAGGTGGCCGGTGACCAGGCGGTCCACCGGCAGCTTGCCGGCCGCATGCAGGGCCAGGTAGCGGTCGATGTCGCGGCGCGGCACGCAGCTGCCCATGTAGCAGCCCTTGAGCGTGCGCTCCTCTGCCACCAGGTGCCAGACCGGCAGGCTGATGGCCTGGGCGCTGGAGGGCAGGCCCGCCGTCACGGTCTGGCCGCCGCGCCGCGTGATGCGGTAGGCCATCTCCAGTGCCTTGGCCGATCCCACCATCTCGAAGGCATGGTCCACGCCGCCGCCCGTCAGCGCCCGCACCTGCTTGACGGCATCCTCGTCGCCGGCATTGACGGTGTCGGTGGCGCCGAAATCGCGCGCCATGGCCAGCTTGTCGGCATTGAGGTCCACGGCCACCACGCGGGCCGCACCCGCCGCCGCCGCGCCCATCACCGAGGACAGGCCCACGCCGCCCAGCCCCACCACGGCCACGCTCTGGCCGGGGCTCACTCTGGCGGTATTGGCCACCGCGCCCACGCCGGTAATCACGGCGCAGCCGAACAGCGCGGCCAGCTCCAGCGGCACCGACTTGTCGATGCGGTGCACGCCGCGGCGCGAGAGCACGGCATGCTCGGCAAAGGCCGAGACGCCGACGAAGTGCGAGATGGGCTGGCCATTGCGCGACAGCCGCCTGGCGCCCGACAGCAGGGTGCCCGCCACGCCGGGCTGGCCTGCGGGCTCGCACAGCACGGGCCGGCCTTCGGCGCAGGGCAGGCAGTTGCCGCAGCCGGGCACGAAGAGCATGACCACGTGGTCGCCCACCTCCAGGTCGGTCACGCCCTCGCCGAGGGCCTGGATCACGCCTGCGGCCTCATGGCCGAGCACGATGGGCGTATCGCGCGGACGGTCGCCGTTGATGATGGACAGGTCGGAGTGGCACACGCCTGCGGCGGCCACCTTGACCAGCACCTCGCCGGGGCCGGGCGGCGCCAGGTCCACCTCCCAGATCTCCAGCGGGCGGCTGTCGGCATAGGGCGCGGCTGCGCCCGTTCTCGTGAGTACAGCGGCGCGTGTCTTCATGATGTCTTCACCAGCTTGCAGCTGCTCTTGGACAGCGGGCGGAAGGCCTCGTCACCGGGAATGGTGGAGAGCACCTTGTAGTAGTCCCAGGGGTATCTGGATTCCTCGGGCTTCTTGATCTGCACCAGGTACATGTCGTGCACCATGCGGCCGTCCTCGCGCACCTTGCCGTTCTGGGCGAAGAAGTCCTCGATGGGCATCTGCTTGAGCTGGCGCGCCACCGCGTTGCCGTCGTCGCCCCTGGTGGCCTGCACGGCCTTGAGGTAGTTGGTGACGGCCGAGTAGGCGCCCGCATGGATCATGGAGGGCATCTTCTTCATCTTCTCGAAGAAGCGCCGTGACCAGGCGCGCGTGGCCTCGGTGCGGTCCCAGTAAAAGCCCGTGGTCAGCACCATGCCCTGCCCGTAGCGCAGGCCCAGCGCATGCACGTCGTTGATGAACAGCAGGCTGGGCACCAGGGTCTGCCTGGGCGCGATGCCGAACTCGTGCGCAGCCTTGATGGCGTTGACCGTGTCGCTGGTGGCATTGGCCAGGTTGATCACCGAGGCCTTGGACGCCTGGGCCTGCAGCAGGAAGGACGAGAAATCACTGGCGTTGAGCGGATGGAAGGTGGTGCCCACCAGCTTGCCGCCGCCGTCTTTCAGGAAGTCGGTCACATTGGCCGTCATGGCCTTGCCGAAGGCATAGTCCACGCCCAGGATGAACCAGTCCTTCTTGCCCTGGGCCAGGATGCCGCGCACCGCGCCATTGGCCAGCGCATAGCTGTCGTAGGTGTAGTGGATGGCCGTGGGCGCGCAGTGCTCGTTGGTGAGGATGTCCGAGGCGCCGCCGGTGTTGATCACCATCTTGCCGCGCTCGCGCGCCAGGTTGTTGACGGCGATGGCGACGGCCGTGTTGTTGATGTCCACGATCAGGTCCACGCCGTCGCGGTCGAACCAGGTGCGCGCATGGGTGGCGCCCACGTCGGCCTTGTTCTGGTGGTCGGCCCAGACCACCTCGATCTTCCTGCCCAGCACCTGGCCGCCGAAGTCGGCCACGGCCATCTTCGCGGCCTCGACGGAGCCGCGCCCCGCCGTGTCCGCATACAGGCCCGACATGTCGCTGAGCACGCCGATGCGCACCACATCGTCCGATATCTGCTGCGCCTGCGCCGCCGCCGTCCACAGCAGGCCGACGCCCAGCGCGCAGCCGGCAGCGCGCGCCTTGGTCAAGCCGCCTCGCATCAAGCCTTTCCGCATATCCGTCTCCTTGTCTCGGGGTTGTTTTTCTGGATACCGAAGGCAAGCCTAAGCAGGCCATGGCGGCCCGCCTATGCGCGATTGCGAAAGGCGGGGTTGCAGCGCTGCGAAGCCGGGTTTGTCCCGACTCCGGCCCGCCGCCGCGCTCAGTCCGCCTGGATGCCGGCCACCTTGACCACCTGGGCCCATTTGCGCAGCTCGCTGCTCAGGCGCTCGCGCATCTGCTGCTGGGTGCCGGGGTCGGCCTCGGCGCCCGCCGTCAGCAGGCGCTGGCGCACGGCGGCATCGCGCAGCGCGGTGTTGAAGTCGGCGTTGATGCGCGCCAGCACGGCGGGCGGCGTGCGGGCCGGCGCAAACAGCGCGGCCCAGGAATAGGCCTCGTATTCGGGCAGGCCCGACTCGGCAATGGTGGGCACCTCGGGCAGCATGGCCGAGCGCTGGCGGCTGGCCACGCCCAGCACCTTGATGCGGCCGGACTTGATGTGCTGCAGCGCGCTGGGCGCATCGGCAAACATCAGCTGCACCTGGCCGCCCAGCAGGTCGTTCATGGCCGGCGCGCTGCCCTTGTAGGGAATGTGCTGCAGCTTGATGCCTGCATGCATGTTGAACAGCTCGCCGGCCAGGTGCGTGCCGCCGCCATTGCCCGAGGAGCCGAAGCTCAGGCCGTTGCCGGACTTGGCCAGCGCGATCAGCTCGCGCACATTGCTGGCGGGCACCGAGGGATGGGCCACCAGGAAGACCGGGAACATGGCCGCAAAGCTCACGGGCGCGAAGTCGCGCTCTATGTCGTAGGTCATCTTCGGCTGCAGCGCCGGGTTCACCGCATGGTGGATGGAGCCCACGAACAGCGTGTAGCCGTCGGCAGGCTCCTTGGCCGCAAGGGCCGCGCCCACCATGCCGCCGGCGCCCGCGCGGTTGTCCACCAGGTTGGGCTGCTGCCAGATCTCGCCCAGCTTCTGGGTGAAGGCGCGCGCCGTGGTGTCCACGGGACCGCCGGGCGGAAAGGGCACGATGAAGCGCACGGGCCGCGTGGGCCAGGCATCGGCCGCATGGGCCACCCGGGCTGCGGGAAACAGGCTGCTGGCAGCCAGCGCGCCGCCGGCGGACAGCAGGCGGCGGCGCTGCGACGAAAAGGAAGACGGGCAAGAGGATGGGAGGGAAGACGGGGGCATGGCGAAACTCCGGGCAACGGGCGGCGGCTTGCCGCGCGGCCCATTCTGGGCAAGCCGGCCTGCGCCGTGTTTCGCGAATATGGAAGGCGCGCTTCCAGGGCTCCCAAGCGGTGGAAACCCTGGGAAGCGGTCCACTCCGATGCAGCCTAGTGGCTGATCATCCAGGGCCGCCGCGAGGGCGCGGACTTTGCGCCGTTGGGTGCCGTCACCGTGGCGCTGCGCCGCCCCGATCCGCAGCAGCCGCAGCCTGCCGGGTGCTTGAAGCGCGCATAGCCATGGTCATAGTCGCGCGAGCTGGCGGGCTCGTGGCGCGCGCGCTCGTTGGTGTCCATGGCGCGGCGCGTGCCGTCGGCCATCAGCGCCAGCCGGGGCGCGGCGGCCAGCACGCGCGCAGCAGCCGTGCCGCAGCCGGGGCAGGCCGCAGGCTCGTCGCGCAGGCGCAGCGGCCGCAGGGCCTCGAAGCCGCCGCATTGCACGCAGTCATAGTCGTAGGTGGGCATGGGCGGACTCCTTGGCGTCAGCGCAGGTCGGGGGACAGGGGCATGTCGATGCTGCCGTCGAACTGGACGACCGGCCCCGCCGCGTTGGGGTTGATGTCGAAGTCGAAGATGCCCGTGGGCAGCCACAGCGTGGCGCAGGAGTTGGGCACGTCCACCACGCCGCTGATATGGCCCTGCACGGGCGCCGTGCCCAGGATGGAATACGCCTGGGCGCCGCTGTAGCCGAATTTCTTCAGGTATTCGATGGCGTTCAGGCAGGCCTGGCGGTAGGCCACGTTGACATCCAGGTAGTGCTGCCTGCCGCTCTCGTCCACCGAGATTCCCTCGAAGATCAGGTAGTCGTCATAGCGCGGCGTGATGGGGCTGGGCTTGAAGATGGGGTTCTTGATGCCGTACTTGGCCATGCCGCCCTTGATCAGCGAGACCTTCATGTGCACCCAGCCGGCCATCTCGATGGCGCCGCAGAAGGTGATCTCGCCGTCGCCCTGGCTGAAGTGCAGGTCACCCACGCTCAGGCCGGCGCCGTCCACATAGACAGGGAAGAACACCTTGGCGCCGCGCGAGAGGTCCTTGATGTCGCAGTTGCCGCCATGCTCGCGCGGCGGCACGGTGCGTGCGCCTTCGGCGGCGGCCTTGTCGCGCGCTTCGCCGCGCATCTGGCCCATGTGGGCCGTGCCGGCCGACGGCGGGTTGGCCAGGCCGGGCACGCGTTCGGGGTCGGTGGCGATCAGGGCGCGCTCGCGCTCGTTCCACATCTCCAGCATGGGCCGGTCAGGCAGGCAGCCGATGAGGCCGGGATGGATGAGGCCGGGGAAGTTCACGCCCGGGATATGGCGCGAGCTGGTGAACATGCCCTTGAAGTCCCAGATCGATTTCTGGGCCGAGGGGAAATGGTCGGTCAGGAAGCCGCCGCCATTGTTTTTGGAGAAAAAGCCGTTGAAGCCCCAGAGGCTGTCGGGCTTGGCGCCGATGTCCAGCAGGTCCACCACCAGCAGGTCGCCGGGCTGGGCGCCCTTCACGCCCACGGGGCCGGACAGGTAGTGCACCGTGGTCAGGTCGATGTCGCGCACATCGTCGGCGCTGTCGTTGTTCTTGATGAAGCCGCCGGTCCAGTCGTAGGTCTCCAGGATGAAGTCGTCGCCGGGCTGGACCCAGCAGGCCATGGGAATGTCCGGGTGCCAGCGGTTGTGGACTCTTTCGTTGTCGGTGGGCGGGCGGTTCAGGTCAACCTTGATCAGCGTATCCGTCATGTGCAAAAACCTCCTGGGTGGGTGGGGATCGACAGCGGAGAACGGGCCGGGGTGCGGCGCGCCATTGCCGGCCTTCCTGTGGCGCCACGCTGTGCCAAAGCGGCGGCGCGCCCTCGGTGCGCCGGCAGGCGGCGCAGGGCGGGTATGAAGAAAAGGCCGGGAATGCATAAACGCCATAGCAGCCGCGCCCGCCGGCCCGCCTAGGCAGCAACCCTGGGTTGACAGCCGGGCGCCGGCACTGGTGAAGCCACCCTTCCAGATTGGCGAATTGAAGCGACCCCGCGATGCGGGCATGCTGGCGGACAGCCGCTGCGCCCGCGTGCCGGGTGCAGCGCCAAGAACACCGAGAACGGAAACACCGCCCATGCACCTGAGCGCACAGACCCACTACCAGGCCGAACTCGATGCCGGCCGCTTCTGCATACAGCAGTGCCCGCAATGCACGCGCCATGTCTTCACCCCGCGCGAGCTGTGCCCGCACTGCGGCGCAAGCCCGCTGCGCTGGGTGCGCGCCAGCGGCCAGGGCACGGTCTACTCCACCAGCACCGTCGCGCGCAAGAGCGATGCCGGTGGCGACTACAACGTGGCCCTGATCGACCTGGACGAAGGCGTGCGCATGATGGGCCGCGTCGAAGGCATTGCGCCGGCCGACGTGCGCATAGGCCAGCGCGTGAGCGCCCATGTGGCGAGCAAGGACGGACGCGGCCTGGTGCTTTTCCAGCCCGCGCTGCAACCGGCTCCACAGGCTTCCCATGGAGGTGCAGCATGAACACCCGCATCCCCCAATCCACCCTGGACGCCGCCGCCGTGAACCGCCCGCTGCGCGGGCGCGTGGCCATTGCCGGCGCCGCCACCTATGGCTGCGGCGAGGCACCCGGCATGGACGACATGACCCTGCTGGTGCGCGCCGCCCATGCGGCCGTGGCCGATGCGGGCCTGACCATGCAGGACATCGACGGCCTGGCCACCTGCAGCGTCAACGCCAGCATGTGGACCATGCCCGTGATCGAGCACCTGGGCATCAACCCGACCTATGTGGACGGCACGATGATCGGCGGCAGCAGCTTCATCGCCCACCTGCTGCCCGCCATCCGCGCGCTGGAGGCCGGCCAGTGCAAGGCCGTGCTGGTGTGCTACGGCAGCGCCCAGCGCTCGGCCACCTTCGGCCGCAAGGAAGGCCAGGCGGCGCGGCGTTTCCTGGACCCGCAGCCCTACGAGTTCCCCTACGAGCCCGTGCTGCCCGTGACCGCCTATGCGCTGGCGGCCGCGCGCCACATGCACGAGTTCGGCACCACGCGCGAGCAACTGGCCGAGGTGGCCGTGGCCGCGCGTGCCTGGGCCCAGCTCAACCCCGAAGCTTTCATGCGCGACCCGCTGACCATCGAGGACGTGCTCTCGGCCCGCCCCATCGCCAGCCCCTTGAGCGTGCGCGACTGCTGCCTGGTGACGGACGGCGCGGGCGCCATCGTGCTGGTGCGCGGCGAGCGCGCCCGCGACCTGCCGCGCCCCCCCGTCTACGTGCTGGGCAATGCCACGGCCATCTGGAACCGCCAGATCTCCTGCATGCCCGACCTCACCACCACGGCCGCCGCGCAGTCCGGCGCCCAGGCCTTTGCCATGGCGGGGCTCACCGCTGCCGACATGGACATGGCCCAGGTCTACGACGCCTTCACCATCAACACCCTGCTGTTCCTGGAGGACCTGGGCTTTTGCGCCAAGGGCGAGGGCGGCGCCTTCGTGTCCAAGGGCGGCATCGCGCCTGGCGGGCGACTGGCCGTCAACACCAACGGCGGCGGCCTGTCCTGCGTGCACCCGGGCATGTACGGCATCTTTGCGCTTATCGAGGCCGTGCGCCAGCTGCGCGGCGAGGCCGGCCAGCGCCAGCTGGGACGCCACCGCACGGCCGTGGTCCATGGCAATGGCGGCACCCTTTCCAGCCAGTCCACGGCTGTGCTGGGTACGGCCGAAGCGCTTTGATTCCGTAGAGAGAAAGAACACCGCAATGATCCGCGACCAAGAAACCCTCGAAGCCCTGCTGGACAGCGTGCGCCGCTTTGTGCGCGAGCGCCTGGTGCCCGCCGAGAACGAAGTGGCCGAGACCGACGAGATCCCCGAGTCCATCGTGCAGGAGATGCGCAACCTGGGCCTGTTCGGCATGACCATCCCCGAGCAGTTCGGCGGGCTGGAGCTGACCATGGAGGAAGAGGTGCGCGTGCTCTTCGAGCTGTGCCAGACCGCGCCGGCCTTCCGCTCGGTGATCGGCACGACCGTGGGCATAGGCTCGCAGGGCATCCTCATCGACGGCACGCCCGAGCAGCAGGCTGCCTGGCTGCCCAAGCTGGCCACGGGCGAGATCATGGCCTCGTTCGCGCTGACCGAGCCCGAGGCGGGCTCGGACGCGGCCTCGCTGCGCACCACCGCCATCAGGGATGGGGACCACTATGTGGTCAACGGCAACAAGCGCTTCATCACCAATGCTCCGCATGCGGGCATGTTCACGCTGATGGCGCGCACCGACCCGGCCAACAAGGGCGCGGGCGGCGTCTCGGCCTTCATCGTCGATGCGAAGTCGCCGGGCATCAGCTTCGGCAAGAACGACGTGAAGATGGGCCAGAAGGGCGCGCACACCTGCGACGTGTTCTTCGACAACGTGCGCGTGCCGGCGGCCAACCTCATCGGCCTGAAGGAAGGCCAGGGCTTCAAGACCGCCATGAAGGTGCTGGACAAGGGCCGCATCCACATCGCGGCCGTGAGCGTGGGCGTGGCGCAGCGCATCCTGCGCGACGCGCTGAACTATGCGCTGGAGCGCAAGCAGTTCGGCCAGCCCATCTGCGAGTTCCAGCTGGTGCAGGCCATGCTGGCCGACAGCCAGGCCGAGCTGTATGCGGCCGAGTGCATGGTGATCGACGCCGCGCGCCGCCGCGACGAGGGCCGCAACGTCTCCACCGAGGCCTCGTGCTGCAAGATGTTCGCCACCGAGATGGTGGGCCGCGTGGCCGACCGCGCCGTGCAGATCCTGGGCGGCTCGGGCTACCTGGCCGAGTTCGGCATCGAGCGCTTCTACCGCGACGTGCGGCTGTTCCGCCTGTACGAAGGCACGACCCAGATCCAGCAGGTCATCATCGCGCGCAACATGGTGCGCGAGGCGCGCGCCGCATGAGCCGCATGAGCGCACCGGCCCCCGACCGCAATGCCTTCATGCGGCTGATCGGCGCCTCGCAGGTGCCCGCGCCGCCCGGCAAGGTCCATGTGCGCCTGCCCCACATGCGCGAGGAACTGCTCAACCAGCTGCCCGCCGCGCACGGCGGCGTGCTCATGACGCTGCTGGACTCCGTGATGTCGCGCGCCGCGGGCGAGCTGCCCGGTGCGCCATCGCAGACCGCCGTGACGGTGGAGATGAGCAGCCGCTTCCACCGTCCGGGCAAGGGCGCGCTGCTGGCCGAAGGCTGGGTGGTGCACGCCAGCCGCAGCCTGTGCAGCTGCGCGGCGCAGTTGCTCGATGAAGACGGAAAGCTGGTGGCCACGGCCACCGGCACTTTCAAGTACTGGCTGGCACCGACCACGCTGGACCGGGACACGGCCCAGGCCGACTGAACGGGCAGCGGTCGGCGGGCTGCTGTTGGCCGGCGGCTACTCCAGCGTGAGCCGGCCCTGTGCGTCGGCCACCAGCAGCTCCACCAGCTCCTGGGCGAAGGACGGCAGGGCCTCCAGGCTGCGCACGCAGATCTGCATCTCGCGCACCGACCAGGCATCGGACAGCGGCACGATGGCGATGTCCATGGAATGCGCATGGCGGCTGGCGGCCGATTCGGGCAGCACGCCCACGCCCACGCCGGACTCGATCATGCGGCAGGCCGTCTCGAAGTTGCCCACCTGGATGCGCTGCTTGATGGGCCGGTGCAGCTGGTCGCTGGCCTGGCGCAGGAAGGCGTGGATGGCACTGGATTCGTGCAGGCCCACATGGTCCAGGTCCAGCGTGTCGGCAAAGGCCATCTGCATCTCGCCATCGAGCGCATGGCCGCGCGGCACCACCAGCACCAGGCGGTCCCGGCGGTAGGGCAGGGTCTCCAGGTTCTCGGTGCGCACCAGGCCGGCGACGATGCCGATGTCGGTCTGTCCCTCGGTCACGGCGCGCACGATGTCGTGCGACAGGCGCTCACGCAGGTCGATGTTCACGTCGGGATTGCGGCGCAGGTAATGGCGCAGCACGGGCGGCAGGAACTCGCCCAGCGAGGTGGTGTTGGCAAACACCCGCACATGGCCCTTGATGCCGCGCACGTACTCCTGCATGTCGCCGCGCAGGTGCTCGATCTGGCCCAGCACCATGCGCGCATGGGTGACGAAGGCCTGGCCCGGCGGCGTCAGCGTCACGCCCTGGCTGGTGCGGTACAGCAGCTTGGTGCCGATGCTCTCCTCCAGGTTCTTGATGCGCGTGCTGGCCGCCGGGAGGGAAATGAAGGAAAGTTCCGCGCCACGCGTCATGCTGTTGGCGTCGGCGATGTGCACCATAAGGCGCAGATCCACAAGATCGAAATGCATGGCCATCCGGCATTGTAGAAAGCCGCAGGCTCCGGCACTGAGCCGCGCGCGTCAGTACAAACCGCAGTGCCGGCCCGTGCGCGAACGCGCGCTTTCACAAATGCGAAGCCGCAGCAGGCCCGCGCGCCGTAGCATGGGCCCATCTGCCCGGGATAGCCGCCTCAGCCCATGAACCACACAGAAACCCCCTCCCCCAGCCCCATCCACAACACGGCCACCCAGACCGCAGGAGCGCTGGGCCATCTGCGCGTGCTCGACCTCTCGCGCGTGCTGGCCGGCCCCTGGTGCACCCAGAACCTGGCCGACATGGGGGCCGACGTGATCAAGATCGAAAAGCCCGGCGAGGGCGACGACACGCGCCACTGGGGCCCGCCCTTCTTTCCCGATGCGCAAGGCAATCCCTCGGACAACGCCGTGTACTTCGCGGCCTGCAACCGCAACAAGCGATCGGTCACCGTGGACATGGCCACGGCCGAGGGCCAGCAGCTGATCCGCGAGCTGGCCATGCAAAGCGATGTGGTGGTGGAGAACTTCAAGACTGGAGGCCTCAAGCGCTACGGCCTGGACTACGCCTCGCTGAGCGCGCTGAACCCGCGCCTGATCTACTGCTCGGTCACGGGCTTCGGCCAGACCGGGCCCTATGCGCCGCGCGCCGGCTACGACCTGCTGGTGCAGGCCATGAGCGGCCTCATGAGCATCACGGGCCGCGCCGACAGCGAGCCCGGCGGCGGCCCGCTGCGCGTGGGCGTGGCCGTGATCGACCTCTTCACCGGCATGTATGCGACCACCGCCATCCTGGGCGCCGTGGAGGCGCGCCACCACACGGGCCGGGGCCAGCACATCGACATGGCCTTGCTGGACGTGGCCATGGCCGTGCTGGCCAACCAGGGCGCGGGCTTCCTGAACACCGGCCATGTGCCGGGCCGCCAGGGCAACACCCACCCCAGCGTCGTGCCCTACCAGGACTTCCCCACGGCCGACGGCCGCATGCTGCTGGCCATCGGCAACGACGGCCAGTTCGCGCGCTTTTGCGGGGCGGCCGGCGTGGACTGGGCGCGCGACGAGCGCTTTGCCACCAATGCCGGCCGCGTCATCCACCGCGACGCGCTGATCCCGCTGATGGCCGAACTCACGCGCGGCCGGCCCACGGCCGAGTGGATCGCGCTGCTGGAGGACAAGGCCGTGCCCTGCGGCCCCATCAACCACATCGGCCAGGCCTTCGACGATGCCCAGGTGCGCGCGCGCGGCCTGCGCGTGGAGCAGGAGCGCTATCCGGGCGCCACGCCGCCTGCGGGCGAGACCATCAACCGCGTGGTGACCACGGCCAGCCCGCTGCGCCTGTCGGACACGCCCACCACGCTGCGCCATGCACCGCCCGCCCTGGGCCAGCACACGGACGAGGTGCTGCGCGAGCGCCTGGGCCTGGACGCGCAGCAGCTGCAGGCCCTGCGCGGCAAGGGCGTGGTCTGAGCGACTGGCGACAGACGCCGGTCGCCTTGATGCGCTGAAGTTTCCGATGCCTTGAAGCCGGCCATCCGCGGACGCGGATGGCTTGGCTGCGGGCCTGCAAACGGCTTTTAGGACACGTCCTATCCAAAATCAGATGGTGGGCATCCTCATCCTCAGACGGTGCGGAAATAATTCCCACCACAGATGCAGATAGCCACTTTTTCCCTGTCCGAAGTCCCTAGGACAACTACCCGCAATGCCCGCCCCCAGCGCGCGGCAGCCGCCGCCGAACGCCTGGCTGCAGCGGGTATCCGCGTGCCAAACGGTGCAGGCGGATGGTTCGCAATCCTCTGCATCTTCCCCGCTGCTGCGGCATGCCCGCGAAGCGCCCGCCGCAGCGCAGGCGCACGGACAGGGCCTGCGCCATGAGGCCCCGCATCAAGGGCCGCATCTGCCGGACCTCGGGCTGGTTCCCCCCCTGAGCGGGCACTGCGGCCCTCGTTTTCTCTTTCGCTGATACCCGTTCCACCTTGCTCTGCACGGCAGGCAAGGTGCGCCCTGCTGCACGCCTTTTTTCCCCCTTGCCGTTCAAGGGACACGCCTACAGGACTTCGCCATGCAAGCCTTTCGCAATCTCAAGATCTCCTCCAAGCTGCTGCTGGCCTTCGTGGCCGTCCTGGCGCTGACCACCTTCGTGGGCCTCTATGCCGTGCTGCAGCTCAGCCGGATCAACCAGGCCTCCATCGATATCGCCACGCGCTGGATGCCTTCATCACGCATGTTGCTCGACATCCGCGCCACCACGGCCCGCTACCGCGTCAACGAGCTGCAGTACCTGATATCCACCAGCGAGCAGGACATCGGTGCCTTCGACAGGATCATGGGCGAGCTGTGGAAGAAGACCCAGACCAGCTACGACAACTACGCCAGCTTCATCAGCTCCGCGCCGGAGAAGGCCGCCTACGACGAACTGGGCCGGCTGCGCAACGAGTACGCCAAGGAGCACGCCATGGTCATGGCCCTGGCGCGCAATGACCGCAAGGACGAAGCCCTGGTGCTGGCCCAGGGCGAATCGCTGGAGCTGAGCCGACGCCTGTATGACCAGATCGACCGCATGGTGCAGATCGACCACGAAGGCGGACAGCAGGCCAACGACCACGCCAATGCCCTCTACCGCAGCGCACGCATCTGGGTGGTCGGCCTGCTGGGAGCCAGCATTTTGCTGGGGCTGGCCCTGGCGCTCACGCTGGCGCGCATCGTGGCGCGTCCGCTGAACGAGGCCCTGGGCGTGGCCCAGGCCGTGGCCGAAGGCGACCTGACGCGCCGCATCCAGGCCACCACCACCGACGAAACAGGCCAGCTGCTGCACGCACTGCACCGCATGGACCAGAGCCTCATCCACATCGTCCGGCAGGTGCGCAGTGGCACGGACTCGATCGCCACGGCCTCCAGCCAGATCGCCTCGGGCAACAACGATCTTTCGGTGCGCACCGAGCACCAGGCCAGCTCGCTGGAAGAAACCGCTGCCTCCATGGAGCAGCTCACCGTCACGGTGCGTCAGAACACCGACAACGCGCGCCAGGCCAACCAGCTGGCGGCCTCGGCCTCGGCCGTCGCCCAGCAAGGCGGCGAGGTGGTCTCCCAGGTGGTGGACACCATGGGCGCCATCCATGCCTCCTCGCGCAAGATCGCCGACATCATCGGCGTGATCGACGCCATCGCCTTTCAGACCAACATCCTCGCGCTCAACGCGGCCGTGGAAGCCGCGCGTGCGGGCGAGCAGGGCCGGGGCTTTGCCGTCGTTGCGGCCGAAGTGCGCGCCCTGGCGCGGCGCTGCGCCGATGCGGCCAAGGAGATCAAGCTGCTCATCGAGGACTCCAACGGCAAGGTCAGCACCGGATCGGCCCTGGTGGCGCAGGCCGGGCAGACCATGCAGAACATCGTCAGCAGCGTGCGCAACGTGACCGACATCATGGGAGAGATCACGGCCGCCAGCGTCGAGCAGACGGCGGGCCTGGAGCAGATCAACCAGGCCATCTCGCAGATGGACCAGGTCACCCAGCAGAACGCCGCCCTGGTCGAGGAAGCCGCCGCCGCCGCCCAGTCCCTGCAGGAGCAGGCCTATGGCCTGCAGCAGGCCGTGAGCGTCTTCAAGCTGGAGCAAGGCCTGGAACTCACCGCCCTGCCCGCAACCCCTCAGCCCATGCCGGCTCCAGGCCTGGCCAGGATCACCAGCGCTGCCCAGTCAGGCCGCTGGGAAGCGCATTGATCAGAAGGAATGGGCCATGCCCACGCCGAAGGCCGTGCGCGAGCTCTGGTTCTCGTAGCGCTGGTGTCCCAGGCTGGTGTAGAGCATGGTGCGCTTGGACAGCGCGTACTCGGCGCCCAGCGACAGCATGTTGTTGGTATCGCGGTCCAGGCGCTGGCGTGCATAGCTGGCCTTGAGCGTGGTCGCCCCGATGCCGTAGGTGGCGCCCAGCGAGACCATGCGCGACTTGTCGGGCCCCGTGCCGGGCGTGCCCGACTTGCTGCGGTCATAGGCCAGCATCACCGCTGCCGTGCCGATGCGGTACTTGCCGCCCATGTACAGGTCGGTGTCGCCGCTGCCGTTGCGCTCGTGCGCCAGCATGGCCGCCACCGCGCCCTGGTCGTAGTTGACCGACACCGAGCGCGCACGGCCCTGGCGGCCCGGCGCCTCGGTGCGCTCGGGAGAGGCGCTCAGGTGCAGCGAAAAGCCGCCGAACTTGGGCGAGTCGTAGAACACGCCGTTGGACATGCGGCCGTACTCGGGCGAGCCGTTGTTGCTGGCGCGGTCGGTCGGCGTCAGGTAGTGGGCCATGTGCCAGGCCGGCGAGGCGATGCGGTTGAAGTTGCCCCAGGGATCGAACTGCCACTCCTGGCTCCACATGGCGCTGAGCGCGCGGCCCAGACGCAGATGGCCCCAGCTGCCCTGCAGGCCCACGGTGGACTCGTCATGCCAGAAGGGCTTCTTCGGATAGTCCTCGGTCAGGCCCGTGTCCAGGTCGAAACGCGTGCTCAGCCGGAAGGTGGCCTTCAGGCCACCGCCCAGGTCCTCGAAACCGGCAATCGCCAGGTTGCTGCGCTGAATCGTGCCCAGCTTGCTGGTCTTGTCGAAATCCCGGAACACGCCAGCGTCGAGATAACCGCTGATGGTGACGTTGGAGCCTGTGGCAGATGACTGGGCAGCCACCGGCAGGGCAGCCGCAACGGCGAGAGAAGCAAGGGTCAAGCGGGAGGTACAACGCATCCTGAACGGGTTCCTGGAAATGAAAGATGGCACAACACCGGCGCGGCCCGGGGGCATGCGCAAACGGCGACGGGGGTTGCCACGACAGAGGTGGCTGGAAGGTGCGCGGCGGGCTGGTGGCTTGCAGCGACTTGGAGGCAGCCAGGATGCAGATCGCAGCATGATCGCTGCACATTCATTGCACATCCCGGCCAAAGACGTCATCCGCGCAGATGGCGAACGACAGCCGGCATTATGAAAGCTGGGGCCGGCGATGACCACGCCACCGTCAGGCCCGGTCAGTTTCGTAGCGTGGCGGCCCCGGGCCGGGGCCAGGTCGTCAGCGGCTGCGCTCGGTGCGCGACACGTCCCAGAGACGGTTCATCTCGCTGCAAAAAGGCTGGGCGCAGGGTGCGCGGCCCTCGTACTGGCAGCCTTCGGTGGTGCAGAAATGCGACTGGTGCTCGAAGGCGCGGCGCTCGCGCGGCAAGGCACCCGAGGCCTGGGCCGCCGCCATGTGCAGCCAGGGATCGTTGCGCTGCTGCAGCATCTGCTGCACCTCCTGCGCAAGCGCAGGCGACAGCGAAGCCACCGAGGCCAGGCCGGCCGGCGACGCCATGGCGCCGCCTGGCTGGCGCAGCGGCTGCAGCTCCAGCAGCAGCAGGGCGCTGGTGCGCAGCGCATCGGCGCCACGCGGCTGCACCACCACGGCCACCGGCCCCGAGGCCAGCGACTGCAGCGAGGCATCCAGCGGCAGGCGCAGGCCCGGCTCCGTGGCCTGCGCGCCCGCCAAGGGCAGCGCAGCGCCCGCAGGCAGTGCCGCCGCCGTGAAAGGGGCCGCACCCGGCGCGGAAGCCGATGCGGCCGCCAGCGCCATGGCCGCGCCCTGCGCCTGGGCCCAGGCCTGGGGCACCTGCAGGCTCAGCGTGAAGCCGCGCTCGCCCTGGGGCGTCAGCAGCGTGCCCTGCTGCACCCACCAGCTTTGCAGCGCGGGCAGGGTCTGGGTGGCGCCGCCTGCAACACCTCCAGGCGCGCTGGCACCGGCCTGCGGCGCCAGGCCCGATCCGGCCAGCAGCGCATCCACCACCTTGGCCTTGGCGGCTGCCACGGCCAGCGTCACTGCGGCAGCAGAGGGCTGCAGGGAGGCTGCGGCCTGCAGTGCAGGCGAGGAAGACGCCGCCTGCGGCGCGGCGCCGGCCTGGGCAGAGGCTGATGCCGCTGTCTGCGGACTCTGCGATGGCTGCGCTTGCCCTCCGGCCGCCGCTGTACCAGCTGTCGTGCCAGTGGCCAGCGCCTGCAGCAACGCGGCCGATCCGGGCTGGGCCGCGAGCAACTGCAGGGCCTGGCCCTGCTGGGGACCTACTTGGGCCAGCAAGGCCTCCAGCAGCCGGCCCAGCGCCTCGGACACGCCGCTGGCGGGCCACTGCGGCGCGGGCGCGCCGGGGCTGGACTGGACCTGGCGCGCCAGCTGGGCCACCAATTGCTCGAAGGCCTGCAGGCGCAGGCTTTGCAGCATCTCGGGCGACCAGCGCACGGCCGTGGCCGCTGGCGGCGTGACGGGAATGGAGGGTGAGGCGGGGGAAGCGGGTGAGGCCGGCGCCACCGCAGCGGACGGAGCCTGTGGCGCCACCGGCGCGCCAGCGGCCGGGCCGGAGACAGGCGCCGCCACGGGCAGCGGCAGCCCTGCGGCAGGGGACGGGACGGGCGGCAGCGGCGAACTCATGTCAGAGGCTCCGCCCGGGCCATCAGGCCGATTCCGGGTAGAACAGGCGGCGCGTGGGCGTGCTGCCCACGGCCTTGGCGATGGCGCCGATGTGGTCCGGCGTGGTGCCGCAGCAGCCGCCCACGATGTTGACCAGGCCTTCGGACGCGAATTCGTGCACCAGGCGGCTGGTGACCTCGGGCGTTTCGTCGAAGCCCGTGTCGCTCATGGGATTGGGCAGGCCGGCGTTGGGGTAGCAGCTGATGAAGGTCTCGGGCGCGGCCTTGTTCAGTTCCTGGACGTAGGGGCGCATCAGCGCCGCGCCCAGCGCGCAGTTCAGGCCGATGGACAGCGGGTTGGCATGGCGCACGCTGTGCCAGAAGGCCGTCACCGTCTGCCCGGACAGGATGCGGCCCGAGGCATCGGTCACCGTGCCGCTGATCATGATGGGCAGGCATTCGCCGCTTTGCTCGAAGGCCTCGTCCACCGCGAACAGCGCGGCCTTGGCGTTGAGCGTGTCGAAGATGGTCTCGACCAGGATGACGTCGGAGCCGCCCTCGATCAGCGCCAGCGTCTGCTCCAGGTAGGCCTGGCGCAGCTGCTCGAAATTCACGTTGCGCGCGCCCGGATCGTTCACGTCGGGGCTGATGCTGGCCGTCTTGGGCGTGGGGCCCAGGGCACCGGCCACGTAGCGCGGATGGCCGGGCGTGCTGTACTTGTCGCAGGCCGCGCGGGCCAGCTGGGCGCTCTTGAGATTCATCTCGCGCGCCAGATCGGCCATGTGGTAGTCGTCCTGCGCAATCGTGGTCGCGCCGAAGGTGTTGGTCTCGATCAGGTCGGCGCCGGCGGCCAGGTACTTCTCATGGATGTCGCGGATCACGTCGGGGCGGGTGAGCGACAGCAGCTCGTTGTTGCCCTTGACGTCATGCGGGAAGTCCTTGAAGCGGTCGCCCACGCTGCCGGGGCCCGTGTAGCCCTGGCCCCGGTACTGGGCTTCGCCCAGCTTGAAGCGCTGGATCATGGTGCCCATGGCGCCGTCAAGAATGACGAGGCGCTTGGCAAGGATGGCGGGAAGCTCTTTGGCGCGGGTGTACTGGGGCAGGCTCATGGGCAGCGATTGTAGGAACTCCGGGGCGGCCGTGCCGGGCACGAGGATTCCCCCAGAAAAACTGTCTGCGCCCCAAACAAGAGGCGCGACCTATGAAACTAGCGCACCCCCACGCCAGAGACACCGAGGAAGGGCCTATGCCGGCCGCGCCGCCCCGCACCGAGGGTGTCGTCCCCCTCCCGCGTAGCGAGAGAGGGGGAAGCGGCGCAGCCGCTCAGGGGGTGCTAACCATTTCAGCTGCAGACAGAGACGACTTGAGCCGGCTGGCGGCTCAGGCTCACATACACATGGCCCACGCCGCTGTCGAAATATGCGGCCTCGTGGCGGCCCAGTTCCACCGATTCGCCGTTCTCGAACAGGATGCGCACCCGGCCCGAGAGCACCATCACGAACTCCTGGCCCGCATGGCGGATGGTCTCCGAGAATTCCCCGGCCTCGCGCGCATTGATCACGGCCACCAGGGGCTGCATCTTCTTGCCCGGGAAGGCGCCGCACAGCACGCTGTAGAGGTACTGGTCGGTCTCGTAGCGCTGCACGTCCTCGAAGCAGTCCTTGACCACGGTGGGCGTGTCGCCGGCCGCCTGCTGGGCGTCCCCGACCATGAACAGCCGTGTCATGTCGATGTCCAGCGCGTTGCCCAGCATGAGCACCTTCTCGTAACTCAGCGCGATCTGGCCGCGCTCGGCCTTGGAGATGGTGGACACGGCCAGCCCGCTGCTTTCGGCCACCTGCTGCAGCGTCAGGCCGCGCTCCTTGCGCGCCTTGCGCAGCTTGGCGCCCACTTCGTGCTTGCCCGCAGGCATGGCGGCGGCCGTGCGGGCGCCCGGCAGCACGGCGGCGAGGACCTGGTCTGGCGTGGGGAGAGTGCTGGACCTGGGGCTGGACCTGGGGCTGGATCTGGTGCGGGGGCTGGGCATGAAGCGGGCGATCGGGGCTGGCGACCGCCCGATTCTAGGGTCAGGCCCGGCCGTCAGGCGCCGCGCAGGCCGGCCCCGGGCGCCTGCCTGCGGCCCATGCGCAGCCAGCCCACCAGCGCGCAGGCCATGAGGGCGAAGCCGATGTAGCCATAGACCGGGTAGACCATGCCCACCAGCGTGATGAAGCCCGCGAAGCTGCCGCCCAGGGCCAGCACGCCCGCCACGCCCGTGCCCCAGCGAAAACGCGGCGTGCCGGCCGGCAGGATGCGGGCCACGAAGGCATAGAGCATGCCCACGGCCGTGTTGAGGATCATGCCGAAGATGACCAGCGACATCAGGTGCCCCAGCCAGGGCGAGATCTGCGTGGCCAGCGACAGCATGGGCATGGACAGGCCGCCCAGCGTGTCCATGCGCCAGTACATCGCGGCCGCGATCATCAGCATCAGCAGGCCCAGCAGCAGCCCGCCCGCCACGCCGCCCCACAGCGCCACGCGGCGCGAGCTGGCCTGCCCGCCCATGATCACCAGGAAGGGCATGCCCGCCACCACGTTGTAGGAGACATAGAGCAGCGCCGCCACCAGCCAGTGGCCCGCGCCCCGGGGCTGGGAGGCGGCGGCGGCCTCCAGCGCGGCCATGTCGCCGTGGGGCGTCAGCAGCACGTAGCCGGCGACCACCACGGTCATGAACACCAGCAGCGGCGTGACGGCGCCGATGAAGGCGATCACCCGGCCCACGTCCAGGCAGACGATGAGCACCGTGGCGACGGTGGCCAGCACGCTGCCCCAGACCTCGGGCAGGCCCAGCCACTGGTGCAGCAGCGAGCCCGCGCCCGCCAGCATGACCACCGTGATGGCAAACAGGAAGAAGGTGATCAGCACATCGAACACCATGCCCACATGCCGGCCCAGCAGGGCCTGCACCACTTCCTTGTGCGAGCCAGCCTGCAGGCGCTGGCCCATGGTGGAGAACGCCATGGACAGGAAGACGAAGGCCAGGGCCGCCACCAGGCAGCCTGCCAGGCCGATGGCGCCAAAGCCCGCGAAGAACTGCAATATCTCCTGCCCCGAGGCGAAGCCCGCCCCGACGATGACGCCGACGAAGGCGCCGGCAATCCTGCTCACTTCCTTGAATGCACCCATGCCTGTCTCCTTGGATTGTTGTGTGTTGCGAGGGCTGAAAAGGTGAAAAAGCGATGACGGGTCAGGCCGCGAAGCGCGCCGGACTCAGCCGCAGGGCATCGACGCCTTGGGCCAGCAGCTCGGCGGGCAGCGGCTCGCGCATCAGCAGCGCGGCCGCGGCGGCCGAGGCGCCGGCTGCCGTCTGTATGCCGTAGCCGCCCTGCCCGGCCAGCCAGAAAAAGCCCTCGCGCTGCGCATCCCAGCCGATCACGAAGTCGTCGTCGGGCGCAAAGCTGCGCAGCCCGGCCCAGACATGGCGCGGCCGGCGTATGCGCAGGCGGGTCAGTGTCTCGATGCGGTCTATGCCCATGGCCACGTCCAGCTCCTCGGCCACCACGTCGTGCGGCGGCACGGGATCGGCATTGGCGGGCGAGCCCAGCAACTGGCCTGCATCGGGCTTGAAGTAGAAGCTCTCGTCCACGCCGATCACGGCAGGCCAGCCGTGGATGTCCTCGCCCTCGGGTGCGGCAAAGGTGAAGGCCGAGCGGCGCCGGGGCTCGATGCCCAGCGGCCGCGCGCCGCACAGCCGGGCCACGGCATCGGCCCAGGCGCCTGCGGCATTGACCACGGCGCGGGCGCGGACCTGCGACCCGTCCTGCAGCACCAGGGTCCACAGGCCCTGGCCATCACCATCCACCTCACGCTCGGCGCCGGACAGTTCGGCGCCGCAGCGCAGCCGCGCACCGGCACGCGCCATGCCGCGCAGAAAGCCCTGGTGCAGTTCGGCCACGTCGATGTCCATGGCGTCCAGGTCATGCACGGCGCCCACGAGCAGGCTCTCCTGCAGGCAGGGCACCAGGGCGCAGGCCTGGCGCGCGTCGATGCGCTCGGCGCGCAGGCCGTCGCGGCGGTACATGGCCAGGGCCTCGTCCAGCTGGGGTTCCTGGCCGGCCGTTCCTATGTAGAGCACGCTGCGCGGCTGCAGCAGCGCGTGCTCGCAAAAACCTTCGGGCGGCGCGCTGTAGAAGCCACGGCTGGCGCGTGTCAGCGCGCGTATCTGCGCGGTGCCGTAGCTCTCCATGAACATGGCGGCCGAGCGGCCCGTGGCGTGGTATCCGGGCTGCGGCTCGCGTTCCAGCACCACCACCGAGGCGCCACCCCCGGCCAGCCGCCAGGCCACCGAGGCACCGGCCATGCCGCCACCGATCACCGCGAAATCCAGAACCTGGCTTTCCATCATCCATCGCTCCATTTTTTTCCAATGAGAAAATTATCCAATAAGAAAAAAATGAGGCAAGCCCCTGGTCCTCGTGGTTTTCACCGGGGGCGCCGCACAAGAAAAAAGGGACGGCGCCTGGCCGTCCCTTGTGGCAATGCGCGCCGCACGCTCAGGCCGGCGGCAGCTTTCCGTCCCAGCCACCGGCCAGGGCCTGATACAGCGCCACGGCGGCGCGCAGGCCGCGCGCACGGCTGTCGGCGGCCGCGTCCTGGGCCGCATACAGGTCGCGCTGCGCATCCAGCACTTCGTACAGGCCCACGCTGCCCAGCTGGTAGCGGCGCTGCGCCAGTTGTTCGGCACGCTGGCGCTGCTCGGCGGCCTGCGCCAGGTGGGCGTCTTCGCTGCGCGTGCGCTGCAGGCGCACCAGGGCGTTCTCCGTGTCCTCCAGCGCCAGCAGCACGGTCTGCTGGTACTGCGCGAGCGCGGCCTGGGCGCCGGCCTCGCTGGCCGCGATGCGCGCCCGCACGCGGCCCACATCAAGAAAGGACCAGTCCACGCCCAGGAACACGCTGCTGCGGGCACTGGCGCCCTCGAACAGCGCGCCGCCGTGCAATGCCGTGCTGCCCAGCAGCCCACCCAGCGACAGGCGCGGGAACAGGTCGGCCGTGGCCACGCCGATGCGTGCCGTGGCCGCATGCAGCCGTGCCTCGGCCACGGCCACGTCCGGGCGCCGGCGCAGCAGGCCGGCCGGCGTGCCGGGGTCGATGGCCGGCGGCAGCTGCGGCAGGGCAGCAGGCACATCCAGCGCGGCAATCAGCGCCTCGGGCACCTGGCCCGTGAGCACGGCCAGCCGGTGCTGCGCCATGGCGATCTGCGCCTGCAGCGCGGGAATGCGCGAGCGCGTGGCCTCCAGCTGGGCCTGGGCGCGCGCCAGATCGAACTCGGTGCCGCTGCCGTGCGCCAGGCGCAGCTGCACCAGGCGCAGCGTGTCCTGCTGGTTGGCCGCGTTGGCCTGCGCCAAGGCAAGGCGCTGCTGCCAGCCGCGCAGGTCGGCGTAGCTGCCCGCCACCTGGGCCGCAATGGCCACCTGCAGGGCCGCCAGGTCGGCCGCATCGGCGCGCAGGTCGGCATGCCGCGCCTCGATGCTGCGCCTCACGCGGCCGAACACGTCGATCTCCCAGCTGGCGGCCAATCCGGCGGTGTAGCTGCGCTGGCTGCGCGGGCCATAGAAGGCCTCGCTCTCGCTGAGCTTTTGCTGCGTGGCCCGGCCCGACATCGTGACCGTGGGCAGCTGGTCGAAGCGGCTTTCGCGCAGCAGCGCCTGGGCACCGTCCAGCCGCGCCAGCGCCACCTGCAGGTCCTGGTTGTCGCCCAGCGCGCGCTCCACCAGCTGCGTCAGCTGCGGGTCCTGGAACTGGCGCCAGAAGGCGGCGTCGGGCTCGGCCTGCGGGGTGGCCGGTGCAGGCTCGGCCCGCGCGAACTGCGCTGCGGCCCGCGGCGCCGCAGGCGCCTTGAAGTCGGGGCCGACCGCGCAGCCGCCCACCAGGGCGGCGGATGCCAGCGCCAGCGCGTGGCGGCTCAGGGACTTGCGTATCTCAGGCATGTGGGGACTCCAGGGAGGCGGGCTGGGCAGGCCCGGTGGAATGCGCAGGCGCATGCCCCGTCAGCGCGCGGCCCGAAAGCCGGCGCAGCGTGACGTAGAACACCGGCGTGAGGAACAGGCCGAACAGGGTCACGCCCAGCATTCCCGAGAACACCGTCACGCCCGTGGCCGCGCGCACCTCGCTGCCCGCGCCGCCACCGATGAGCAGGGGCACGGCCCCCGCGATGAAGGCGATCGAGGTCATGACGATGGGCCGCAGCCGCAGGCGGCAGGCCTGCAGCGCGGCATCGACGATGCCCACGCCGCGCAGCTCCAGCTCGCGTGCGAATTCCACGATCAGGATGGCGTTCTTGCAGGCCAGCCCCATCAGCACCACCAGCCCCACCTGCACGAAGACGTTGTTGTCGCCGCCGGCCAGCCAGACGCCGAACAGCGCCGCGCAGATGCACACGGGCACGATGAGGATCACGGCCAGCGGCAGCGTCCAGCTTTCGTAGAGCGCGGCCAGCACCAGGAAGACCAGCATCACGGCAATGGCGAAGACCACGGCCGCGGCGTTGCTCTGCTCCACCTGCTGGTAGCTCAGGTCGGTCCAGGCCAGCTCGATGCCGCGCGGCAGCGTGCGCTGCGCGATCTCCTGGAGCTTGGCCAGCACCTCGCCCGAGGACAGCACGCGCGGGTCGGAGTCGCCGATCAGATCGGCCGCCGGGAAGCCGTTGTAGCGCAGCACCGGGTCGGGCCCGAAGCTGGGCACCACGGTGACCATGGAGCCTATGGGCACCATCTCGCCGCGCGCATTGCGCGTGCGCAGACTGGCGATGTCCTCCACGGTCTGGCGGTGGTCCGCGTCGGCCTGCAGCATCACGCGCCAGACGCGGCCGAAGGCGTTGAAGTCGTTGACGTAGACCGATCCCAGGTAGGCCTGCAGCGTCTGGAACAGGTCGGTCAGCGCCACGCCCTGGGCCTTGGCCTTGGTGCGGTCCACCTTGACTTCCAGCTGCGGGATGTTGGACTGGTAGCTGCTGACCGGGTAGGTCATGCCCGGCGTTTTGGCGATCTCGGCCTGGAAGGCCTGCAGCGCCTGCTGCAGCGCCGCGTAGCCCAGGCCCGCGCGGTCCTGCAGGAACAGCGAGTAGCCCGAGCCGTTGCCCAGGCCCTGGATGGGCGGGGGCATCAGCGCATAGGCGAAGCCGCCCTCGATCTGCGAGAACTTCGCGCCCAGCTCGGCATTGATGGCCTCGGCGCTGCGCGTGCGCTCGCCGAAGGGCTTGAGCATGATGTAGGCGCTGGTCAGGTTGGGCGTGGTGGTGGACTGCAGCGCGTTGAAGCCCGCGAAGGCGGCGACCATGTCCACGCCTTCCACGCTTTTGGCGGCATCGACCATCTGGCGCGTGACCGCATCCGTGCGGTTCAGCGAAGCCCCCTCGGGCAGCTTGGCGCCGCCGAACAGGTACAGCTTGTCCTGCAGCGGAATGAAGCCGCCCGGCACGGCCTGGAACAGCACGGCCGTGCCCGCCAGCAGCGCCGCATAGACCGCGAACACCAGGCCCCGGCGGCGCAGCGAATGCCCCACCGAGTTCTGGTAGCCGTGGGCACTGCGGTCGAAGAAGCGGTTGAAGGGCCGGAAGAGCCAGCCCAGGCTGCGGTCCAGCCCGCGCGCCAGCGGATCGCGCGGCGCGCCGCGCGGCTGCAGCAGCTTGGCCGCCAGTGCGGGCGACAGCGTCAGCGAGTTGATGGCCGAGATCACCGTGGAGATGGCAATCGTCACGGCGAACTGCTTGTAGAACTGACCCGTCACGCCGCTGAGAAAGGCCATGGGCACGAAGACCGCGCACAGCACCAGGGCGATGGCGATGATGGGGCCCGAGACCTCCTTCATCGCCAGGTGCGCCGCCTCCAGGGGCGTGTGCCCTTCCTCGATGTAGCGCTCCACGTTCTCCACCACCACGATGGCGTCGTCCACCACGATGCCGATGGCCAGCACCAGGCCGAACAGGGTCAGCGTGTTGATGGAGTAGCCCAGCAGGTACAGCCCCGCGAAGGTGCCGACGATGGACACGGGCACGGCCAGCAGCGGAATGATGGAGGCGCGCCAGGTCTGCAGGAAGACGATGACCACCAGCACCACGAGGATGACGGCCTCGATCAGCGTGCTCTGCACCGCCTTGATGGAGTCGCGCACGAAGACCGTGGGGTCCCAGACCGTCTCGAAGGCCACGCCCTCGGGCAGGTCCTGGGACAGCTTGTCCATGGCCGCGTAGACCTGCTCGGCCACGCCCAGCGCATTGGCGCCGGGCGACAGGAAGATGCCGACGGCCGCCATGTTCTTCTTGTCGCTCCACGAGCGCAGCGTGTAGTCGCTGGCGCCCAGCTCGATGCGCGCCACGTCGGCCAGGCGCACGACCTGGCCGTCCGCGCCGCCCTTGAGCACAATGCTGCCGAATTCCTCGGGCGTCTTCAGCCGCCCGCGCACGTTGATGGACAGCAGCTTGTCCGCGCTCTGCGGACTGGGCTGCGCGCCCAACTGCCCGGCCGAGACCTGGATGTTCTGCTCGCGGATGGCGGCAATCACCTCGGGCGCCGTGAGCTGGCGCGCGGCCACCTTGTCCGGGTCCAGCCACACGCGCATGGCGTAGTCGCCCGCGCCGTAGATGCCCACGTCGCCAATGCCCGGAATGCGTGCCAGCACGTCCTTGATCTTGAGCGTGACGTAGTTGCGCAGGTACAGCGCGTCATGCTGGCCGTCCTGGGAGACCAGGCCCACGTACATCAGCGGCGTGGACGACTGCTTTTGCGTGGTCACGCCGAACTGGCGCACCTCCTCGGGCAGACGGCTCTGGGCCTGGCTGACGCGGTTTTGCACGCGCACGGCGGCCGTGTCGGGATCGACGTCGGGGCGGAAGGTGGAGACCACCTGCAGGCTGCCGTCGGACGCCGCGACCGACTTCATGTACATCAGGCCTTCGACGCCGTTGATGGCCTCCTCCAGCGGCACGGCCACCGACTCGGCGACCTCCTTGGGATTGGCGCCCGGATAGGTGGCGCGCACCACCACGCTGGGCGGCACGACCTCGGGATACTCGCCCACGGGCAGCTGCGGAATCGCGACCAGCCCCACGGCGAACAGGATGATGGAGAGCACGACCGCGAAGATCGGCCGGTCTATGAAGAATTTGGAGAAGTCCATGGTGCTTCCCGGTTCACTGCGCGGCCACGGCCGGCGCCTTGGCCACCGCCGCCTGCCCGTCGCCGGGCGCAGGCTTGGGGCTGATCGGCATGCCGGGGTAGTAGATGCGCTGCAGGCCGCCGACCACGAGGTGGTCGCCCGCTGCCAGCCCCTTGTCCACCACGCGTCGGCCATCGACCATGCGGCCCAGCACCAGGTCACGGCGCTCGGCCTTGTTGCCCTCACCCACCACATACACGTACTTGCGGTCCTGGTCGGTGAGCACGGCCTTGTCGTCGATCAGCAGCGTCTGCCGCTCGCCGCCCAGGCCCTGCGCGTCTTGCAGTTGCACACGCGCGAACAGGCCCGGCGTCAGCAGGCGGTCGGGATTGGGCAGGCGGGCGCGCATGCGCACCGTGCCCGTGCCCGCGTTGAGCTGGTTGTCGGTGAAGTCCAGGCTGCCCGCATGCGGAAAGCCTTCGTCGCCAGCCAGCCCCACACGCACGGGCCGCTGCACGCCGGGCCGCCCCTTGGTGTCCTTGGCGGCCTGCTGCTGCCGCAGGAAGCTGTGCTCATCCGCATCGAAGTAGACATACACCGGGTCCTGCGAAACCACGGTGGTCAGCACGCTCTGGTCGGCCTGGGCCAGGTTGCCCACGGTGAGCAGGGCGCGGCCCGCGCGGCCGGAGACCGGCGCGCGCACCTCGGTGAAATCCAGGTTGAGCCGGGCTGCCGCCAGCGCGGCCTCGGCGGCACGCACCTGGGCGGCGCTCTGGGCCAGGGCGCCGGCGCGCGTATCGGCTTCCTCGCGCGAGACGGCATGCTCGGCAACCAGCTGGCGGGCGCGCTGGTCCTGGGTGCGGGCCAGCGCGGCGCCTGCACGCGTGCGCTCCAGCTCGGCCTCGGCGCTGGCCAGGGCGGCACGGTAGGGCCGCTGGTCGATCACGAACAGCAACTGGCCCTTCCTGACCTCCTGCCCCTCGCTGAAGGCAATGCGCTCGATATAGCCCGACACGCGCGGGCGCAGTTGGACCGACTCCACGGCATCGATGCGGCCGTTGAACTCGTCCCAGACACGCACGCTGGCCGGCACGACCTCGCTCACCAGCACCTCGGGCGCAGGCGGCGGGCCGTCGCTGGCGTGGGCATCGCCCACGGCCTGCGGGCGGCAGCCGGCAAGCAGGGCCAGCGCCGCCAGGGCGCCTCCGAACAGGGCACGCCGCAACGGCGGCGGTGGAAGAACGGGCATGGATCGACTCTCCTTGAGGGGGATGGGCAAGGCCCTGCTGCCGGGGCTGCGGCGGGGCCGGAAAAAGGGGCGGGACCGCAGGCACTGGAGGCCTTCCAGGCGGTTGCTCACAATGGGTTGCATTCTTCAAGTTCAAGTGAACTTGAAGTCAAGATCCGCGCGCAAAGACACCACGAAAATTGAGGACGGTTTGCCGGGGACATCGCTGGCCGGATCGGACAAGCGCAGCGGCAATTGACCAGGAACGACCTGAGAAGACCTGGACAGGCGCGCACAGACGGACACACGCGCGTTGCCGCACCTGCAGGACGCCACCACTACACTGCAAGGCCATCTGACCCAGGGTGGCGGCCAGGCATTGCCAGGAACCGCCAGGTACCGCCAAAAAACGCCGACGAACGCCGACGAACGCCGACACCCTCCATGGAAAAGCACTGGATGCCTGCCGCATGAATCTGCTTGCTCACGCCACACTGTCCCGGCCACAGGGACGCAACGAACGCATCAGCACCGTGAGGGTGCTGGCCCTGGAGATGCCGGGCGGCGACACCACGGCCACCGCAGCGCGCCATGTCGTGACCTTGCAGGTCACGCAATTGAAGGCCGGCGTCGTCGCGCAGGTCGATGACAGCACGCTCACCCCCTTGCCCCAGGCGCTGGAGCCTGCACGCCAGCGCGCGCTGGCCTACCTGCGCCAGCGCCTGGGCGCGGGCGATGTGCTGCAGTCCCATGAGGGCTTTGCGGAGCTGGATGCTGAAGCAGGCCCGGCGCCCTCCCCCAGCCCGGCCCGGGAACAGGCCACGGTGCCGCCAGGCCTGCCGGAGTCGGCCCTGCAGGCCGGCGCCATTTCCGCCCTGTGCAAACGCCTGGACGGCAGCGCCTGGCGGCTGATGCCCTCGGGCCAGCAGGCCCGGCTGGTGTGGCGGCTGGCCGAGTATGCGGACCCCGCGCGCGGCGGCGCCGCCCAGCGCCTGCTGCATGCCCAGGTTCCACGCCTGGTGGCACTGCTGGGCACGGGGGACGATCTGCTCGACTACTGCCTGGCCTACCTCATCGGGCGCCTGGGCGATGGCGGCGCGGCGGTGGCCCTGCAGGCGCTGTCGCAACGCGGCACCAGCGAGGCCACGCGCGATCTGGCGCACCAGGCCTGGCTGGCCCTGCTCGCGCCGCAGGAACGCCAGGCGGCGCTGCAGGAGTACCAGGCGCAGTGGGCCGGGATCCCCCCGCAGGAAAACGGCCCGAAAGAGGACGGACCGCAGGCCGAACAGGCCTTCTTCCAGGCACTTGGGCCACAGGCGCTGCTGGCGGCCGATGCGCTGGGCGCGCACGACGGCGCCGTCCACCAGCAGCTGCTGGCCTGGATGGAGCGCATCCCCTTCACGCGCGCCTGGTGGCCGGCCCTGCGGCGCATCCACAAGCGTGCCGAGTGGCGGCGCGACCACGCCCTGCTGGCCGTGCTGCATGCGCGCTTCGATGGCCCGCGCGACGAGGGTGCCGTCTTCAGCCGCGACACCTCGCTGTACCTGCGCCTGCGCGGCTGGCGCCAGCTGCGGCGCATGGCCTCGGCCGACCACAGCGAAAGCGCCGCCCATGCCGCAGCCCTGCTCCAGGCCATGGACCGCTGCTGCGCGGGCCAGCCTGCCTCGCGCTCCGGCCGCCTGCCCGAATCGCGCTGGCTGCTCGCCGCCCGGCTGCTGTTGCCACGCTGGCCGCAACTGCATGCCTCGGCCCGCGCCCACACCTGGTACACCGACGAGCCGCTGGACCTGCAGCAGCTGCCCGCGCAGCGCGTGGAAGGGCTTTCGGCCATGTGGGACGCCCACCCCGGGCAACTGCTGCAACTGGTGGGCCGTTCGCAGTCCACGCTGCTGCTGTGGTCGCTCACGCGCGCCCTGCAGGACCAGAAGGCCTTTCTGGACGGCCTCGATGCAGCGGCCACCGCGCCGCTGCTGCACAAAACCTATGCACCGGCGGCTGCGCTGGGCCTTCAGATCGCGCAGCAGCGCATGGTCTCGCTGACCGACGATGCGGCACGCCGGCCCTGGCTGCTGGCGCTTGCGCAATGCGGCGACGGGCCTGCCGCCAGCTACCTGGGCGCCTGGCTGTCGCGTGACCGCGCAGGCGCCGCGCGCGATGCCGAACTGGTGGCCGCCCTGCTGCTGTCACCGGCCGCCAGCTCGCGCACCCAGGGCCTGGCCCTGCTGTTTTATGCCGATGGTGCAGCCGTGGCCCTGGGCTTGCTGGCGGCGCTGCCCACGCTGGACGCCGAAAGCCCCGCGCTGGCCGATATCCGCGATGCCGTGCAGGCGCTGTTCGATGGCAACGGCCCGCTGGCTGCGCAGGCCGCCAACGTCCCGGCCCCGCCGCTGCACCACCTGCTGGCGCATTCGGTGACGGCGCTGGTGGAGATGGCCACCACCTGGCTGCTGGCGCATCCGCAGGGCCTGCGGAGCCTGCCCCCGGCGGCGTTGCGCGGGCTGCTGGAGTCCGAGGAACCTGCGCGCATGGCCTGCGGCATCCGGCTCATGGGCAGCCTGGCCGATGACCTGCTGTGCGAGCAGGCCGCCATGCTGGCCGAATTCGCCGTATCACCGCATGCCGCCTTGCGTGCAGCGGCAGCGCCCCTGGTCGAGCGCCTGGCCGGCATCCCCCTCTACAACACGCGCTGCAACGCCCAGATCGCCGAACGCCTGCACGAAGTGCTGTTCCGCGCGGAAAAGGCCGAAGGCGTGCACGACGCGGCGCTGCGGCTGCTCACCGGCCCGCTGGCCGCCGTGGCCCCGGCCCGCGATGCCTCGGGCATCTGGCGCGCCCTGCAGGCGCAGGCCAAGGGCGCACAGCGCTACGGCGCCTGGGGCCTGAAGGCGCTGGACCTGCAGGCCTACACGCTGCGCCAGTGGTCCACGCTGGCACGGCATGCCGATGCCGACGTGCGCGCCTTGAGCCGCCAGAGCATCGATGCGCAGCTCACCCCCATGGACCGGACCCTGCCCGAGCAGGCCGAACAGCTGCTGCCGCTGGCCGACGCCCTGTTTGCCGACACGCAGCAGTACGCACGCGAGATGTTCGGCCAGCGGTTGCCGGACGGCGCCCTGTCGCCGCAGCTGCTGCTCGGCTGGGTCGATCACGCCCAGCCCTGGGTGCAGGCCCTGGGCCGCCAGCGGCTCGCGCAGCACATGAGCGCGCCCGAGGCCAGCCTCTTCCTCACGCGCCTGGCCCAGCACCCCGCCACCAGCGTGCAGCTGTTCGTCACGCAATGGCTGCTCGCCCTGCCCGACGAGCCCGCACCGCAGCGCGCGGCGCGCCTGCAGGAGCTGCAGCCCTACTTCCTGGCCGTGCTCAGCCAGGTGCACCGCGCGCGCGCCAGCAAGACGCGCGTGCTGCATTTCCTGCGCAGCCAGGTGCAGGCGCCCGAGACCGCCGCCGTGGTGGCGGCCATCTTTGCGCGGCAGGTGGTCAGCGCCAGCCATGCCGACCAGCCCGACTATGTGGCCGGGCTGCGCGACATCGTGCAACGCCATCCCCAGCTGGCGCAAAGCTTCATGCAGCCCCTGGCGGCGGAGCGGCGCGGCCAGGCCCCGTCTTCAACCTGAGCGACGCAACAAGGCACGGAGTCGATCGGACATGGAATTTCGCTATCAGTACTACGGCAGCACGCAGGTCAACGACACGGCGGCCGAGCAGGCCTTCTCCTTCGCGCCCGACCTGCTGCGCCCACCCACGCGCTTCGACGGCCTGCTCCGGCGCGACGGCCCGGCCTACCTGCAGGTGCGCGAAGGGCTGTCCGCGCTGCACAGCGTGGTGGTCAGCGACTTGCGCACGCGCGGCCGCGACAAGACGGCCTACCGCGAATGGCTGCAGGAGCACGAAGCGCAAATGCTGGCCACCTTCATGGCCGACACCGGCGGCGCCCAGGCGCGCGCCAAGGAAATCAGCGCCGAACTCAAGAACCTGCGCGAGACCCGCAACCAGGTGCTCTCCCCCTTCTACAAGGCCCAGCGCAAGTACTTCGACTGGCTGTTCGTGGCCAACCGCGATGCCTGGTATGTGCTGGACCCCGTGATCACCGTGCACCCGGACCGGCTGCTGTTCGAGGCCTTCAGCCAGGACGAATCGAGCTACTGCGCGGTCAGCATCCGGCACGAGGCCTTCGAGCATGCGGGCGAGCGCATCTGCGGCACGACCAACATCGATTACTCGGCCAGCCTCTACGAAGAATTCCAGAAGATCCGCAACTACCGGGACACGCGGCTGACACTGGACCCGGCAGGCTTTGCCGTGCAGGTGGGCGGCGACCCCGCGCTGCGCGAGGAAAAGATCGACCTGCCAGACAGCTGGCTGCGCGGCTTCGTGCAGGTCTCCAGCGCCATGGCCCTGCCTGCCACCGTGCTGGAGCTGCACCCCATGGACCTGTTCAACATCTGCGCGCGGCTGCGTGCCCGGCGCGAGCGCCATGGCCCGCGCGCGCTGCGCTTCGAGCTGGCGCCGGGACAGCCGCCCACCGTGGTCTTCGAGCCCTGGGAGGAACGCCTGGCCACCCGGCGCTCGCACGTCGTCAGCGATGCCATGGGCACGGGCGGCGGCACCATCCGCCTGTGGGGGCGCCGCCGCCTGCTCACGCTGGAGCGGCTGATCTCCCAGGCCACGCGCGTGCGCGTGCACCTGCTGGGCAGCGGCATGCCCAGCTTCTGGGTGATCGAGCTGGGCCTGGTCACGGTCACGCTGGGCCTGTCGGGCTGGAGTGCCAACGACTGGGCCGCCAGCGCACGCTTTCACCTGATGGCGCCGCAGGCCGAGGTCACGCCCGCCCAGGTCGAGGCCGTGGGCCGGCAGCTGCAGTCGTGCTGGCAGGCCGGCGCGCAGGAACTGGCCCAGGCCACGGGCCTGTCCACTGCCCAGGTGCACACGGCCATGACACGCTGGATGCAGGCCGGGCGCGCGGTCTACGACCTGGACGCCGGGCGCTACGCCTGGCGCGAGCTGCTGCGCGAGCCGCTGACGGCGCAGCAATTGCAGCCCGCCAACCCCGAGCAAGACAAGGCGCTGGCCCTGGTGCGCGGCAAGGCCATTGCCCCGCCGCGCATCGACCGCAAGGACGGGTTCAGCCGCATCACCGGCCAGATCCCGCGCGCCGACGGCAAGCGCCTGTTCGACACCCAGCTCGAACTCGATGCCGACGAGCGCCTGACCGATGCGCGCTGCAGCTGCAACGACTACCAGCAGTACCGGCTGCGCCAGGGGCCCTGCGAGCACATGATTGCGCTGCGCCTGGTGGCGCAGCCCCAGCTCGATGCCGCCCGCCAGCCGACCGGCCCGCAGATGAAGGCCGCAGGACAAGGAGAAATCGCGTGAACCGCTTCAATTGCTCTACACTGCCACGCGGAGCGACGCGCAGGCTCTTGCAATCCGGGTGGTGTTTCGCCACCCTTGTGAACTGCCGTTTCATGCACCACGGGCGCCGTTTTCACTGTGCCACCCCAGCGACGGTATGCGTTTTCCTGAGTGGCTTGCTACAAGCGAAACACGCATACCGTCGCGGGGTGGCGTCGAGCGAACAGCTCCCGTCCCGTGAGCCCTGCGGGCTCTTCGACGAGAAGCGCGTCGCTCCATTTCTTTGCCCGCCGCACAGCGGCCGGGCCCGCCTTGCCGGGGTGGCCGCATGAGCCAGCCGCAACCCACACGCGCCGAGATCTACGAGCGCATCAAGGCCTCTAGCAAACAGGAAGTCATCCTCGACGAGATGCAGCGCCTGGGCTTCTGGCCCAAGGACGAGGGACAGCCGCAGCTGGCCGCCGCCCACATCCAGCGCGAGGGCGAGCTGCAGCGCGAGCTGGCCGAGCTGCGCCAGCAGATCGCCGTGCGCCACAACCCCGAGCGCGCATTGCGCCAGATGCGCAAGGAGCGCATGCAAAAGGCGCTGGCCCAGCGCGAGGAAACCAAACGCCGCCAGGCCCAGGAGCGCCACGACAAGGCGCTGGCCTGGCATGCGAAGCGGGCCACGCACGTGGGCTATCTGGGCCCCGGCGTCTCCGCTGCCCTGCAGGGACCGCAGGCCGGTGAGGCACAGCCTGCTGCCGGGGAACGCCGGCAGGCCGACCCGCAAAGGCTGGCCCGGCATGGCCTGCCGGAACTTGCCGATGCGGCGCAACTGGCCGATGCCATGGGCATCACCGTGGCCGAGCTGCGTTTCCTGGGCTTTCACCGCGAGGTGGCCCGCACCCACCACTACCACTCGTTCACCCTGCCCAAGAAGACCGGCGGCGAGCGGCTGATCTCCGCACCCATGCCGCGCCTCAAGCGCGCGCAGTACTGGGTGCTGGACAACATCCTCGCCAAGGTGCCCGCGCACGATGCCGCGCACGGCTTCCTGGCCGGCCGCTCCATCGTGAGCAATGCCGCGCCGCATGCGGGCCACGACGTGGTCATCAACCTGGACGTGAAGGACTTCTTTCCCAGCATTGCCTTCGGCCGCATCAAGGGCGTGTTCCGGCATCTGGGCTATGGCGAGGCCATGGCCACCCTCCTGGCCCTGCTGTGCAGCGAAAACCGCGCCCAGGCCTGGCAGGTGGATGGCGAGAAGCTCTTCGTCGGCGGCAAGGCGCGCGAGCGCGTGCTGCCCCAGGGCGCGCCCACCAGCCCCATGCTCACCAACCTGCTGTGCCGCCGCCTGGACCGGCGCCTGCTGGGCCTGGCCAGGCAGCTGGGCTTTGTGTACACGCGCTATGCGGACGACCTGACCTTCTCCGCCTCGGGCGAGGCCGCGCGCGACAACGTGGGCCGGCTGCTGGGCCGCGTGCGCTGGATACTGCGCGACGAAGGCTTCACGCCCCACCCCGACAAGGAGCGCGTGATGCGCAAGGGCCGCCGCCAGGAGGTCACGGGGCTGGTGGTGAACGCGGACAAGCCCGGCGTATCGCGCGAGACGCGCAGGCGCCTGCGCGCCGCCCTGCACCGCGCCACGCAGGCCAGCGCCGGCAAGCCGGCGCACTGGCAGGGGCAGGCAGCCCAGCCCTCGCAATTGCTGGGACTGGCGCAGTTCGTGTACCAGGTCGACCCCGTGCAGGGCGGCCCGCTGCTGGGCCAGGCCCGCCAGCTCACACGCAGCCCCATCGACCGCGCCAACGATGCCCTGCTGCAGGCCAGCCGGCAGGACCGCGCGGCGGCGCGTGCGCAGCCGCCCGCAAGCGCACAGTTCCGGCGTCTGGCCGCCAGCGGGCAGGCGCCTGCGCTGGCCAGCGGCAAGACGTGGTGGCAGCCGGCCGAGCCGGCGGCACCCGTGATCGAGAAAACCGACCAGCAGCGGCGCGAACAGCGGCTGCAAGAGCGCGAGGCCGCACGCGCCCAGGCAGCTGCGGCCGCACGGCCGGCCGTGGACACGCCGCAGCAGCCCGCACAGGCGCCGAGCCCCGACGCCCAGGCACCCGGCCCATCGCCGATGCCCGGCCTGCTGACCTACTGGACGCAGATCGTGATCTGCTTCTTGCTGGGCACGGTGTTCCAGGCACGCCTGATCACGCTGATCGGCATCGTGCTGGTCCTGCTCCTGCGCTACCGGCGCATACGGCGCTGGGATGTCTTTGCCGCTGCGATGGTGGTGGCCGTGCTGCTGGGCCTGGGGCTGCGGCTGTCGTGATGTTCACGGGGCCGCAGGCCTCAGAGGCCTGCGCCGCCGCCCGCCAAGGGTGCGCTGCGCAGCGCCAGGAAGCGGCGCGGCGAAGTGCCCACCGCCTTGCGGAACATGGTCACGAAGGCGGGTGCGCTCTCGTAGCCCAGGGCATCTGCCACGGTCTGTATGCGCAGCCCCTCGGACAGCTTTTGCAGTGCGGTGAGCACATGCAGCTGGCGGCGCCACTGGTTGACCGTAAGCCCGGTCTCGGCCAGGAACAGCCGCGTCATGCTGCGCTCGCTCATGCCGATGCGCTGGGCCCAGTCGGCCAGCCGTGCCTGCAGCTGCGGCTGCTCGCACAGGGCGTTGGTCATGCGGCGCAGGCGCCGGTCGTGCGGCAGGGGCAGGTGCAGTCCTTCGGGCTGCGCCGCCTGGATCTCGTCGAGCAGCACCTGCATGAGCCGGCCATCGCCGCTGTCGGGCTCGTAGTCCTGCGGCAGGCCCTGCACGCGGTCCAGCAGCGCACTGAGAAAGGGCGAGACGGCCAGCGCATGGCAAGGTCCGGGCACGGGGCGCACGGCCCCTGCCTCGACAAAGACCACGTAGCCGCTGGCCGCACCGCTGCAGCTGACGCGGTGCAGCGTGCCGCCCGGAATCCAGGCTGCGCTGCGCGGCGGCACCACGCAGACGCCCGCATCGGTCTCCAGCGTGATCAGCCCCGCATGGGTGACCATGAGCTGGCTCTTGCGGTGGGCATGGAAGTTCATCCCCCAGTCGCCGGGGCCCGACCGCATGGGCAGGACGATCACGGGACGGTCCACATGGTCGGGGTCCCACCTCTCGGGCAGGACTTTGAGCAGGGCTGAATCCACGGCATTCATGGTGTTTCTCTCAGTTCATGTCAATCGGTCATCAATCGGACCCGAGCAGCTCCCGTGCACGCTGCTGCGCCTCCTCGGGGGAGGCCACCAGCAGCATGGGATAGCCCCAGGCCTTGCCGAACATCTGTGCGAAGGCCTCGGCCTCGGCGCGCTTTCGCGCATCGGGCTCGGCGTGGACCAGGGCGCGCACCAGGCTTTTGAGCTCGGGGCGGCGGGCCTTCATCCACAGCACGACCTGCTTGCGCTCCTCGGGCGAGCGCTCCTCCTGGGACATGTCGCCGTCGCTGAAGAAGACAAAGGCCTGGCCGCGGGCCAGCAGGGCCGAGAAATCCTCCAGCAAGCGGTCCACGGGCACGGCCTTGTCGCGCTCGTAGCCCATGCGGACCAGGGGAAAGCTGCTGCTGTCGATATACATGGAAACCTCCGGCCGATGCCATTCAATACAAATGAGACCCATTACTGTATGAATGAACGGCAGCTGCGTCATTGCAGCACTCAGCCAAAGAATTTCGCAGTCCGGCCAGGACGCTCGCATGGGCGGTACAGACCCGGTTGCCCTGTTCCTGCGCTTTCGCTCAGAATGGCCGCATTCTTCGAGTTCAAGTGAACTTGAAGTCAAGCCACAAAGGAAAGCCACCATGAAAACCGAGGATGATCCGCTGCTCAGCATCGGCGACGTGGCGCAGCGCAGCGGGGTCAAGGCCTCGGCGCTGCGCTTTTACGAGTCGCTGAACCTGATCGAGTCCGTGCGCAGCGCCAGCGGCCACCGGCGCTACCACCGCTCGTCGCTGCGGCGCATCGCCTTCGTGGTGTTCGCCCAGCGCATCGGCTTCACGCTGGAGGAGATCGCCGTGCAGCTAGCCAAGCTGCCCAGCCGCCATGTCCCCACGGGCGGGGACTGGCAGAAGATGTCGCGGGTCTGGAAGCAGCGGCTGGACGACCGCATAGGCGAGCTGCAGCGGCTCAGCGAGAGCCTGGACCAGTGCATTGGCTGCGGTTGCCTGTCGCTGCGCCACTGCGTGCTGCACAACCCCGGCGACCTGTGCGCACAGAATGGCCCCGGGCCGCGCCGCTGGCTGGGCGACCCGCCGCCCGTGGCCATGGGCGGACCCTGCCCGGGCCACTGCCACGACGAAGGCTGATCAGGACACGCGCCGTGTCGTGACGAAGTCCAGCACCGCCTGCAGCATGCGCTGCAGCGTGGGCTGGATCTGTTCGGCGCGCTCGGGCAGGTAGTCGAAGGGCAGGGCTTCCTGCATGTAGCTGCACTGCGTCATCTCCAGCTGCACGGCGTGGATGCCGGCCTCGGGCTGGCCGTAGTGGCGCGTGATGTAGCCGCCCGTGAAGCGGCCGTTGAGTATGGCGGTGTGGCCCGGCGCAGTCTGCGCAATGGCCAGCAGATGCTCGGCCAGCTCCAGCGCGCAGCTCGTGCCCTTGCCGGTGCCCAGGTTCAGGTCGGGCAGCTTGCCTTCGAAGAAACGCGGCAGCACCGAGCGGATGGAGTGCGCGTCCCACAGCGCCACGGTGCCGTGCACGGCCTTGAGGCGGTCCAGTTCGGCGCGCAGCTGTGCGTGGTACGGGCCCCAGATGGCTTCGCGGCGCGCGGCGATCTCGGCGTCTGCGGGCACATCGGCCGGGTCGGCGTACAGCGGCGTGTCGTCGAAGGTGTCCACGGGGCACAGGCCGGTGACGCTCTGGCCCGGGTAGAGGCTGGCGCCATCGGGCGGACGGTTCAGGTCCACCACATAGCGCGAATGCGTGGCCACGAGGATGGAGGCGCCCATGGCCTTGGCGAACTCGTACAGGCGCGGCAGGTGCCAGTCGGTGTCGGGCACGTGGCGGGCTTCCTCGGTCAGGCGCGCGGCGATGTCGGGCGGCACATGGGTGCCCGCATGCGGCATGGAGATCAGCAGTGGCGCCGTGCCCTGGTGGAAGACGAAGGGAGGGGGAGCGGTATCGGTCATGGTGTGATTCTGGAACGTTTCTGGCGGATTTTGCGGGCCCATGGCATGCGGGTGCCTCAGGATTGCAGGGTGGCCGTGCGGGCCGCGACAAAGCCATGGGCTGCCGCCTCGTGCAGCGCATGCCGTCCAGCCTGCACGCGGCGCTCGCCGCCCACCCAGAGGCTGTGCAGGGCGCTGCTGCGGTGGCTGCCGAAGACATGGGCCGAGACCATGGCCTGCACCGGCAGGCCGGCCAGTGCCACATGGCCTGCATCCAGCGCCAGGAAGTCGGCCTGCTGGCCCACGGCCAGCCCGGCCACGGGGCGGCCTGCGGCCTGGGCGCCGCCCTGCACGGCGGCGGTCCACAGCGCGGTGCCCACCTGCGGGTCGGGGCCTGCCAGCACATTGCGCTGGCGCAGCGACAGGCGCTGGCTGTATTCGAGCATCAGCAGTTCCTCGGCCGCGTTGACGCAGGCATGGCTGTCCGAGCCCACGCCCCAGGCGCCGCCGTGGCCCAGCCATTGCGGCATGTCGAAGATGCCATCGCCCAGGTTGGCCTCGGTGGTGGGGCAGATGCCCGCCACGGCGCCGCTGCGCGCGGCGCCCGCGTATTCACCGGGCGTCATGTGGGTGGCATGGACCAGGCACCAGCGCGCGTCCACGGGGGCATGCTCCAGCAGCCATTGCACGGGGCGCTGGCCGCTCCAGGCCAGGCAGTCGTCCACCTCCTGGGTCTGCTCGGCAATGTGGATGTGGACGGGCGCGCGCGCGTCCAGCGCCGTCAGGCCCTCCACGGCCACGCGCAGACTGTCGGGCGGCACGGCGCGCAGCGAGTGCGGCGCCAGGCCCAGGGCCGCGCCCTGGGCACGGGCCTCGGGCAGCAGACGCTGCAGCAGGGCCAGCATGTTGTCGGTGCTGCGGATGAAGCGCGCCTGGTCGGCGCGCGGCGGCTTGCCGCCGAAGCCGCTGGTCTGGTAGAGCACGGGCAGCAGGGTGATGCCCATGCCGGCCTTGCGCGCGGCGCGCAGCAGGGCCAGGGACAGCGTGGCGTCTTCGGCATAGGGCCGGCCATCCCGGTCGTGGTGCACGTAATGGAATTCGCAGACCGAGGTGTAGCCGGCCTCCAGCATCTCCACGTACAGCCAGGTGGCGATGGCCTCCAGCGACTCGGGCGTGATGCGCGCGGCAAAGCGGTACATGAGGTCGCGCCAGCTCCAGAAGCTGTCCTGGGCCTCGGCGCGGTATTCGGTCAGGCCCGCAAAGGCGCGCTGGAAGGCATGCGAGTGCAGGTTGGGCATGCCAGGCAGCACGGGGCCGGGCGCGCGCGGCGCGCTGCCCGGCTGTGCGTCGGCCTGTACGGCCTGCAGGCTTCCTGCGCCATCCCAGCGCAGCAGCACATTGCGCGCCCAGCCCGTGGGCAGCAGCGCGTGCTCGGCGAACAGCGTGCGGCTGTCGGGTGTCGGGTCGATGCCGCTCATTGCCCGGCCTCCAGGATGTCGGCCAGCGCGCGCACGAAGCGTTCGTTGTCGGCCTCGGTGCCCACGGAGACGCGGATGAAGTGCTCGAAGCCCGGCTCCTTCCAGGGCTTGGTGATGATGCCCCGGGCCAGCAGCGCCTCGTTCACGGGGCCGTTGGGACGGCCGATGTCGATGAACAGGAAGTTGGCCGCCGAAGGCGCCATACGAAGTGCGGGCAGTGCAGGCAGGGCGGCCAGCCGCTGCGCCAGCACATCGCGCAGGCGCACGGTCTCGGCCACGCCGCGCTGCATGAAGCCCTCATCGCCCCAGGCAGCCAGCGCCGCCGCCTGGGCCGCCTGGTTGACGTTGAAGGGCGTGCGCACGCGGTCCAGCAGTTGCACCAGGGCCGCGTCGCTGGCCAGGCCATAGCCCACGCGCAGGCCGGCCAGGCCCCAGGCCTTGGAGAAGGTGCGCAGCACGATCCAGGGCATGGCGCGGCCGCGCAGCAGGGCCAGCACGTCGGGGTAGCCGTCGGCGTGCAGGGCGTACTCGTAGTAGGCCTCGTCCACCACCAGCAGGGTCTGCGGCGGCGTGGCGTCCAGCAGGCGCGCGAAATCGCCGGCGCTGAACATGCAGCCCACGGGATTGGAGGGATTGGCCAGCATGGCGATCTTGGGGCCGCGCGCCAGCGCCTGGCACCAGGCAGCGACATCGAAGTCCAGCGCGGGCGTCAGCTCCAGCAGCTCGACGCGGGCGCCCATCATGCGCGGGTAGATCTCGTGCAGGCCGAAGGCCGGGCGCTGGGTGAGCACGCGGTCGCCGGGCGAGAGAAACGCCTGGCACAGCATCTGCAGGATGTCCTCGGAGCCGTTGCCCACGGCAATGGCCTCGGCCGGCACGCCGGTGCGCGCCGCGATGGCCGCGCGCAGCGCCGTGCATTGCGCATCGGGATAGGTGCCCACATGCAGGGCCAGGTCGGCCAGGGCGCGGGCCACGGCAGGGCTGGCGCCAAAGGGGTTCTCGTTGCTCGCCAGCCGCGAGATCTCGGTGACGCCGTAGCGCGCCCGCACGGCCTCGGAGGACAGGCCTGCGTTGTACGGCGGCAGCGGCGGCACTTCGGGGCGTGCCAGGGTGTGGATCGCGTGGATGGCGGGAGCGTTCATAGGTCGAATACCTTGCCGGGGTTGAACAGATGCAGGGGGTCCAGCGCCTGCTTGATGGCGCGCATCACGGCCAGTTCGGCCGGCGTGCGGCTGGCGCCGAGATAGGGCTTCTTGTGCAGGCCGATGCCGTGCTCGGCCGAGACGCTGCCGCCGAACTCGCCGACCAGGTGGTACAGCGCGGCCTCGACGCCTTCGCAGTCGCCGTTGGCGGTGGCACCGTCCACCGAGACATGCAGGTTGCCGTCGCCCACATGGCCGAAGAACAGCGAGTGGTGGCCGGGCCAGCGCGCGTCGAACGCGGCGCGGCAGGCATCGGCGAAGCGGCCGATGTCGGCCTGGGGCAGGCTGACGTCGAAGTTGACGGGCGGATGCATGTTCGTGTTGAGCTCGGCCGGCGCCTCGCGCAGCTTCCACAGCTGGCGCGCCTGTGCCACGGACTGGGCGATGACGGCATCGGCCACCTCGCCGGCCTCCATGGCCTCGCCCAAGGCCTCTTCCACGTCGGCGCGCAGCGTGGCCTCGTCCTTGCCGTCCACATCGATCAGGGCCAGCAGCGCATGCGCCTGGCCAAAGGGCGGCTGCAGCTTCTGCCAGCGGATGGAGGCCTGGATGAAGCTGTCCCACATCAGCTCGAAGGCCGCCACGCCATTGCCGAAGCGCGACTGCATGCGCGAGAGCACGGACAGCGCCGCATCGAAGTCCGGCACGGCCACCAGGGCCGTGGCGCGGGCCTGGGGCGCGGGACGCAGGCGCAGCAGCACGCGCGTGACGATGCCCAGCGTGCCCTCCGAGCCGATGAAGAACTGCTTGAGGTCGTAGCCCGTGTTGTTCTTGAGCATGGGGCGCAGCATGGGCAGCACCGTGCCGTCGGCCAGCACCACCTCCAGGCCCAGCACCTGCTCGCGCATCATGCCGTGCTGCAGCACGCCGTTGCCGCCCGCATTGGTGGCCACGTTGCCGCCGATCTGGCAGCTGCCGCGCGCGCCCAGGTCCACGCCGAAGACCATGCCTGCGGCCACGGCCGCCTCCTGCACGGCCTGCAGCGTGGCGCCGGCCTGCACGGTCATCAGCGCGGTGCGCGCGTTCACGTCCTCGATGGCGTTCATGCGCTCCATGGAGACGGCCACGGCACCCGCCACGGGCACGGCCGCGCCGGCCAGGCCCGTGAGCCCGCCCTGGGGCACGACAGGCACGCGGTGGGCCGTGCACAGGCGCATGAGCGCGCTGACCTCGTCGGTGCTGCGCGGGCGCACCAGGGCCAGCGGGCGCTGGGGCGGCGTGCCGCTCCAGTCGGTGTGGTAGCGCGCGGGCACATCGTCGCCGCGCTGCGCCACTTCGGCGCCCAGGGTGGAAATCAATTCATCGAGAAACAGTGCATGGGGCATGGGACAGGCTTTCAGTGGCTCCCCTGCCCGCGGGTCCGCACGATGCGGCCCTGGCGCACGATGGTGCAGTCAGGCTTGCTGCCGAACCAGTAGGCCAGCTCGGCCGCATGGCGCACGGGCCAGAGCACGAAGTGGGCGGGACGGCCGGCCGCGATCAGGCCATGCTCGTCCTGCAGGCCCAGGGCGCGCGCGGCATGGCGGGTGATGCCCGCCAGGGCCTCGGGCACGGTGAGCCGGAACAGGGTGCAGGCCATGTTGGCCATGAGCAAAAGGCTCAGGCAGGGGGAGGTGCCCGGATTGTGATCGGTAGAGACGGCCATGGGAACGCCCGCGGCGCGCAGGCCCGCGATGGGCGGCATGTGGGTGTCGCGCAGCGTGTAGTAGGCGCCGGGCAGCAGCACGGCCACGGAACCCGCGCCGCGCATGGCGGTGATGCCGGATTCGGACAGGTGCTCGATGTGGTCGCAGGACAGCGCGCCATAGCGGGCCGCGAGGGCCGCCCCCTCCATGTTCGACAGCTGCTCGGCATGCAGCTTGACGGGCAGGCCCAGGCGGCGTGCGGCCTGGAAGACCTGCTCGGTCTCGGCCAGCGAGAAGGCGATGCGCTCGCAGAACACATCGACCGCATCGACCAGGCCCTCGGCCGCCAGCGCGGGCAGCATGGTGCCGGCGACCAGGTCGATGTAGTCCTGGCTGCGCCCTGCGTACTCGGGCGGCAGCGCATGCGCGCCCAGGAAGGTGGTGCGCACGGTCACGCCCAGGGCCTGGCCCAGGCGCCGGGCCACGCGCAGCTGCTTGCGCTCGTGCTCCAGCGCCAGGCCGTAGCCCGACTTGATCTCGATGGCGCAGACGCCCTCGTCCAGCAGCTGCTGCAGGCGCGGCAGGGCCTGGGCGAACAGCTCGTCCTCGCTGGCCTCGCGCGTGGCACGCACGCTGGAGACGATGCCGCCGCCGGCGCGTGCCACTTCCTCGTAGCTGGCGCCGTCCAGGCGCATGGCGAATTCGTTGGCGCGCTCGCCGCCATAGACCAGGTGGGTGTGGCAATCGACCAGGCCCGGCGTGGCCAGCATGCCCTGGCCGTCATGGCGCGGCAGGGCCGCATATGCGGGCGGCAGGGCCTGCTGCGGCCCCACCCAGGCCACGCGGCCCTGCTGCACCACGATGCAGGCATCCTCGCCATCACCCACGGCCTGGCCGGCCTCGAACATGTCAGGCGCCAGGCGCATGTTCTGCCAGCAGCCGTCGGCCGAAGAGGATGGAGCGAGTGCGCAAGCGGATGCAGAAGCGGGTGCGTGGGGCTCGGTCATGGCGGGTGATTCCTTGGATGTCGTGGGTCGTCAGCAGGCTTGCAGCAGCACCTGCACCAGCCGCGCGTCGTCGGTCTGCGGCACCAGCTGCTGCGGGTCGGGCTGCGGCGCGCTCCACCACAGGCCCTGGCCGGGGATGAGCGCAGAGCCATCCGCCTGCCAGTTGCCCTGCAGCACCATGCACAGGCCGGCGTCGGCGCGGCCGGCGTCGGCAGCGCTGTCCAGCACCTGGACCTGCGCCCGCCACCGGCCGCGCCGCGCCATCACGTTGAAGTCGGTGGAAGTGCCGCCCAGCAGCGAGCAACCCAGCGCCACATCGCCGGAGAAGGCAAACGGCTGCCAGCGCGCGTCCAGCACATGGTCGATGCCTTCGCCGCGCAGGTGCACGCCGTCGCCATCGAGCAGCATGATCTGCCGGTCCACGCCCGCAAAGGCCGAGAACGGGCCGGGCTGGTCAATGGTGGCCACGCTGATGCGCCAGCCGAAAGCCTCCATGCCCGCCCCGGGCGGCCAGCAGGCGATCTCGCGCGTGCTGCCGCCCCCGTTCTTCCAGGGGCTGGCGGCGATCTGGTTCAGGTCGAAACGCTGCATGGCCGTGGTGTCCTGCAAGCGGCTCACTTGACCATGGGCAGGTTCAGCTGATGGCGCTTGGCGGCCGCCACGGCGATGTCGTAGCCCGCGTCGGCATGACGCATCACGCCGGTGGCCGGATCGTTCCAGAGCACGCGGCCCAGGCGGGCGGCGGCCTCGTCCGTGCCGTCGGCCACGATGACCACGCCCGCATGCTGGGAGTAGCCCATGCCCACGCCGCCGCCGTGGTGCAGGCTGACCCAGGTGGCGCCGCCTGCGGTGTTGAGCAGGGCGTTGAGCAGCGGCCAGTCGCTGACGGCGTCCGTGCCGTCCTTCATGGATTCGGTCTCGCGGTTGGGGCTGGCCACGGAGCCGCAGTCCAGGTGGTCGCGGCCGATCACGATGGGGGCCTTGAGTTCGCCGTTCTTCACCATCTCGTTGAAGGCCAGGGCCGCCTTGTGGCGCTCGCCCAGTCCCAGCCAGCAGATGCGCGCGGGCAGGCCCTGGAAGCTGATGCGCTCGCGCGCCATGTCCAGCCAGCGGTGGGTGTGCTTGTTGTCGGGGAACAGTTCCTTGATCTTGGCGTCGGTCTTGTAGATGTCCTCGGGGTCGCCGGACAGGGCCACCCAGCGGAACGGGCCCTTGCCCTCGCAGAACAGCGGCCGGATGTAGGCGGGCACGAAGCCGGGGAAGTCGAAGGCGTTCTTCACGCCCTGGTCCAGGGCCACCTGGCGGATGTTGTTGCCGTAGTCCACCGTGGGAATGCCCATGGCCTGGAAGTCCAGCATGGCCTGCACGTGCTGGGCGCAGCCCTGGGCGGCGGCGGCCTTGAGCTGGGCATGGCGCGACGGGTCGGCGGCGGCGGCACGCCACTCGTCCACGGTCCAGCCCACGGGCAGGTAGCCGTTGATCAGGTCATGGGCCGAGGTCTGGTCGGTCACGATGTCAGGACGGGCGCCGCCGGCCTGGGCGCGGCGCACCAGCTCGGGCAGGATTTCGGCGGCATTGCCCAGCAGGCCGATGGAGATGGCTTCGCCCGCGGCCGTGTGCTGGGCGATGAGCTCCAGCGCGTGGTCGATGTCGCGCGCCTGCTTGTCCAGGTAGCGCGTGCGCAGGCGGAAGTCGATGCTGCTTTGCTGGCATTCGATGGCCAGCACGCAGGCGCCGGCCAGCACGCCGGCCAGGGGCTGGGCACCGCCCATGCCGCCCAGGCCCGCCGTGAGGATCCACTTGCCCGTGAGGTCGTTGTTGTAGTGCTGGCGGCCGGCCTCGACGAAGGTCTCGAACGTGCCCTGCACGATGCCCTGGGCGCCGATGTAGATCCAGCTGCCGGCCGTCATCTGGCCGTACATGAACAGGCCCTTCTGGTCGAGCTCGTTGAAGTGCTCCCAATTCGCCCACTGGGGCACGAGGTTGGAGTTGGCCAGCAGCACGCGCGGTGCGTTCTCGTGCGTCTTGAACACGCCCACGGGCTTGCCCGACTGGATCAGCAGCGACTCGTCGGCCTCCAGCTTTTTCAGCGACTCCAGGATCTGGTCATAGCACTCCCAGTTGCGCGCCGCGCGGCCGATGCCGCCGTAGACCACCAGGGCCTTGGGGTTCTCGGCCACGTCGGGGTCCAGGTTGTTCTGCAGCATGCGGTAGGCGGCCTCGGCCAGCCAGTTCTTGCAGTGCAGTTCGCTGCCGCGCGGGGCGCGGATGACGCGGCTGGCGTCATAGCGGGGATTGGTGGCAGCCGTGGCAGCGTTGGCGTTGAGGATGGCGTCGTTGGCGTTCATGGCGATCTCCTGGATGCGGGGGGTGAGCGGTTGCGGGGTTCAGGCAGCCTGGTGGCTGGGCAGGTGGCGGGAGATGGCCTGGGGCCAGTCCGTGGCAAGCGCCCACTGGCGCATGGTTTCGATGTCGGGTGCCAGGTAGCGGTCACGGTCCAGGTGCGGAACCTGGCTGCGGATCAGCGCGTACTGCGCTTCGATCAGTTCGGAGCTGTTCAGGCTGCGGTCGAAGTCCATGCCCTGGGCGGCGGCCATGGCCTCCACGCCCACGATGACGGCGGTGTTGCGCGCCATCTCGCCCAGGCGCCGCGCGCCGTAGGTGGCCATGGAGACATGGTCTTCCTGGTTGGCCGAGGTGGGCAGGCTGGTGACGCTGCTGGGATGGGCCAGGCACTGGTTCTCGGCAGCCAGGGCGGCGGCCGTGACCTGGGCGATCATGAAGCCCGAGTTCACGCCGCTGTCGGCGATCAGGAAGGCCGGCAGGCCCGACAGGCCGGTGTCCAGCAGCAGGGCCATGCGGCGCTCGGAGATGGCGCCGATCTCGGCCAGGGCCAGGGCGATGATGTCGGCCGCGAAGGCCACGGGCTCGGCGTGGAAGTTGCCGCCCGAGATCACGTCGCCGTTGTCGAAGACCAGCGGGTTGTCCGAGGCGGCGTTGGCCTCGATCACCAGCACGCGGGCCGCATGGCTGAGGTTGTCCAGGCAGGCGCCCATGACCTGGGGCACGCAGCGGATGGAGTACGGGTCCTGCACGCGGCCGCAATGGGGGTGGGAGGTGTCGATGGCGCTGCCGTCCAGCAGCTCGCGCACGGCGGCGGCCACGGCGATCTGGCCAAGCTGGCCGCGCGCCTCATGGATGCGGGCGTCAAACGGCTTGACCGAGCCCTTGATGGCCTCCAGCGTCAGGCAGCCCGCCACCAGGCCGGCCGCGAACACGCTCTCGCCCTGGAAGAGGCCCACCAGGGCCAGCGCCGTGGACACCTGGGTGCCGTTGAGCAGGGCCAGCCCCTCCTTGGGGCCGAGCACGAAGGGCTCCAGGCCCACATGGCGCATGGCCTCGGTGCCGGACACCACCTGTCCATCGATCTTGGCCTGGCCTTCGCCGATCAGCACGCAGGCCAGGTGCGACAGCGGCGCCAGGTCGCCGGAGGCACCCACCGAGCCCTTGGCGGGAATCACGGGCAGCACGTCGGCGTTGGCCAGGGCCAGCAGCGCATCGACCAGCTCGGGGCGCACGCCCGAGTGGCCGCGTGCCAGGCTCACGGCCTTGGTGGCCAGCACCAGGCGCACCACGGCGTCAGGCAGCGGATCGCCCGTGCCCACGCTATGCGACAGCACCAGGTTGCGCTGCAGCTCTGCCAGGCGGTCATGGGCGATCTTGGTGGAGGCCAGCTTGCCGAAGCCGGTGTTGATGCCATAGACGACCTGGTCCTCATCCACGATGTGCTGCACATGGGCCTGGGCGGCGCGCATGCGCTCGTAGGCGGGCGCCGCCATGGACAGGCGCACGCCGCCCTGCTGGATGGCCCGCAGCTGGGCCAGGCTGACCTGGCCGGGCTGCAGCGTCAGCGCGGTGCCGGGACGGGAGGTGAGGCCGGGAGTCGTGATGGTGTTCATGGTGATGCCCTGTCGGTGTCTGGGAGGGTGTGCCGGGATGGATGTCTATGCCTGTCTATACAATATCAATCGAAGCGGAACAGCGCAAGAGCGGGAACCCCGCCTTTCAGGCCTCAGCCGTCGTGCGATCCGCCGTCGGTGCGAAAGCGGCTGCCCAGCCGGTAGCGCATGCCCGGATGCACGCAGTGCACCCAGGTCACGGGCGTGCCCAGGTACCAGGTGCGGCGCGTCAGCGTCAGGCAGGGCTGGTCCGCGTCCATTTGCAGCCAGCGCGCCTGCTCGGGCGTGGGCAGCATGGCGTCCACCACATGCTCGATCTGGTCGAAGGGCACGTTGCGCACCAGATACACCGAAGGCTGGATCAGCGAGAAGTCCTGCTCCATGAAGTCCGGCGCCATGCGCGGGTTCACATGGCGATCTTCCAGCTGCACGGGCACGTCGTTCTCGAAATGCACGCCCTGCAGGTGGAACACCGAGCTGCCCGCAGACAGCTGCAGCGAAGCCGCCGCCTCGGGCGAGGCCGACTCGCGGCGCACGCTGATCAGCTCGAAGCGGTGGTCATGGCCGCGCTGGCGGATTTCCTCGGCAATGTTGGCGATGCGCAGCAGCGTGGACTGCGGCTTTTCCTCGGCCACGAAGGAGCCCACGCCGGCCACGCGCACGATCACGCCCTGCTCGGCCAGCTCGCGCAGCGCGCGGTTGGCCGTCATGCGGGCCACGCCGAACTCCTGCACCAGCTCCTGCTCGGACGGCACGCGCTCGCCGGCCGACAGCGAGCCATCGGCGATCTTGCGCAGCACATGGTCCTTGACCTGCTGGTACAGGGCCATGGGCACCTCCGCCGTCGTTGCGGAAAGTCGGGAAGCCGTGGAACGCGAAGACATGGTGTGGGCAGTGGTCATGGAAAAGCGTCAGTGTGCAGCAGCGGCCAGCGACTCTGCGCGAATCTCTTCGGTCAGCCGGGCTTTCAGCTCCATGAACTCGGGCGAGGTCTTGACCGTGTAGTGGCGCGGATGCGGCAGGTTCACGGGGATATCGGCCTTGATGCGGCCCGGCCGCGCGCTGAACACGGCCACGCGGTTGGCCATGAAGATGGCCTCGTCGATGTCGTGGGTGACGAACATCACGGTCTTGCGCTCGGCCTCCCAGATGCCCAGCAGCAGCTCCTGCATGAGCACGCGGGTCTGGTTGTCGAGTGCGCCGAAGGGCTCGTCCATGAGCAGGATCTTGGGATCGTTGGCCAGCGCGCGCGCAATGGCCGTGCGCTGCTGCATGCCGCCCGACAGCTGCTTGGGAAAGTGGTTCTCGAAGCCGCGCAGCCCCACCTTGGCGATGAAGTAGTCGCTGCGCTCCTTTTGCAGCGCCTCGCTCACGCCCTTCTCGCGCAGGCCGAAGCGGATGTTCTGGGCCACCGTCAGCCAGGGGAAAAGCGTGTAGCTCTGGAACACCATGCCCCGGTCGGCGCCCGGCCCGTCCACGGCGCGGCCGTCCAGCAGCACCTGGCCCGTGGTCGGGAAATCCAGCCCCGCCGCAATGCGCAGCATGGTGGACTTGCCGCAGCCCGAGGGGCCGAGGATGGTGACGAAGTCGTTCTCGCGGACCTCGAAATCCACAGGCAGCAAGGCCTGCGTGCTCGTGCCCTTGTGGCTGGTGAAGGTGCGCGAAACACCTTGAATGGACAGCAGATTCATCACAGGGTGCTCCACTCGAACATGCGACGGTTGACGGTCTTGAAGATGAAATCGGACACCAGGCCGATGAGGCCGATCACGATGATGCCGAAGATGATCTGGCCCGTGTTCAGCAGCGCCTGGCTGTCGGTGATCATGTGGCCGATGCCCGAGGACGAGCCGATCAGCTCGGCCACGATCACATAGGTCCAGGCCCAGCCCAGCACCAGGCGCAGCGTCTCGGCAATGCCGGGCGCGGCGCCCGGGATCAGCACGCGGCGCACCACGCCGGTGTTGGAGGCGCCCAGCGTGTAGGCGGCCTCCACCAGGTCCTTGCGCGCGCCGCCCACGGTGACGGCCACCATCAGCGTGATCTGGAACACCGAGCCGATGAAGATGACCAGCAGCTTCTGCGTCTCGCCCACGCCGGCCCACAGGATCAGCAGCGGGATGAAGGCCGAGGCCGGCAGGTAGCGGCAGAACGACACAAAGGGCTCGAAGAAGGCCTCGACCGGCTTCCAGGCGCCCATGGCAATGCCCAGGGGCACGGCCACGACCGAGGCCAGGATGAAGCCGCCCATCACGCGCCAGACCGTCATGCCGATGTCGTGCAGGAAGCCGTACTCGGTGAACAGCAGCACGCCCTCGCGCGCCATGGTCATGGGGCTGGCCAGGAAGGTCGGGGAGACGAAGCCGCCCAGCGTCACAGCCGCCCAGACGAGAAAGAACAGCACGAAGAAGGCCACACCCAGCACCCACTTGGCCGTGGGGCTGACGGGCTCCAGCGGCGCCATGCGGCGGCGGCGGACGGGGGCTGGCGCCGCGGCGGGCGCGGGAGCGTGCGGTGTGGCGTGGGTCATGGGCTTGTTAGCCGGCTGGACTGCGGAAGTGGATGCGGCTTGCATGGTCATCCCCTGGCGGGCTTACTGGATGAAGCTGGCGTCGTACATCACGCCATAGTTCTCGGGGATGGAGCGGATGATGCCGGCCTCCTTGAGGATCACGGCCGATTCCTTCATGAAGGGCACCAGCTCGTTGGCGAAGAATTTCTGGTTGGCTTCCTTGTCGGACCACTTCAGGTAGGAGGCCGACTTGCCGAACTGCTCGCCGCCCTGCTTGACGGCTGCGCCCATGATCTCGAAGGACTTGGCCTTGTCGGCCTCGATCATGGCCACCGCATCGAAATACGACTGGGCCAGGGCCTTGGCGGCGGCCGCGTTGGCCTTGAGCCACTTGGGATCGCAGCCCACCGTGTCCATGACCATGGGGTAGTCGATGGTGGTGGCCAGGATCTTGCCCGCGGCCGGATTGGCGCGGATGGTGGACAGGTAGGGCTCGTAGCTCATGGCCGCATCGTTCTGGCCGGCCACGAAGGCCTGGGCCGCGGGCTGGGGCTCCAGCGAGACGGTCTTCACATCCTTCATGGTCATGCCGTTCTTGTGCAGCATCCAGGCCAGGCCGAAGTACGGCGCCGTGCCCGGCGCGCTCACGGCCACGGTCTTGCCCTTGAGGTCGGCAAAGCCCTTGACGTCATTGCGCACGGCGATGCCGTCGGCCCCATAGGACTTGTCCATCTGGAAGATCTGCACGATGGGCACGCCGTTCGTGTTCCAGGCCACATGCGTCTCGATGGTGGTGGCCGCGCACTGGATGGCGCCCGAGGCCAGGGCCAGGTGGCGGTCCTTCTGCGGAATCATCTTCAGGTCCACCGCCAGGCCGTTCTTCTTGAAGATGCCGGCCTTGTCGGCCAGGGTCAGCGGCGCGAAGCCGGTCCAGCCCGACATGCCCAGGGTGATCTTGGTCTCCTGCGCGGCAGCGGGCTGCAGTGCGGCGGCAAGGCAGAGGGCGGCGGCCAGCGGCCCCAGGGGCAGGCGGCGGAACGTGGGGATCGAACTCATGTGGCACTCCTCGGTCGGGAAAGCAAGTTGGCGATGGCAGTTTCGGGGTCCGCAGGCAGACCAGTGCGGGAGCCCGAAGTGTGTTTTTGCCGACCGGACATGTATATACAGGATTACCCGGCAAACCGGTGATGGAGCGAGCATCCTGCATCTACCTGCGATCAACACGGAGAGCAACAGCAAATGCCGTGCCAACCAAGCTTGTCCATACAACCTGGGGAAAATCCCGGGTAACAGCTCACCACCGTGGTGCATGCCCCGGGGCTGCGCGCCGCTACGGTGCAATCACGGCACGTGCCACCTTCAAGAACGGTGCAATCAGCGGCGAGGCATTGCCCGCCGGCACGGCCAGCACCACGCCCTGGGGGGCCACGCGGCCCCGGATGCGGCGGCAGGCCAGGCGCTGGCCATCGTGGGCGCGGTCCACCACCGGCCGCGTGGTCAGCACGCTCAGCCCGTGGCCGTTGGCCACCATGGAGCGCAGCATTTCGATGGAGGCGAACTCATGGGCCACCAGCGGCGTCACGCCGGCCTCGCGGAACAGCGACAGGAAATACTCGCGGCTGTGCGGCAGGTTGATCAGCACCAGCGGGTAGCGGGCCATCTCGGCCAACCCCACGCTGGTCCTGGCCGCCAGCGCATGGCGCTGCGGCAGCAGCACATAGGGCGGCAGCGCCGCCACGGGCAGCAGCTCCATGCGGGGACGCGCCAGGCCCGTGTCGTACTGCAGGGCCGCATCGAGCTCGCCGCGCTCCACCTGCTGCGTGAGCGAGGCGATATCGCCCTCCACCAGCTCCAGCGCAATGCCGGGGTGCAGGCGCTGCATCTGCGCCAGCAGGGCCGGCACCCAGCGCGCGCCCAGCGTGCTCAGAAAACCCAGGCGCAGCACACCAGCCATCGCCGCCGTGCGCGGCCCCTGCAGGCTGCGTGCGCCGTCCAGCAGCGCCTGGGCCTCGCGGCTGCGCACCGCGCCGGCCGCCGTGAGATCCAGTCCCCTGGCATGGCGGCGCACGAACAGCGCCTCGCCCCACAGCGCCTCCAGGTCGGCAATCGCCTTGGAGATGGACGGCTGGGACACGCCGATGGCCTCGGCCGCGCGCGCCGTGCTGCCATGGCGTGCGGCGGCCACGAAATACTCCAGCTGGCGCAGGCTGATTTGGATCATTTTTTTGAATGCAATGAATCAGGAATGAATATTTTCCATTGATTCAATCACGCGCCAGCATGCAGCCATAGACCACCCGTCCAAGGCTGCCCCCATGACCGAGTCCACCCCCCTTACCGCCCGCCCGCTGGACGGCGTGCGCATTCTCGACTTCACGCGCGTGCTGGCCGGGCCGCTGTCCACGGCCCTGCTGGCCGACCTGGGCGCCGAGGTCGTCAAGATCGAGCCGCCGCAGGGCGACGACTACCGCGCCATCGGCCCCATGAACAACGGCGAAAGCGCGCTGTTCACGGTGATGAACCGCAACAAGCAAAGCCTGGTGCTGGACCTCAAGCACCCCGAGGCCACGGCCCTGGTCCACGAGATGGCGGCCCAGGCCGACGTGGTGGTGGAGAACTTCCGGCCCGGCGTGGCCGAGCGCCTGGGCATAGGCGCAAGCCAGTTGCGGGCGCTCAATCCGCGCCTGGTCTATGTCAGCGTCTCGGGCTTCGGGCAGACCGGGCCGCTGGCCCACCGGCCGGCCTACGACATCATCGTGCAGGCCATGAGCGGCCTCATGGAGGCCACGGGCGAGCCCGATGGCGCGCCCACCGTGGTGGGCGAGGCCGTCAGCGACGTGGTGGCCGGCCTGTTCGCCTCCTGGGCCACGCTGGCCGCGCTGCTGCAGGCCCGCGCCACGGGACAGGGCCAGCAGGTGGACGTGGCCATGTTCGACACCACGCTGAGTTTTCTGGCCACCTCGGTGGCGCGCTACCTGTTCACGGGCCGGCCCGCGCGCCGCGTAGGCAACCGCCATCCGCTGTCCGCGCCGTTCGGCGTGTACCGCGCAGGCGACGGCCACTTCGCGCTGGCCGTGCTCAACAACAAGCTGTTCGCCGCCGCCCTGCAGGCCATGGAGCTGGGCAGCCTGGCCGGCGACCCGCGCTTTGCCAGCGATGAATCACGCTCGGCCCACGAACCCGCGCTGCGCGAGGCCATCGAGGCCTGGGCCGGCCGGCATGAAGTGGCGCAGGTGGTGGCCGCGCTGGATGCGGCCGGCGTGCCCGCCGCCCCCATCTGGAACATTGCCCAGGCGCTGGAGTCGCCCCAGAGCCAGGCGCGCGGCCTGCTCGGCGCGGTGCAGGACCCGCGCCTGCCCGGCCTGCGCCTGCCCACCCAGCCCGTGCATTTCAGCGGCGCCGCACCCAACCGCGCCGAGCGCGCACCGGCCCTGGGCGAGCACACCGAGGCCCTGCTCTCGCAGTGGCTGGGCCGGGGCGCCGAAGCCATTGCCACGCTGCGCGCATCCGGTGCCCTGGGCACTGCAGGCGCGGCCCCCTCTTTCCCATCACATTGAGCGAACCTCCATGAACTTTCAACGACTGGGCACCACCGCCGACGACCACGCCATTGCCGATGCCGTGGCCCGATTTGCCGACGACGCGCTGGCGCCCTTGGCGCAGCGCATGGACGAAGAGGCACTGTCCGCCACCTGCCATGTACCGGGCCTGTCGGCCCTGGGCGTGATGGGCATGAGCCTGCCCGAGGCCCTGGGCGGCCCCGGCGTCACGCCCACGGCCATGCTGCTGTCCCTGGTGGCCATCTCACGCGCCTGCGCGGCCACCTCGTCCATGATCGGCGCCCACTACCTGGGCACGGACGCCGTACTCATCGGCGGCGACGACGCCCAGCGCCAGCAGTGGCTGCCGCGCTGCGCCAGCGGCCAATGGCTGGCCGCCTTTGCGCTGACCGAGCCGCGCGGCGGCTCGCACCCGGCCGACATGCGCACGCGCGCCGTGCGCGATGGGGACGACTATCTGATCACGGGCGTCAAGCACTTCATCTCCAACGCCGCCGAGGCACGCTTCATGGTGGTCTTCGCCAAGACCGACATGGAGGCCGGCGCGCGCGGCGTCAGCGCCTTCATCGTGCCGCGCGATCTGCCCGGCATCCAGATCTCGGCGCCCGAAAAACTCATGGGCATCCGCGGCGGCCATGCCTTCGAGGTCTCGCTGGACGGCGTGCGCGTGCCTGCCAGCCACCGGCTGGGCGCCGAGGGCACAGGCTTCAAGACGGCGATGAAGGTGCTGGACAACAGCCGCCTGGACGTGGCGGCCACCGCCCTGGGCGTGGCCGAGGCCGCCCTGGCCGCCGCCGCGCAATGGGCCAGTCAGCGCCTGGTCGGCGGCGAGCCACTGGCCACCAAACAGGGCATCCAGTGGAAGTTGGCCGACATGAAGCTGCGCCTGGAGGCATCGTGGGCACTGACCATGCAGGCCCTGGCCTTGCGCCAGGCCGGCCAGCCCTTCACCCAGCACTCGGCCATGGCCAAGCTCCATGCCTCGGAAATGGTGGGCTTCGTCACCGACGAGGCCCTGCAGATCCACGGCGGCTACGGCTACACGCGCGAAATGCCGCTGGAGCGCCTGGTGCGCGATGCGCGCATTCTGCGCATCTACGAGGGCTCGTCCGAAGTGCAGCGCAGCATCATTGCGCGCGGGGTGCTGGGCGGCAGCTGAATGCAGCAGCGGGTGGCTAGGAGAAATCTGAAAATGGCACCCTCGCGCCCGGAAAAGGCCGTTGATGCAGAGCGGCTCAAACCCCAGGTCTTCCCTGGACCTTGCGAGGGGGCGCAAAATGGCGGCTGTTGCGGCCTTCGGGCCGCAGCGCATTTTTTGCGGGAAGCGCCCGCATCCCGCTCCCTCCCGCGCCAGCCGCCTCTGCCGAAAGAAGTCCCCGTTGTCCGCCGCGCATTCCGTCCTGCAAGCCGTGTTCGGCTACGAACAATTCCGCGGTCCGCAGGAAGCCATCGTCTCGCACGTGGTCGCCGGCGGCGATGCGCTGGTGCTCATGCCCACGGGCGGCGGCAAGAGCCTGTGCTACCAGGTGCCGGCCATCGTGCGCCAGCAGCAGGGCCACGGCGTGGCGGTGGTGGTGTCGCCGCTGATCGCGCTCATGCACGACCAGGTGGGCGCGCTGCACGAGGCCGGTGTCAGCGCGGCCTACCTGAACTCCACGCTGTCCTATGACGAGACGCAGGAAGTCGAATGGCGCCTGCAAAGCGGCGACATCACCCTGCTGTATGCCGCGCCCGAGCGCCTGAACACGCCGCGCTTCCTGGGCCTGCTCGACGACCTGCACGCCCAGGGCAAGCTGTCGCTGTTCGCCATCGACGAGGCGCACTGCGTGAGCCAGTGGGGCCATGACTTCCGGCCCGAATACCGCGCGCTGAGCGTGCTGCACGAGCGCTATGCGGGCGTGCCGCGCATTGCGCTCACGGCCACGGCCGACGCGCTGACGCGCGCCGACATCGTCGAGCGGCTGCAGCTGGAGAGCGCACGGCACTTCGTCAGCAGCTTCGACCGCCCCAACATCCGCTACCGCATCGCCGAGAAGAAGGACGTCAGCAACCAGCTGCTGCGCTTCATCGAGCGCGAGCACGAGGGCGAGGCCGGCGTGGTCTATTGCCAGTCGCGCAAGCGCGTGGAGGAGCTGGCCCAGACGCTGAGCCAGGCCGGCGTGCCCGCCCTGCCCTACCACGCGGGCCTGCCCTTCGAGACGCGCCAGCTGCACCAGGACCGCTTTCTGCGCGAGGACGGCATCGTCATCGTCGCCACCATCGCCTTCGGCATGGGCATCAACAAGCCCGATGTGCGCTTCGTGGCCCACGTGGACATGCCCAAGAACATCGAGGGCTACTACCAGGAAACCGGCCGCGCAGGCCGCGACGGGCTGCCCGCCGATGCCTGGATGGCCTACGGCCTGTCCGACGTGGTCAACCAGCGCCGCATGATCGACGAAAGCCCGGCCGAGGACACCTTCAAGCAGGTCATGCGCGGCAAGCTCGATGCCCTGCTGGGCCTGGCCGAGGCCACGGACTGCCGCCGCGTGCGGCTGCTGGCCTACTTCGGCGAGCAGTACGGCCTGGGCGCACCGGGAGAAGACGCAGAGACGGACCTTGAAGGCCGGCCTCTGCAGCGCGTGGCAAAGACCGCCTGCGGCAACTGCGACAACTGCATGGAGCCCCCGGCCCTGTGGGATGGCACGGACGCCGCGCGCAAGCTGCTGTCCACCATCTACCGCGTGCACGAGGCCAGCCAGCTGACCTTTGGCGCAGGCCACATCATGGACGTGCTGCGCGGCAAGGACACCGAGAAGGTGCGCCAGTACGGCCACGACAAGATCTCCACCTTCGGCCTGGGCAAGGACTACAGCGAGCCCCAGCTGCGCGGCGTGATGCGCCAGCTGCTGGCCACGGGCGCCCTGGGCCTGCACAAGATCACCAGCGAGAACAGCGGCCACAGCTTCGACACCCTGTGCCTGGCCGATGGCTCGCGCGACGTGCTGCGCGGCAACGTCCCCGTGCAGCTGCGCGAGGCCGTGGCCGCGCCACGCACGCGCACCTCCAAGCGCGCCACCCAGCCCAACGCGGCCGCTGCCAGCCTGGGCCCCGATGCCCAGGTGCGCTTCATCAATCTCAAGGCCTGGCGCGCCGAGGTCGCGCGCGAGCACAACCTGCCCGCCTACGTGATCTTCCACGACGCCACGCTGGCCGCCATTGCCGAACGCAACCCGGCATCGCTGGACGACCTGCAGGGCATCAGCGGCATGGGCGCCAAGAAGCTGGACGCCTATGGCGCCGAAGTGCTGCGGGTGGTGGCCACGGGCTGAGGCGCATCGCCCTCATGCACATCGCATGGGGCTGGGCTTCACCATGAGAAAAGGCCTGCACCTCCATGGCGGCAGGCCTTTTTCGTGAAACCGGAACCCCTTACTGCGCCAGCACCCTGAAGGTCAGCGTGTAGTTGTTGCCGTACTGCGGCGCGGCGGCGCCAGCGGGGGCGTCGGCGCGGTAGCGCACCAGGGCCAGGTAGATGCCGGACTTGGGCAGGGCGTAGGAGATGCGGCCCTCGCCATCGGTGGTCAGTGCATCCACGCTGTGCTGGCTCGCCAGGTCCATGGCCGAGCGGAAGATTTCCACCTTCTGCGCGGCCAGCGGCTTGCCGTCGTATTGCACGGTGAAGTCGAACTTCTCGCCCGCGAACAGGTCGGCGGGATGCGTGACGGGCACGATCTCCAGGCCCTTGCCTGAGGGCGCGAGTGCGGCCCGGCTGGGCTTGCCCACCGTGATGTAGGTCTCGGAGACCGACAGCGATTGGTAGTGGCTCAGCAGCTTGGCATCGGCCGGCGTGGGCGTGGCGGGATCACGCGCGGTCTCGACCTTGCCGTTGCGCTCCCACGAACGGAAGACGGCGCCCAGGCGCGGGCCGGTGCTCACGCGGTAGGTGCCCTTCTCGTCGGGCAGTTGGTGCTCGGCCACGGTGCGAGTCTTGAACTGGCGCACATCGGCCATGGGCGTGACCGAGCCGTCGGGCGCCGTCACGGTGAAGCGCGTTTCGCCAAAAGCCACTTCGGGGATGAAGAACTTGTCGGCAAAGCTGGCGTCCACGCTGATGACGGCCCGGGGCGAAGCCTCGAAGCTGGTGGGCAGCAGGTAGGGCGTGTGGGCCTGGGCGGAGATGCACACGGCCGACAGCAGCGGCAGCCACCAGGCCAAGCGCTTGGATGGGGTTTTGGCCATGTCCGCTCAGGGCTTCTTGACGTCGTTCTTGTCCACGACGCCATCGGCATTGACGTCGGCTTCCTTGAAGCTGCGTTCGGCGATGGCCATGTCTTCTTCCACGGTGTATTTGCCGTCGCGGTTCCTGTCCACGATGCCGAAGCGCACATGGGCCTGCTTCATGGACTGGGCATAGCGCTCGTCGGGCTGGCGGCCCGCGTACTGCTGCTTGAGGCGGGCCTCGAACTCGTCCACGTACTCCTTCTCGCTGAGCCAGCCGTCGCCATTGGTGTCGCCGGCCAGGAAGCGCTGCTTGCGCACGGTGTCGTACTCCTGGCGCGTGACCACGCCATCACGGTTGGCGTCGTAGCTGCCCATGAAGGCAGACTGGCCATGCCCGCCCGCAGGCTGGGCCGGGCCGCTGGCGGACGGTGCCGTGGGCGATGCGCAGGCGGTGAGCAGGGCCGCCAGGCCGGCAGCGGCCAGCATGCGGTGGGACAGAGAGAACTCGATCATGAAACGACTCCTGAAGTAGGCAGATACAGCGGCGGCTGCGATGGTGGTGGAGGCTTTCCGGCCGACACCGCCGCTGTAGGGAAGGCCGGCCGGCCCCTGGAGAAACTCCTCGGATCCGCGCCACGCGGCAAGTGAAGGTGGCGTGGGTGCAATGGCATGGTGCGCAGGGTGCTCAGAACGCAACGTTCATGGACACGGCGAAGGTGCGGCCCGGGTTGCTCAGCAGCTCGATGTCGCGGCGGTCGCGCGCCACGCCGGGCTGCAGGCTGCGGGTGCTGGAATAGTCCCAGTAGCGCTTGTCGCCCAGGTTGTAAATGCCGGCGTTCAGGCGCACGTTCTTTGCGACCTGCCAGTAGCCGGCCAGGTCGAAGATGGCATAGCCGGGCACGCGGAACAGCTCGGTGGTCGAGTCGGTCAGGCCGGTGCCCGCGTTCTGGTAGCTGTCGCGGTTGGTGGCCACGGCCTGCTTGCCCGCGACGAAGGTGCCGGTCAGGTTCAGGCCCCATTGCCGGGCCGGTGCGTCATAGCCCACGCCGACGATGGCCTTGCGCGGCAGCACGCTGTCCAGCGGCACATCCTTGTCGCCTGCATAGTAGGACTTGGAGGTGCCGCGGCTGATGCCCAGCGCCCAGGTGGAGTACAGGCCCCTGGCGGCGGGCATCCACTGGCCGTGGTCCAGGCGCGCGCTGGCCTCGAAGCCGTAGATCTTTGCGCTGTCGCGGTTCTCGGCCTGGTAGATGGTGCCGATGTGGGCGGGCACGTTGACGAACAGGTCGGGACGGCCCGCGCGCAGGTAGCGCGTGTAGGCGATGAAGTCGGAGTACTTGGTATAGAAGACCGAGCTGTTGAAGGTCACGCCCGGCGTGGGCGACCCCTTGAGGCCGAAGTCGAAGGCATTGCTGCTTTCCTCCTTCAGGTTGGGGTTGCCGACCAGCGCGTACTGGTTGCCGGTGTTGTAGTTGCTGGCCATGTTCCACGAGCCGAAGATCTCGCCGGCCGAGGGCGCGCGCCCGCTGCGCTTGAACTGGGCATAGGCGCTGAACGTGGGCGTGAGGTCATAGACCAGGGCCAGGCTGGGGCTGAGGATGGTGTTGCCACGCGTGCCGCCGTAGAGCTTCTGGACATCGGCGGGCGTGAGCACGCCCGAGACGAAGTTGTCCAGGTCGCGTGTCTTGATCTCCACGCGGTCCACGCGCAGCGCGGGAATCAGCGCCAGGCGGCGGCCACCGGCCTGGAAACTGATCTCGTCCTGCAGGAAGGCGCCGTAGCGGCGGGTGGTGGTGTCGGGCTGGGGCTTCATGTTGCCGGACACGGCCCAGGGGCGCTCCGTGTCCTGTGTCGATGCATTCACGCCAAAGCTCAGGCGGTGGCGGTGGATGCGCTTGTCGCCCGTGCTCGAGAAACCCCAGGTGCGCGTCTCGTTGCCGGAGACGTTGTGCACCTTGGCGCCCGTGGCCAGCGTGGTGGTGTCGGTGACGTCGTTGGTGTCCGTGTTCTGGAAGTACAGCCGCGTGTCCAGCTGGTCCACCCAGGCGCCGGCCGGTGTCCACAGGTGCTGCAGCTGCAGCGTGTTGCGACTGGTGTCGCTGTTCTGGCGCGAGCTTTCGGTGATGCTGGTGTTGGTGGTGTCCCAGCCGTGGAAGGAGGTGTCGTTCTTGCGGCGGTACAGGTCGGCCGACAGCACCAGACGGTGGGCCGGGTTGATGCGCAGGCCGCCCTTGAGCAGCAGCGCGTTGGAGTTCCAGTCGTCGGGATAGCTGTTGACGATGGCGCTGTGGTTGCGCGTCTCGTGGCCGTCGCGGCGCGAGTAGGCGATCAGGCCATCGAGGTCGCCCGAGCGGCCAGCGGCCGTGAAGCTCTCGTTCCAGGAGCGGTCGGCCGTGTCGTGGCCGATCTTGCCGCCCAGGTAGGAGGTCTTGCCGCCCACCAGGTAGTCCTCGGCGGACTTGGTGCGAAAGCCCACCGAGCCGCCGATGCCACCGGCCGCGCGCCGCGCCGTGGTGGTGCCGGAGAGGATGTCCACGGCCGAGAACATCTCGGGGTCGATGAAGTCACGGCCCACGCCGAAGGTGTTGGCGCCGACACGGCTCACATAGGGGCGCGTGGTGGCGTCGGGCATCTCGACGCCGTCCACATCCATGCCGATGCGGTTGCCCTCGATGCCGCGGATGTTGTAGCCCGTGGTGCCCGAGCGGTCGAAGCTGCTGCGGTTGCGGCTGGTGCCCGAGGCCGTGCCCGGCGCGGAGACCAGGGGCTGGTAGCGCACCACGTCGGCCATGCTGCCGGCCTGCTCCAGCGCCGGGCCGCTGACGGTGGTGGAGGCGCCCGGCGTGCGCTGCACGGGCTCGGCTGCATCGACCACATCGACCTGGGCCAGCGCCTTGGTGGGAGCCTGTGCCATCAGCCGGGCCTCATCGTCCGCAGTCTGCACATGCGTCTGCGTCTGCGTCCGCGTCTGCGCCCAGGCGCCGGGCGAGGCCAGACCGATCACGGCGGCCTGCACGGCCACGGCCAGCAGGCTGGGCCGCAATGCCGGCGTACGCGAGGGATTGCGGGAGAGGGAGAGGAAAGACGAACGCGAAGACACAGCCATGGCGGGAATCGGGGAAAGAGGGTTGCTGGCTAGCTGCCGACCTGTCCGCGGAGTGCTCTTGCGAGACCATTGCTCCCCCCGTGTGTGATTGTTCCTGCTGGCTTTCCGCGATTCTCCCATCAATTGATAATGATTATCATTTGTTTTGTCTCATTTACGTCACAGGGGCCGATCCAGGCTCCGCGCGGGCCTCCTCCACAAACCCCACACAAAGACTCGACAGCGCAGCAAGATTGCCCGCTCACACTGCGGCGGCTGAATATCTGGAGCCCTTTGCTGTGATCAATAACGCCCAACTTCTGGCCGACGAAGCCAAGTACTGCTCGTTCGGGGATACCGTCCACTACGTCAACCCGCCCAAGATCTTCTCGGGCTGCGAAGGCAGCTACATGTACGACGAGGCCGGCACGCCCTACCTTGATCTGCAGATGTGGTATTCGGCCGTGAACTTCGGCTACAAGAACAAGCGCCTCGAGCAGAAGATGATCGAGCAGCTGCAGACCCTGCCCCAGGTCGCCAGCCAGTACCTGCACCCCACCAAGATCGAACTGGCCAAGTTCATCGCCCAGGATGCGGAGCGCAAGTGGGGCCATGCCGGCCGCGTGCACTTCAACGTGGGCGGCGCCCAGGCCATCGAGGACTCGCTCAAGGTCGTGCGCAACGCCAGCGGCGGCAAGAGCCTGATGTTCGCCTTCGAGGGCGGCTACCACGGTCGCACGCTGGGCGCCTCCAGCATCACCTCCAGCTACCGCTACCGCCGCCGCTACGGCCACTTCGGCGACCGCGCGCAGTTCATCCCCTTCCCCTACCCGTTCCGCCGCCCCAAGGGCATGACGTCCGAGGAATACGCGGACTCCATCGTCCGGGAATTCGCGCGCAAGTTCGAGAACGAATACCACGCTATCTGGGACCCCAAGACCAACCAGTGCGAGTACGCGGCCTTCTACGTCGAACCCATCCAGGGCACGGGCGGCTACGTCGTGCCGCCGCCCAACTTCTTCAAGGGCCTCAAGAAGGTGCTGGACGACCACGGCGTGCTGATGGTGGTCGATGAAATCCAGATGGGCTTCTGGCGCACCGGCACGCTGTGGTCGGTGGAGAACTTCGGCGTCAAGCCCGACGTGCTGGTCTTTGCCAAGGCGCTGACCAACGGCCTCAACGCCCTGTCGGGCCTGTGGGCGCGCGAGGAGCTGATCAACCCCACCATCTTCCCGCCGGGATCGACGCACTCCACCTTCGCCTCAAACCCGCTGGGCACGGCCCTGGGCCTGGAAGTCATGAAGATGACCCACGAGATGGACTTCGGCCGCCAGGTGCGCGAATCGGGCGCCTACTTCCTCGAAGGCCTCAAGGAGCTGCAAAAGCGCCACAAGGAAATCGGCGACGTGGACGGCCTGGGCCTGGCGCTGCGCGCCGAGATCTGCACCGAAGACGGTTTCACGCCCAACAAGGCGCTGCTGGACAAGATGGTGGACATCGGCCTCGAAGGCGGCCTGGAATACCAGGGCCAGAAACGCGGCCTGGTGCTGGACGTGGGCGGCTACTACAAGAACGTGATCACCTTCGCGCCCTCGCTGATGATCTCGCGCCCCGAGATCGACGAAGCCATGGTCCTGCTGGACCAGTTGCTCACGAAAGCCAAGGCGGCCTGAAGGCGCGATGCCCGCAGAGCGCCTGCACAACCAGCTCGAACCCCCAGGCCTGCTCGCGCAGTTCGCGGCCCATCCTCCCGAGGGCTTCGCACTGCTGCAGGACTGGCCGGCGCCGGCCTTCACGGCGCCCTTCGATCTTCTGACCACGGCGGACGACGCGCTCAAGGCGCGTCTTTTGTCGTTGCCCGGTGGCGGCTGGCTGTCGCGCCGGCTGCGCCTGTCCACCGACTTCGTGGGCACCACGGTCAGCGAGTACGCCGTGCTGCCCATGGGCACCCCTGCCGCCCAGCAGGCTGCCGCGCTGCGTGCGCGCGCAGGCCGGCGCATGCTGACCATCGTCAAGGACCTGCCTCAGGATTCACCGCTGCTGCCGGACGCCGACAACGCCCACGCACGGGCGCTGGCGCAGGCGCTGGCCGATGCGGGCTTCATCCTGGTCGAAGGCCAGGCCCTGGCCCATGTACCCATCGACTTCTCCAGCCTGGACGAATACCTTGCACGCCTGTCCAGGAGCCGCCGCCAGAACCTGCGCCGCAAGCTCAGGAGCCGCGCGCAGCTGCAGGTGCAGCGCATTCCCACGGGCGCGGCCTTTGCCGATGACGCCTGCGTCGATGCCTACTACGCGCTGTTCGATGCGGTGTATGCGCAAAGCGAGATCCACTTCGACAAACTCACGCGCGATTTCTTCGCGGCCCTGCTGCGCGATGCAGGCAACGGAGGCACCGTGTTCGAGTACCGCGCGCTGCAGGACGACGGCACGCCCGGCGCGCTGCTGGGCTGGAACCTGTGCTTCGAGCACGGCGGCAAGCTGATCGACAAGTACATCGGCCTGTCCTACCCGGCCGCGCGCGAGGCCAATCTCTACTTCGTGAGCTGGATGGTCAACCTTGAATACGCCATCGAACGCGGCCTGAGCCACTACGTGGCCGGCTGGACCGACCCCGAGGTCAAGGCCCAGCTGGGCGCCAGCTTCACCTTCACGCAGCATGCGGTCTTCATCCGCAATCCGCTGCTGCGCGCACTGGGCCGGCGCTTTGCCGGCCACTTCGAAAGCGATCGCCAATGGAGCGAACAGAACTGAATGCCCAGCCGGTCGTGCTGGATGTGGATGGCTCGGTGGGGACCCTGCCCGGCGAGCTGCGCCTGCCGCTGCAGGACTGGCAGGAGCAGGTGCGCTTTGGCTGCGGCCTGCGCCGCTTTGCGCAGTTCCGCGCGGCGCTTGACGCGCAACTGCCCGCCGCGCATGGCACGGCCCTCATGGGCAGTGGCGACTTCCACCACCTGAGCTGGCCGCTGATCGAGCGCTGCATCACCGCCCAGGCCCTGTCCGCAGGCCGGCCGCTGCGCGTGGTCGTGCTCGACAACCACCCCGACAACATGCGCTTTCCCTGGGGCGTGCACTGCGGCTCCTGGGTGCGGCGCGTGGCCCTGCATCCGGCCGTCTCGCATGTGCATGTGGCCGGCATCACCTCCGGCGACATCGGCCGCGCGCACGCCTGGGAGAACTACCTCACGCCGCTGCGCGCCGGCCGCCTGAGCTACTGGAGCGCAGGCGTGGACACGGGCTGGGCGCGCCGCCTGGGCGTGGACGCCGCCTTTCGCGGCTTTGCCAGCGTGGCCGACCTGTCGCGCACGCTGGCGCGCATGCTGCGCGAGCAGGCCCAGCCCACCTACCTGAGCATCGACAAGGACGTGTTCGCGCCCGAGGTGGTGCGCACCAACTGGGACCAGGGCCGCATGCAGGAAGGCGAGGCCCTGGACATCATCGGCGCACTGGCCGGCCAGATCGTGGGCAGCGATATCACGGGCGATGTGTCCTCCTGGCGCTACACGACCTGGTGGAAGCGCTGGATGAGCGCCGGAGACGGCCAGGACACGCAGATCGACGCGCAGACGCTGGCCACCTGGCAGCTGGGCCAGCATGCCTTCAACGAACGGCTGGTCGAATACATCCAGACCTGCACCAGCCCCTAGGATCCGTTCACACCCCGCATACCCCACGTCCGCGCACCGCGGCCGACCGCAAGACAGGAGGCAACCCCATGATCGACCGGCTGACCGAAAGACTGCTGCAGCGCAGTTTCACACCCCTGGTGCGCAAGGGACTGCTCGAAATCTGCCTGCCCTGGGGGCGCATGCTGGCCTTCGGCGACGGCGGCCAGCCGCAGGCACGCATCCGCTTCACGGACAGGCGCGCACTGTGGGCCCTGATGCGCGACCCGGACCTGAACCTTGGCGAGATGTTCATGCAGCAGCGCCTGGTGGTGGAGCGGGGCAGCATCTACGACGTGCTGGAGCTCGTGCTGCGCAACGCGCGCAACCTGCCCGTGCCGGCCAGCGTTCGGCTGCTCGATGCCTGGCGCATGCGGCTGCGCCCGCTGCTGCAGCACAACCGCCGCGGCAAGGCGCGCGCCAACGTGGCGCACCACTATGACCTCGACGACCGGCTGTATCGGCTCTTTCTGGATGGCGAGCGCCAGTACTCCTGCGCCTACTTCGAGCGTGGCGACGAAAGCCTGGAGCAGGCCCAGCGGGCCAAGATGCGCCACATCGCCGCCAAGCTGCTCGTGGAGCCCGGCCACCGCGTGCTGGACATAGGCTGCGGCTGGGGCGGACTGTCGCGCTACCTGGCCGAGGTGGCTGGCGCGGGCCATGTGACGGGCGTGACGCTGTCCGGCGAGCAGTTGGCGGGCGCCCGCCAGCGTGCCGGCCAGTCCCCGTGCGCGGACCGCCTCAGCTACCGCCTGGAAGACTACCGCGACACGCGCGGCACCTTCGACCGCATCGTCTCGGTGGGCATGTTCGAGCATGTGGGCACGCGTTTTCACGACGCCTTCTTCCGCCAGTGCCGGGAGCTGCTGTCCGACGATGGCGTGATGCTGCTGCACTTCATCGGCAACAGCGATGTGCCCGACTTCAACAATCCCTGGATAGAGCGCTACATCTTCCCGGGCGGCCACATTCCATCCCTGTCGGAGTTCACGCCGGCCATCGAACGCAGCGGCCTGGTGGTCACCGATATCGAAGTGCTGCGCCTGCACTATGCGCGCACGCTGCGGCTGTGGCGCGAGCGCTTCATGGCGCGCCGCGACGAGGCTGCCGCGCTCTACGACGAGCGCTTTTGCCGCATGTGGGAGTTCTATCTGTCCATGTCGGAAGCCGCCTTCCGCTACCAGGACATCGCCATTTTCCAGGTGCAGCTGGCACGCCGCCAGGAAGCGGTTCCGCTCACGCGCGACTATGTCGCCGAACGCAGCCAGGCCCTGCGCGGGCGCGAGCCACCGGCCGGCGCCACGAAACAACCCGGCGCCACGCAGGCCGCAGCCGTCAGCCAGGCGCGGCGTGCGGCCTCTCCAGCAGGCTGAGCAAGGCCCCGAAGCGCGCGTCGTCGAACCACAGGCTGTTGCCCACGGCCACCAGGCGCCGTGCCCAGTCGCGCCCCTGGTCCACCACGTCCTGGCGCGCCAGGCCCAGCACATGGTCGTAGCGGCCATAGTCGGGCAGCACATGGACGAAGGGCAGCGACAAACCCCAGCCCCGCCCCCACTGCGCGCGCAGCAGCGCATCGCGCGTGGCTGCATCGCGCAGGCGCAGCAGCAGCACGGGCCAGACGCCTTGCGCACCCGGCACGGTGTCACCCACCACCTCGATCCCATCGATGGCCGACAGCCAGGCGCCGCGCTCACGGGCCTGGCGCTGCAGTTGCTGCTGGAAATCCGCCAGCCGCGCCAGCGCGCGCCGGCCCACGCGGCGGCGCCAGGCGCCCAGTTCATGGCGGGCAATGGCGTCGTCGAAATCATCGCCGGCGGCCTGCACCCAGTCGCTGCGCGACAGCGCATCGCGCAGGGGACGGCCATAGGCCAGGTCCAGCCCGGCGGGGCGGTACAGCGCCGCATAGCCCAGCAGCTCCAGGCTGCGGCGCAACTCCCAGCCCCGGTCCTGGCGCACGCTGGCCGCATGTGTCTCGCGCAGTGCCTCGCGCAGCGCGGGGTCGCGTGCCAGCAGCACGCCGCCCTCGAAGGTGGTCAGGCCCTTGCCCACGGCCAGGCTGTAGAAGCCCACATCGCCCTGCCAGCCCACGGGCTCGCCGCGCAGGCGCGCGCCCAGGGCCTGGGCCGCGTCCTCCACCACCCAGGCGCCCACGGCGCGCGCGCAGTCCACGGCCGTGGCCACATCGGCCACGCGGCCGCACAGATGCGTGGGCAACACGGCCAGGGTGCGTTCGCTGCACAGGGTGCGAAGGCGCGTGGGGTCCATGTCCAGCGTGTCGGGATGCAGATCGCACAGGCGCAGTTGCAGGCCGCAGTGCGCCACGGCCAGGGCCACCAGCGGGCAGGTATAGGCGGGTGCGATGACTTCGCTGCGGCCCGGCGCCAGGCGGCGCAGGGTCTGCAGCGCCACCATCAGCGCCGAGGTGCCCGAGCATTCAAGCTGCACGGCGGGCACGCCCAGCCACTGCGCCAGCGCCGTCGCCAGGTCCGCATCGCCCCAGGGCAGCAGGTCGGCCGCACGCAGCGGCAGGCCCGCCGTAGGCGGCAGCACGCGTTCAGCCACGGCGTGTGCCGTGCTCGGCCGAGGCCGCCAGATGCGCGGCGCCCGCGCTGGCCGAGCCCGCGCCCGGGTTGCCGCCCGCATGGCCCGGCGTGTCATCGTCTGCGCCGGGCCCCTCGGCCTCCTGCGTCTCGCTGACGGCCAGGCAGGCGATGCCGGCCACGATGAACAGGCAGCCGATGATCTGGGGCATGCCTATGCGCTCGTCGAACAAGCAGTACGACAGCGCCAGCACGGAAAGAATCTCCAGGTGCGATGCCGCAAAGGCCGGGCCGATGGGCGCGCGCTTGAGCAAGGTCATCCACGAGAAAAAGGCGCCGATGTAGCCCACGAAGGCGCCATAGATCCAGGGCTGGCCGAACACGCGCGCCAGCCAGGCCGTGGAGAACTCCAGCGGCAGCGCCGCATTGCCGGCCTGCTTGAAGCTCAGCTGGGCCAGCGTGTCGAAGGCCATGAGCACCAGAAAGCCGATGAAATAGAAACGCTTCATTTCAATGGAGGCCCACGATGGCGACGCCTATGGACACGAGGACAATTCCGGCGACCCGCATGGGTGCCAGCTTCTCGGCAAACAGCAGCCGGCCCGCGATCATGATGGCCACGATGTTGATGGAGCCCAGCAGCACGCCTTCGGACAGCGGCACCAGCGAGAGAAAGGCCAGCCACAGCACGAACTCGGCCACGTAGCAGCCCACGCCCAGCCACAGCCAGGGCCTGGAGGCCATGAAGCGCCAGCGTGCCAGGCCGTCGAGGTCACCGGGCTGGCTGGCGGCGGCCTTGAAGGCCAGCTGGCCCCCGCTGTCCACCAGCACGTTCAGCACCCACAGCGTGATGACCAGCGGCGAGAGATCACTGCCCATGCCGTGCGGCCTCCGCAGCCCGCACCTCGCGGGGGGCAGCACCGCTGGCGATGCGCGCCACGAATTCGGTGGTGCGCGCGATCACGGTGCGGCGGTCGCGGTCGATGGTGACCATGTGGTAGCTGTTGTCCAGCAGCACCAGCTCGACATGGGCCTGGCTGGCGCCATGCACGATGTCATGGGCGTTGGCCACCGAGGAGATGTCGTCGTTGCGCGCATGGATGACCAGGCAGGGCGAGCGCAGCTGGGGCAGGCGCGCCAGCACATGGGCCGAGAGGCGGCGCAGCTCGATGATGGACCACCAGGGATTGCCCGGCAGGCCGGCCGCCGCGCTGTCGCCCGAATGCATTTGCTCGACCACGCGCGCGCGCAGGGCCTCGTCCTTGATGCCGTAGGGCGGCTGCTCCATGAACACGCTGTGGCGGCCAATGCCCAGCGCGCGGAACAGCGGCAGCAGGAAGGCCAGGCGCGTGTAGAAGGGAATGCTCCAGCCGTCGTAGCGGAAGGTGGTGGACAGGGCGCAGACGCCGTCCACCTTGTCGGGGTGGCGCTGGGCCACGGCCAGGGAGAGCACGGCGCCCATGGACAGGCCGCCGACCACCACATGGTCCGTGTGCTGCGACAGTCGCTGCAGCCCGGCCTCCACGCTGGCCAGCCAGTCGGTCCAGCGCGTGTCCACGAGATCTTCCATGCTGCCGCAATGGCCGGCCAGCTGGACCGCATAGACGGTGAAGCCCTGCTTGTTCAGCCCCTTGGCCAGCAGGCGCATTTCGGCAGGCGTGCCCGTGAGCCCGTGCACCAGCAGCACGCCGGTGCGCGCGGCCGCGCCCGTGCCGGGCATGACGAATTCATGCTCGGTCACGCAAACGTTGTCCAGCCCCGTGGCAGGCTCGCTGCGCTGAACCAAGGAGAGCCCATCACTCAAATTCATGTCAATTTTCCATGACGCTGCGCGTCGCCCTCTGACCATGAAAATGGCGTGCCCTGAAGCCAGAGACACCAAGGAAGGGCCTTGGCCGGCCGCGCCGCCCCGCACCGAAGGTATCGTCCCCCTTGGGGGGCGCCGTGCAACGGGAAGGCGCGAAGCGACTCAGGGGGTGGTATGTCATGCCAGCGCCTCCAGGCCCAGGACCACCTTGTCGAGCAAGGCCGTGGCCTGCTCGAAATGCTCGAAGGGCGCATGGGCGATGCCCCGGCTTTCGCAGTGGGCGATGAGCTTGTACTTGGCCAGCACGAAGTCGGCCCGGCCCGAGACGCAGAAGTCCGAGGTGCTGTCGCCCACGTAGAGCACGCGGCCGTGCAGGGCCTGCTGCTCGGCCAGGCGCTCGCACTTGCAGTTGCCGCTGGCGCGCGCGCACTGCGCGCTGGCCCAGGGGGAGTCCAGGCGCCAGCTGCGCTCGCCGGTCTGCACCAGGCGGTTGGCGATGACCTGCAGATGGCCCAGGCCATGGCGCTCCAGCACATGGCGTATGGCGTAGTCGATGCCGTCGCTGACCACCTGCACCACCATGCCGTGGGCCTGGGCGGCCTCCACGAAGCCGGCAAAGCCGGGGTCGATCTCGATGGTGTCCAGGTGGGCGCGCAGCTCGGCCTCGTCCATGTCCAGCAGCGCGACCTGGCCCTTCATGCATTCGCGCGAGCCGATCTCGCCGCGCTCCCAGGCGTCTTCCAGTTCCTGCCAGCCGGGCTTGCCGAAGCGGTTGAGCAGGGTGTCGGTCACGTCCAGCAGGCTGATCGTGCCGTCGAAGTCGCTTTGCACCATCCAGCCGGGGGCGGCGGTGTCCAGATACAGGGGAATGCGCTTATTCATGGAACTGCACCCTTACGTTTTGACCCACGCGCACGGCGGCGGCGGGAGCTTGCTCGAAGACCAGCACGCACTCGATGACACGCACCGGCCCGCGCTGCTGGTCGTCCTGCAGCCGCGCCGTGCCATAGACGGGACTGATGCGCAGCACGCGTGCCGAGGGCAACTGCTGCTGTGCGGCGCCATCGGCGTCCAGCGTCACCGTGGCCCGCATGCCTTCGCGCACGGCGGCGGCGAAGCTTTCGTTGATTTCGGCTCGCACCTGCAGCGGGCGCTGCGGCAGCAGCACCACGGCCGGCGTGCCGGGCACGGCCTGGCTGCCCGCGTGGGTGGCCAGGCGCACCACGGTGCCGGCCTCGGGTGCGCGCAGTTCCTGGCGCTTGTGCTGGGCGCGCAATTGTTCGAGCTTGCGCTGTGCCACCTGGGCCTCGGCCGCGGCCACGTCGATCTCGGCCTGGGCATCGCGCAGCGCCTGCGCGGCCTCGTCCACGTTCTGCGCATCGGCGGCGCCCTCGCGCGCTGCGGCCTGCCAGCGCGACAGGGTCTGCTTGAGCTGGGGCAGGCGCGCGGCGCGTGCCTTCTGGCGGGCCTTGGCCAGCTGGGCCTCGGACTCGGCCACGGCCAGGTCGGCCTGGCCCGTATCGTCGGCCAGCCTCAGCAGCAACTGCCCGCGCTGCACGGACTGGCCTTCCTTGACGGACAGCTGCTGCACCACGCCGGCCACGGCGGGCGACAGGTCCAGCAGGCCGCCTTCCACCTCGATCTTGCCGCGCGCCACGGCCACGGCCGCCGGGCCGTTTTGCTGCGCCTTGGCGCTGGCCTGGCCGGCATTGGCAGGCGCATCGTGCGAAGGACCGCAGCCCGCCAGCAGCGCGGCGGCGGCCAGCGCCGCAGCCAGACCGGCAGTGGACGCGGCAAGGCCGCTCAGGGGGTACTTCATTCTTTTTCCTTCAACGGGGAGGTCTGGCGCCAGTCGCTGCGGATGGCGCCGTCCTCCATGCCGAGCACGCGGTCGGCATGGCGCACCAGGCGCGGGTCATGGCTCACGCACAGCACGGTCGTGCCATGGTTGCGCGCCGCGCGGTGCAGGATGTCGATGACGCGCTGGCCGCTTTCGGCATCCAGCGCACTCGTGGGTTCGTCGGCAAACAGCAGCTGCGGCGCCTTGGCCATGGCGCGGGCGATGGCCACGCGCTGCTTTTCGCCGCCCGACAGTTCGGCCGGGCGCATGTGGGCGCGGTGGGACAGGCCGACCTCGTCCAGCGCCTGCTGCGCGCGGCGCAGGGCCTCGTCGCTGCGCAGGCCCATGTAGCCCAGGGGCAGCTGTACCTGCTCGATGGCCGTCAGCGCCGGGAACAGGTTGAAGCCCTGGAAGACGAAGCCCGTGTGGCGCAGGCGGAATTTCTCCAGCGCCCGCGTGCCCAGCTTGCCCAGGTCCTCGCCCAGCGCCATGGCGTGGCCGCTGTCGGGCGCCTGCAGGCCCGACATCAGCGACAGCAGCGTGCTCTTGCCGCAGCCCGAGGGCCCGGAGATCAGGCTCAGCTCGCTCGGGTACAGCGACACGGACAGGCCTTGCAGCACCTGCACGCTGACCATGCCCGACAGGAAGGACTTGCACAGGCGCACGGCCTCCAGGCTGGGTGCCGTGCGGGGCGCCGCCGTGGGCGCGGGGGAGTGGGCATTCATCACGTTCATGGGGTCTGGCCGTCTTCAGCGCAGCAGCGTGGCCGGGTCGGCACGCAGCAGGCTGCGCATGGCGCCCAGGCCCGACAGCAGGGACAGCACGGCCACCAGCACGGCGCAGGCCAGCACGGCCGATGCGTTCAGCGCCACGGGCACGCGGTAGGCCATGGCCAGGGCCAGCAATACGGCGCTGGCCAGCGCGGCCATCACAAAGCCCAGGCCACCGATCCAGCAGGCCTGCTCGACCACCACGCGGCCCAGTGCCGCGCGGCTCACACCCAGCGCGTTGAGCACGGCGTACTCGCGCGAGGAAGCGGCCACCACGGCCTTGAGCGACTGGCTGGTGACCACCGAGCCCACCAGGCAGACGATGACGGCCATGAACAGCACGCCCGCGCCGGCGCCCGTGTCGAACATCCAGTAGCGCTGCGAGCGCCGCGCGAATTCCCTGGCCGTCCAGGCCTCGTAGGGGCCGAAGCTGGGTGTGGGCTGGTTCAGGCGCTGCTTCACGGCCTTGGCCGAGGCGCCCGGGCGCACGCGCGCCACGAAATAGGTGCTGCCCTGGCCGGGGTCGCCCGCAATCTCGCGGGCCGTGGCCAGCGAGGCCAATACGTTCACGCCGCCCAGGCCACGCAGGCCGTCCACGGCCGCCACCACCTGCACGCGGTGGTTGTTGACCCAGGCCACGCCGCCTTCGCTGGTGCCCAGGGTCTGCAGGTCGGCCCGGTCCACGATCACGGCGCCGGTCTCGCGCAGGCGCTGGCGCTGCCAGGGCTGGAGCACGTGGGAAAACAGCATGGAGGCGTCATCGGTGGCAATGCCCGACAGGTAGACCGACACGCCGCCGCCGTGCTCGCTCGCCGCTCCGCCGGCCGCCGAGTCCGAGCGCCAGTCGCCGTCCACCCAGACATAGGGCTCGACCGCCGCGACATCGGGGTCCATGCGCAGGCGCATGTCCACGTCGCGGCCGATGGTGCGGCCGAAGTTCACGCTCTGCGTGCCCGGATAGCCGATCCACAGGTCGGCCGAGGAAGCCGTCACATACAGCGCGGCCGATCCGAAGATGCCCAACACCAGCGCGGCCTGCATGGCCAGCAGCACGCCGGAGAAGCCCACGGCGAAGACGGAGGGAATGAAGCGGCGCCACTCGTGCACCAGCGTCTTGCGTGCCAGGGCGATCATGAGGGCGCTCCTTGTGCGAGCGGAGCCAGTGGAGCCATGCCGCTGTCGGCGTCGTCCTGGTCCTCGGCCGGCAGCGGCGCGCCGCCCAGGGCCTTGTACAGCGCCACGTAGGCCAGCGCATGGGCAGCCAGGGCCGTGGTCTGCTCGCTGCGCGCCTGCAGCGCGGCGCGCCGGGGCGCCAGGCCGCCGAATTCGCTGTCCAGGCCCAGCTTCAGGCGCTGGTCCTGCACGCGCTCGCGCTCGGCCAGCACCTGCTGGGTGGACTGCAGCGCGGCGAAGCGCTCGCGCTGGGCGTCCAGCGCGGCCAGTGCGGACTCGACCTCGGCCACGCCGTCGAGCACGCTCTGGCGGTAGGCCTGGATGGCGGCCTGCAGCGCCAGCTCGCTGGCGTCGGCCTGGGAGCGGCGGCGGCCCCAGTCGAACAGGGGAATGTCGATCTGCGGCCCGAAGGTGGGTGCGTTGTCCTGCGTGGTACGCAGGTTCTGGGTGATGTTGAACGAGTACAGCAGCGAGCCGCCGATCACGAAGCGCGGATACAGCGCCGCATGCGCAATGCCCTGCTCGGCCGCCGCGCGTTCCACGGCGGCCTGCGCCACCTGGATGTCGGGCCGTGTGCGCAGCAGGTCGGCCGGCAGGACGGCCACGCCCAGCGCCTGGGGACCGGGCAGCGGGGCCTTGGCATCGGCCTGCAGCCACTGGGCATCGGGCCGCGTGCGGCCCAGCAAGGCGGCCAGCATGTGGGCGCTGCGGGCCTGGGTTTCGCGCAGGCTGGCACGCAAGGCCGCGCTCTGGCCGGCCTGCAGTTGCAGCTGGTGCACGGCCTCTGCCGTGCCCAGGCGCTGCTGCTGGCGCACCTGGGCCAGTTGCAGGGCACGCGCATCCAGCAGTGCCTGTTCGTCGATCAGGGCGCGCTGGCGCTGGGCCATGCGGATGTCCAGATAGCGGTGGACCACATCGGCCACCAGGGCCACGCGGGCCGCCTGCAGGCGGCCCCGTGCGTCAAGCACGGAGGCGGCGGCATTGCGCTCGCCGGCCTCGCGGGCGCCGAACAGGCCCAGGTCCCAGCTCACGTCGATGCTGGCGTGGAAATACGAGTCGATGGCCGCAATGTCCTGCAGCGTGCGCGCACCGGCCGTGAACACGGGCCGGAAGGCCGAGCCGGCCGTGCCGGCCAGCAGCCGTTGCTGGCGCAGGCGCGACTGGGCCTGGGACAGGTCGAGGTTGGCGGCCAGCGCCTCCTCGACCAGAGTGTTCAGGGATTCGTCGCCCCAGGCCTTCCACCAGCCCTGCAGGTCGGGCGCCGCGGCCGAGCCAGGTGCACCCGGCGCGGCGGCGGGCAGGGGCTGCGTCCACTGCGTGGGCACCGAGCCGTCAAGCTGCGCCGGAGGCGGCGAGGAGCAACCGGCCAGCGCCAGGGCGGCGCCCAGGCACAGGCTGGAGAGGCGATGCGTCGCGGCGGCGTGGTTCACGGGATGGACAGGCGGGAGGGGATGATCGAGGGGAGGGCCGGGAAAACGAGGCCAGGGAACCATGTCCCCGGATAGCCATTGGACGCGGCCAAGCTTGCGCGAGGTTGCAGGCTTTATGGAGGAAACATGGAGAACGCAGCGCCTTGCGGGAGCCTCTCTGCCCCAACCCGGGCAAGAGCCAGTTGCGGACCGCCCGATCACCGCGGACTCGGATGATTCCGAGTTTATTTTCAGAACGCTCCAATTCCAATGCCGCATTCAGGTCAGTACATTGGCCGGATATCGCGCCCTATGCCACCTGTCCCAAGGCATTGATCCATATCTTCCAGGCTGGAGTTCACAGCATGTCTTTCACAGCCATCTTGCGCCATGCATTGGCCACGCCTCTCCTCTTGATTTTTTGTATGGCCCCTATTTCATCCTGGGCCCGTTGTTCCTCCCAGGGTTGGAATGCCCAGTTTCCGGGTTCAGCCAACACCCCCACCATCGTCAATGAAAATTATCCGATTGGCAGCGTTGTCTATTCCAGGACAATGGCTTTGCAAAATACCGGGGCCGGCAGCTACCACATTTCTTGCGACAATGATTTTTATTACATAGAAGGCATTGGAACGGAAAGCGGTGGAATATATTCCACCTCCATCCCCAACCTGGGCATGAAAATCACATGGGAAAGAGCCGCGCCTTATTCAGGGTCCATGTTGAAACAGGGCATATTCCATTCACTGCCAAGCAACAACATGACCCTCGAGCTCGTGAAAACCGGAGAACTCACCTCTGGCGGTTCCCTGAATGGCAGCTTCGCACGGATCTACTCTGGGACCAGCAATGCCCGTGACTTGCTGGCCACGATATTCTTTTCAAGTGGCATCACCGTCAACGTCAGCAGCCGCCCCAGGCCGCCGACCTGCCGGGTGTCCACGGGCAAGATCGACGTGACCATGGCCCCCGCCCCGTTCGCCGATTTCAAGGGAATCGGGTCCGTCACGGCAGCCAAGGACTTCAGCATCGAGTTGACCTGCGCGGGAGGCGAAGCCAATACACGCCTGACCGCCTTTATCACGCTGACGGATGCCACCCAGGCGACCAACCGATCGAGCACGCTGACGCTGGCCCAAAATTCCAAGGCCCGGGGTGTCGGCATACAGGTACTGAGAAACAACGTGCCCGTGAGCTTCGGCCCCGACTCCGGCAGCCTGGGCAATGCCAACCAATGGAATGCGGGCCAGGTCGCACAGGGGCAGAACAGCCTGAAGATTCCGCTGAGCGCGCGCCTGGTGCAGACGGCCGGCAGCGTGACACCTGGCATGGCCTATGGCCGGGCGACCTTCACGATGAGCTACCAATAGCCGCTGATGGGCCCGCAGGAAATGAACAGCGCCAGCCTTGCGCGCGATTGCAGACTTCGTGGAGCCAATATGGAGGGACTGCGGCACGCAGGGCATCGCACCATAATGTGCGCCTGGCCCTGCCAGCTTTCCCATGAACTCCACAGCACAGCCAACGGCAACCACCCCCCTCGTGCTCGTCGTCGAAGACGAGCCCGCCATCGCAAGCATCCTGACGGCCTATCTCGAGCGGGACGGGCTGCGTTCGCGCATGGCCTCGGACGGCCAGGAGGCGCTGCAGCTGTTCCGCCTGCTGCGGCCCGATCTGGTGCTGCTGGACATCCACCTTCCCGGCATGGACGGCATCGACGTGCTGCGCGCCATCCGCGATGACAGCCAGACGCCCGTGATCATGGTCACGGCGCTGGCCGACGATGTGGACAAGCTGCTGGCCCTGCGCCTGGGCGCCGACGACTACGTGGTCAAGCCCTTCAATCCGCCCGAGGTCGTGGCCCGCGTGCGCGCCGTGCTGCGCCGCACCCAGGCACGCAAGAACCCGGCGCCCGCGCCCATCCGCGTGGGCCCCATCGAGATCGACTCCGAGGCGCACAGCGCCGTGGTCTACGACAACGAGGGCCGCGCCCTGCCGCTGCCCCTGACGCTGACCGAATTCCGCCTGCTGGCCTGCCTGGCGGCCCAGCCCCGGCGCTGCTTCTCGCGCTCCCACCTGATCGAGCACTGCCTGCCCGAGAGCGATGCGCTGGAGCGCGTCATCGACTCGCACCTGTCCAAGCTGCGTCGCAAGCTGCAGCTGGCCGGCCAGGAAGGCCTGATCGAGACCGTGCGCGGCATTGGCTACCGGCTATGGCCCTGGGACTGAGGCCCAACCGCATCTGGGTGCGCTTCGGCCTGTGGATCACGGCCACCGTGCTCAGCACCATTGCCCTGCTGGCCATCGGCGTGCTGGTGTTCTCCGAGATCCAGTACCGCGACTTCTACAGCAGCCTGCCGCCGGCCGTGCAGATCGAGCTGGACGAACTCAACGCGCAGTCGCTGGAAGACAGCCCGCGCGCCATGCAGATCTACGGCCAGTACTGGACGGGCGATCTGCTGTTCGGCGAGAAATGGTCCCTGGTCATCGGCCTGCTGGTGTGCCTGCCCTTCGGGCTGGCCGTGGGCTTCTGGGTCTCGCGCCTGGTGACGCGGCCACTGGCCTCGATGGTCGAGGTGGCCAAGCGCGTGGAGCTGGGCGACTTCAGCGCGCGCGCCCTGCCCGGCAAGGCCCATGGCGAGATGGCCGAGATGGTGGTGGCCTTCAACCGCATGATCGATTCGCTGGAGACGCTGGAGGCCGAGCGCCGCGCCACGGCGGCCTCGATCTCGCACGAGCTGCGCACGCCGCTGACCGTGCTGCAGGCGCGCCTGCATGCCATCTGCGACGGCGTCATCGCCGCAGACGACACCGAGCTGAACACGCTGCTGTTCCAGGTCGAGCACCTGGGCCGGCTGGTCGGCGACCTGCACACGCTGTCCATGGCCGATGCCGGCCAGCTGTCGCTGCAAAAGCAGCGCCTGGACCTGGCCGAACTCGTGGCCGAGACGCTGGACCACCTGCACCCCCAGCTCCTGCAGCATGGCATGCAGCTGGAGATGCACCTGCCCGCGCCCAGTGACATCGGCATGGCCGACATCCGTGCCGACGCCGACCGCATGCGCCAGATCCTCTCCAACCTCGTCAGCAACGCCATCCGCCATGCGGCCAGCGGCGCATGGCTGGGCGTGGCGCTGACGGTGGAATCCGATATCGAGGGCCGTGCCTGGGCCGTGCTGCGCATCAGCGATGCCGGTCCCGGCCTGCCCAGCGAGCTGCGCTCCCACCCCTTCCAGCGCTTTGCCCAGGTGCCCGGCAAGCGCCGCCGCGAGGGCTCGGGCCTGGGCCTGTCCATCGTCAAGGCACTGACCGTCTCCCAGGGCGGCAGCGTGGAGGCCGACGACTCCGAGCAGGGCGGTGCCCGCTTCACGCTGCGCTTTCCGCGCGTCTGATCCCGCGCCGCTGGAGGCCGCCGGGGCCGCTGCCGGGTCCGCTACGCGGACGGAGCCTGCGCCTCGCGCAGCAGCGCATGGATGGCCCAGCCCAGCGGCACGCGCAGCTGCTGCAGCGTCTGCTGCGGCCCCAGCGCCAGCAGCGACTGCGACACCCAGCCATAGGTCAGCGTGTGCAGCAGCCGTGCCAGGGGCTGGGCCGGCGCGGGCAGCGGCGGATCGCAGTCCTGCAATGCCGTGCCCCACAGCTGTACATAGGCTTGGTAGTGGCGGCGGAAGGGCTCGGGCGCGGACACCTTGCGCTCCAGCATGAACAGCGCGGCCCACATCGGCGCCTCGCGCGCAATGCCGTCGACCAGGGTGTCCAGCAGGCGGTCCACGCGCGTGGCCAGCGGCATGCCGGCACTGTCCTGCAGCGTTTGCAGCCCCTGGGCGTGCAGGGCCTGCACCTGGCGGTGGATGCACATGGCCGCCAGCGTGTCCATGTTGCCGAAGTATTCATAGAAGGTGCCCAGGCCCACGCCGGCCACGGCCGCCACCTCGCGCACCGTGGTGCGCTCGTAGCCCTGCTCGATCACAAGCCGAACAAAGGCGTCCTGCAGCGCCTGCGACGTGGCCTGCGCACGCGATTGCAGGGGGCGGCGCCGCACTTTGGGCGGCTGCGGCTGCTGCCGTGAAACCCGAACACCTTTGCTGGGCATTTTTCCTAGACTTTTGCGTTGAGACCAACGATCACGGAGACACGCATGAGCACCGGCCAGACATTGCAGACAGGGCACACCTGGAACACGCACGACGTCCTGAACCAGGTCGACGAACTCACCGACTTCAACCTGCTGGAGGCCGACCCTGCCCTGGCCGAGGCCCTTCAGCGCAACGGCGCCGCGCGCCACATTCCTTCGCTGTCGCGCTATGCGCAGCAGCTGGGCGAGCGCGCCACCTGGGAGCTGGCCGAGCAGGCCAACCGCCACACGCCCGAGCTGCACCGCTTCGACGCGCGCGGCCGCATCATCGACGCCGTGGAGTTCCACCCGAGCTGGCACACGCTGCTGGGACTATACCGGCAGCAGGGGCTGATCTCCCTGCCCTTCGAGGACAGCAGCGCGGGCCGCTGGAGCGCCTGGGCCGCAGGTTTCTACCTGCACGGCCAGGTCGAACAGGGCACGCTGTGCCCGGCCACCATGACCACGGCCGCCATCCCGCTGCTGCAAAAGGAACCGGCGCTGTGGCAGCAGCTGCAGGGCAAGCTGTTCAGCCACGAATACGATCCGCGCGACCTGCCCGTGGCCGACAAGGCATCGATGTGGCTGGGCATGGGCATGACCGAGAAGCAGGGCGGCTCCGACGTGCGCGCCAACACGACGGTGGCCATGCCGGTGCACGCCGGCGGGCGTGGCGGCGAGTACCTGCTGCGCGGCCACAAGTGGTTCTTCTCGGCACCCATGTGCGATGCCCACCTGGTGGTGGCGCGCATGGGGGAAGGCGGTGGGCAGGCCTGCTTCTACGTACCGCGCTGGCGCCCGGACGGCAGCAGGAATGCCGTGCGCGTGCAGCGCTTGAAGGACAAGGTGGGCAACCGCAGCAACTCCAGCAGCGAAGTGGAGTTCGAGGACGCCTGGGGCATCCTGATGGGCGAGGAAGGCCGGGGCATTCCCACCATCATCGAGATGGCCACCTACACCCGCCTGAACTGCGTGCTGGGCAGCGCCGCCATCCTGCGCTCGGCCACGGTGCAGGCCCTGGCCTATGCGCGCCGGCGCAGCGTCTTCGGCAAGCTGCTGGCCGAGCAGCCGCTGATGCGCACCGTGCTGGCCGACCTGGCGCTGGAAAGCGAGGCCGCGCTGCAGATCGCCATGCGCTTGGCCCAGGCCTATGAGCGTGGAGGCGACGAGGGCGATCCGCTGGAGCGCGCCTGGAAACGCATCATGACGCCAGCGGCCAAGTTCTGGGTCTGCAAGCGCGGCGTGGAGCTGACGGGCGAGGCCATGGAGGTGCTGGGCGGCAACGGCTATGTGGACACGGGCGTGATGGCGCGCCTGTTCCGCGAGGCGCCCGTGAACTCGATCTGGGAAGGCTCGGGCAACGTCATGTGCCTGGACGTGCTGCGCGCCATCTCGCGCGAGCCCGACGGCGCGCAGCTGCTGCTGCAGGACCTGATCGACACGGCAGCGGGCGAGCCCGCGCTGCTGCAGCAGGCGCAATCGCTGGCACGGCGCCTGTCCGGCCCGCCTGACCAGCTCGAGGCCCAGGCACGCCGCCTGGTGCAGGACCTGGTGCTGCTGGCCCAGGCCTGCCTGCTGCGCCGCCATGCGCCGCCCGCCATGGCCGATGGCTTCATCGCCACGCGCCTGAGGGCGCAGCAGGGCGCCATGGTGGCGGGCGCCTTCGACCCGGCAGGCCTGGACATCGCCGCCATCCTGCAGCGCGCGCTGCCCGCCTGAAGCGGCCGCCGGCCCACCACACAACAAAGCACAAGGAGACAAGACATGAACCTGCTCGACGCCTTCGACAGCGCCGTGCGCAAGACGCCCGCCAAGGCCTTTCTGCGCGACCGCGGCGCCTCCATCAGCTATGCCGACATGCAGCGGCGCTCGCAGCGCGCGGCCGCCGTGCTCCAGGCCCAGGGCGTGGGCCGAGGCGATACCGTGGCCCTGATGTGCCTGAACACGCCGGGCTTTGTCGAAGCCCTGTTCGGCGCCTGGCGCCTGGGCGCCGCGCTGGTGCCCGTCAACCACAAACTGCAGGCGCCCGAGCTGCAGTACATCCTCGACCACGCGCAGTGCAAGGCCCTGGTGTTTGACGCCGCACTCGCGCCCGTGGTCGCCGCCGCGCCACACCCCTGCGCCCGCCTTGTGACCGAGGCGCAAGAGGCCGTCCCGGGTGTCCAGGACTGGGACACGCTGGTGGCGGCCACCATGCCCATGGAAGGCACGCGGCCCGCCGATGGCGACATCGCCCAGGTGCTCTACACCTCGGGCACCACGGGCCGGCCCAAGGGCTGCCTGCTGAGCCACCGCGCCATCACGCTGGCGGCGATCACGGCGGCGCTGGGCCTGTCCATCACGCGCGAGGAACGCACGCTGATGGCCATGCCCATCTGGCATTCCTCGCCGCTCAACAACTGGTTTGGCGGCACGCTGTACATGGGCGGCACCGTGGTGCTGCTGCGCGAGTACCACCCGCAGCATTTCCTGCAGGCCGTGCAGGACGAGGGCGTGACGCTGTACTTCGGCGCGCCGGTCTCCTACTTCGCGCCGCTGCAGATGCTGCCCGACTTTGCCCGCTACGACCTGAGCAGCGTGCGCGCCTGGGTCTACGGCGGCGGCCCCATCGGTGCCGAGATGGCGCGCAAGCTGGCCACGGCCTACCGCAGCGACCGCTTCTACCAGGTCTACGGCATGACCGAGACCGGCCCCACGGGCACCACGCTCTACCCCGAGGAGCAGGTGGAGCGGGCCGGCTCCATCGGCCGCGTGGCCCTGCCCGGCGTGGACATGCGCGTGGTGCGCGACGACGGCGAGGATGCCGGCCCGGGCGACACCGGCGAGATCTGGCTGCGCACCGGCAGCGTGATGGACGGCTACCTGCACGACGCCCAGGCCACGGCTGCCGCCTTCGCGCCCGGCGGCTGGTACCGCACGGGCGATCTTGCGCGCCTGGACGACGCGGGCTATCTCTTCATCGTGGACCGGACCAAGGACATGGTCATCACGGGTGGCGAGAACGTGTATTCCAAGGAGGTGGAGGACGCGCTGTCGGCCCATCCCCAGGTCGCCGATGTCGCCGTCGTGGGCCGGCCCCACGCCGAATGGGGCGAGACCGTCGTCGCCCACGTGGTGACGCGCGGCGAGGCCGCGCCGCAGGCCGAGGCACTGCAGCAGTTCCTGGCCGACAGGCTGGCGCGCTACAAGATCCCGCGTGAATTCGTCTTTGCGGCCAGCCTGCCGCGCACGCCCACAGGCAAGCTGCAGAAATTCCTGCTGCGTCAGGAGCGCAGCGCCACCTGAGGCGCCGGCCCCCTGCGTGGCCTCCTGCGGGGGCTACTTCCCGACCTACTTCGCGGCCTTGAAATCCGACTCGCTCATGCCGCGCCGCCAATAGGCCACGACCAGCTGCTCGTGCTTTTCCAGACCGCGCTCCTCGCGCGCCCACTGGCGCACGGCCTGGGCGGTGTCGAACTCGCCAGCGGCCCAGACGAAGCGGCTGGCGGGATGACCGGCCAACGCATCCGGCCAGCGCACGGCGCGCAGCGCGTCGATCAGCAGCGTGGTGGTGCCGGCCTCGGCAGCGCCCCGGTGCAGCCAGTGCCATTGCAGGCCTTCGGGCGCCTGCACGGGCTGCTCGTCCTGCGGACCCTGGACTTCGGCAAACACATGGCCGCGCGTGTGCGCCGGCAGGGAGGCCGCAATGCGCAGCATGGCCGGCAGGCCGGTGTCGTCGCCGGCCAGCAGCATCCAGTCGGCCGGGGTGGCCGTGCGCCCGCCGGGGCCGGTCATGCCGATGCGCTGGCCCGGCTGGGCGCGTGCGGCCCAGGCGGACCCGGGGCCGGCGTCCTCGTGCAGCACGAAGTCCACGTCGATCCATCCGTCGGCGCCGTCTTGGGCCATTCCCATCGCACGCATGGTGTACGTGCGCATGTCCAGGCGCCCGTCACCCTCGGGCAGGCGCAGCAGGCCGCTGGCCGACAGCGTGGGCCATTCGGGCTCGGCCACGCCGGGCTGCGGAAACAGCAGCTTGACGTGGATGTTGGTGTCCTGCGCATAGCGCGCCATGTCGTCACAGGCAAAGCGCACGCGGCGCATGTGCGGCGTGAGATCCCGCACGGCCAGCACCCGCAGCTCGCGGAAGGCCGGCGGGCGCTGCAGCGCGGCACCGTCACCCTCCCAGGCCAGGGAGCCGTCGGCGGCGCCCGTGGCCTCCAGCAGCAGGTGGGCCAGCATGAGCTTCATGTCCTGCAGCAGCTCCACGCCCGGCGCCGCCACCTCGGCATGGACCTGCCCGCCCTCCAGCCACAGCTGGCCCCGGCCGCCTTCGTAGTCGGCCACCCAGCGCGTGCCTTCGCGGCGCACGGTGATGTCGTGCTCCTGCATGTGCCCGACGATGGCGGCGATGGCCTCCTCGGCCCTGTCCATGCGCACCGAAGTGCGTGCCTGCAGCTGTGTCATTGACGAATGTCCTTTCGTTCGGTGATTGCAGCATCGCCCGGCGCCCGCGGGGTTTGCGCCAGCCCCGCCGACGTTTGCGCAGCGCGCCCATAAGCCCATAAGCCCATCAGGCCCTCAGAGCCTGGCGCGCACCAGCTTGGGAGAGATGCCGAAGCGGCGCTTGAAGGCCGTGGAGAAATTGGCGGCGCTGGAATAGCCGGCCGCATGCGCGACCTCGGAGACGCTGCAGCCCGTCTGCTCCAGCGCGGCCCAGGCGCGTTCCAGCCGCTGCTCGCGCCGGTACTCGTCGATGCTCGATCCGTAGGCCAGGCGGAACTGGCGCTGCAGGGCGCTGGCGCTCAGGCCGACCTCGCGCGCGATTTCGGCCAGCGGGCGGCAGCCGTCGCCGCCGCTGTCCAGCAAGGCCTTGAGGCGCGCCATGCGCCGGTGTTCGCGCACGCCCAGCACGCCCGGCACGGTCTGCGCCGGATCGGGCTCGGGCGCGTCCAGCGCCTGCACGGCCTCGTGCACCAGCTCCAGCGTGCGGCTGGCCAGCAGCAGGGGCGCAGAGCCTTCGCGCGCCAGCTGGATGATCTGCTCGGCCACCGCCACGGCGCGCGGCGATGGCTGCCAGGGCTGTATGGCCAGCAACTGCTGCTCCATCCAGTGCCGCAGCAGCGGTGGCGCGACCATGGGCAGGGCCTGGGCGGCAAACCATTGCGGCTGCACGGTGATGCTGAGCTTGCGCTCGAACTTTCCGCGCCGCCAGTGCCGCATGAACATGTCGCCGGGCCGCGAATGGATGACGGCGCCGCAGGCCTGCACATGGGCACCGGCCGGGCTGGCGGGCGCCACCTGCATCTGCAGGCCCTGGCTGCCGAAGGCCACGTCCACGCAGCCCTCCAGCAGCACGACCAGGTGCAGCCCCGGCACGGCCGGTGAACGCGTGTTCATGGTGCGCAGGTCGCGCGCCTCCACGCCATGCAGCCACAGGCCGGGCTGGACCTGCCAGGACTGCAGGTGCCCGGCCAGCAGCGCGTCCTCGGCCGTGACCTCGGCGTCGAGGATGCGGTAGTCGGGACCGCTGAAGTCGCAGGCACGCAACGTGCCCCGCCCCAGCCAGCGCGGAGGGCGTGCAGGTGTTTGGACAGAGGAAAGAGCCATGGCCAGCCGGAGCGGTGTGCGCCCCAAAGACAAGAATGATTCTCATTTTATGGATCGCGCCGGTGCGGCGCTTTCTGCGGGGAATCCATGGCGTGCCCTGCCGCGCGCCCGGGCCGCCGTGCGCCACAATGCGTGATGCTCAGCCTCCAAGACATCCAGAACGCCGCCGACCGCCTGCGCGGCGCCGTGCTCGAAACGCCCTGCGTGGAATCGCGCACGCTGTCCCAGATCACGGGAGCGCAGGTCTATCTCAAGTTCGAGAACCTGCAGTTCACGGCCTCGTTCAAGGAACGCGGCGCCCTCAACAAGCTGGCCCAGCTCTCGCCCGAGGAGCGCGCACGCGGCGTGGTCGCCATGAGCGCCGGCAACCATGCCCAGGGCGTGGCCTACCACGCGCAGCGCCTGGGCGTGCGTGCCGTCATCGTCATGCCGCGCTTCACGCCGGGCGTGAAGGTGGAGCGCACGCGCGGCTTCGGCGCCGAGATCGTGCTGCACGGCGACTCCCTGGCCGAGGCGCGCCAGCACGCCTACACGCTGGCCGAGCAGCAGGGCCTGTGCTTCGTCCACCCCTATGACGACGAGCAGATCGCGGCGGGCCAGGGCACGCTGGCGCTGGAGATGCTGGCCGAGCAGCCCGACCTGGACCAGCTCATCGTGGCCATCGGCGGCGGCGGCCTGATCGCGGGCGTGGCCACGGCCGCCAAGGGGCTGAACCCGGGCATCGAGATCATCGGCGTGCAGACCCAGCGCTTTCCGTCCATGTTCAATGCCGTGCGCCAGGCCGGGCTGCCCATGGGCACCTCGACCATCGCCGAGGGCATTGCCGTCACCCAGCCCGGCGCGATCACGCAGGAAGTCGTATCGCGCCTGGTGGACGACATGCTGCTGGTCGACGAAGGCGACATCGAGCAGGCCGTGCTCATGCTGCTGGAGATCGAGAAGACCCTGGTCGAGGGTGCGGGCGCCGCGGGCCTGGCCGCGCTGCTGCGCCATCCGCAGCACTTCGCGGGCAAGAAGGTGGGGCTGATCCTGTCGGGCGGCAACATCGACCCGCTGCTGCTGGCGGCCATCATCGGGCGCGGCATGGTGCGCTCCGGGCGGCTGGCGCGCATCAAGGTCAGCGCACGCGACGTGCCCGGCGTGCTGGCGCGCATCACGGCCACGGTGGCGGCGGCGGGCGCCAATATCGAGGAAGTCCACCACCAGCGCGCCTTCACCATGCTGGCCGCGCAGAGCGTGGAGATCGAGCTGGTGCTGCAGACCCGCAACAAGGCCCATATCGAAGAGGTCATCGCTTCCCTGCAGGCCGAAGGCATGCAGGTCAACGCCGTCTAGAGCCCTAGCAGGCCCCTGGCCCCTTGTGTCATGGCTTTCCCCGAAGGCGCTGGCGGGCAGGCCTGCCTAGAATGGGGCATCCCCATTGGCAGCCAGGAGCTTTTGCATGTCGCATGATCCCGCAGCGAACCACGGCGAGCAGTCGCCCCCCGAAGACGCCACCGAGGCCATCGTCCCCTACATGCCCGTCATCCTGCCCCTGGCAGGTGCCGTGATGATGTTTCTGCTGGCCTTCATCGCCGTCAACATGGCCTGATACGGCCCCTTCGCCCCCTGCACCGAGCCCCGCTTTGCGGGGCTTTTTGTTTGCCTATCGCATAGGCAAACAGACAGATCATCTTGCATATTTCAATGCACAGAATGCATAGTTTTTGCCATTCGTTTGCTGACAAATTCGTGACCGCTCCCTAGAATCGAATCCCCAGCCGGTGCGCCGCCAGCTTCCGCCAGCGCCGCCTCGCCGCCCCGAGAAGAGCTTCCTTCGCGCGCCGACTGAACAAGAGCCCGTTTCTCAAAGTTGGTGCGGCAACAGGCGCGTCCCCTTTGAAAAACTGGTTTTTTCAATTGAAGGAAGCTCCGCGATGAACGCACCCGTCATGCAAGGCCTGAACATCCAGGCCCCTGCCTACGTCAAGAACAGCCGACTGATCGCCTGGGTGGCCGAGATGGCCGCACTGTGCAAGCCCGCCAAGATCCATTGGTGCGACGGCTCCCAGGAAGAGTACGAGCAGCTGTGCCAGCAGCTCGTCGATGCCGGCACCTTCAAGAAGCTCGATCCCGTCAAGCGCCCCGGCAGTTACCTGGCCTGGTCCGACCCGTCCGACGTTGCGCGCGTCGAGGACCGCACCTACATCTGCTCGGCCAACAAGGAAGATGCGGGCCCGACCAACAACTGGATGGCCCCGAACGAGATGCGCGCCACACTGCAGCCGCTGTTCGACGGCTGCATGGCCGGCCGCACCATGTATGTGGTGCCCTTCTCCATGGGCCCGCTGGGCTCGCCCATTGCCCACGTGGGCGTGGAACTGTCCGACAGCGCCTATGTGGCCGTCAACATGAAGATCATGACCCGCATGGGCCGTGCCGTGTATGACGTGATCGGCGTCGAAGGCGAGTTCGTTCCCTGCGTGCATACCGTGGGCGCGCCCCTGGCCGAAGGCGAGAAGGACCAGACCAGCTGGCCCTGCAACAAGACCAAGTACATCGTCCACTACCCCGAGACGCGCGAAATCTGGAGCTATGGCTCGGGCTACGGCGGCAACGCCCTGCTGGGCAAGAAGTGCTTTGCGCTGCGCATCGCCTCCACCATGGGCCGCGACCAGGGCTGGCTGGCCGAGCACATGCTCATCCTGGGCGTGACCAACCCCCAGGGCAAGAAGTACCACGTGGCTGCGGCCTTCCCCAGCGCCTGCGGCAAGACCAACTTCTCCATGCTGGTGCCGCCCAAGGTCTTCGAAGGCTGGAAGGTCACCACCATCGGCGACGACATCGCCTGGATCAAGCCCCAGGCCGACGGCTCGTTGCGCGCCATCAACCCCGAAGCCGGCTACTTCGGCGTGGCCCCGGGCACGAACTACCACACCAACCCCAACTGCATGGCCAGCCTCGACAAGAACGTGATCTTCACGAACGTCGCGCTGACCGATGACAACGACGTGTGGTGGGAGGGCATGGACAAGGACACCGGCAAGCAGCCCGATCACCTGATCGACTGGCAAGGCAAGGACTGGACGCCCCAGATTGCCCGTGAAACCGGCGCCAAGGCCGCCCACCCCAATGCCCGCTTCACCGTGGCCGCGACCAACAACCCCGCGCTGGACGAAGCCTGGGACGATCCCAAGGGCGTGAAGATCGACGCCATCATCTTCGGCGGCCGCCGCTCCACCACCGTGCCGTTGGTGACCGAGGCCCGCAACTGGACCGAAGGCGTCTACATGGCCGCCACCATGGGTTCGGAAACCACGGCCGCCGCCTTCGGCGCCCAGGGCGTGGTGCGCCGCGACCCCTTCGCCATGCTGCCGTTTGCCGGCTACAACATGAGCGACTACTTCCAGCACTGGCTCACGCTGGGCGCCAAGATCGAAGGCCAGGGCGCCGCCCTGCCCAAGATCTTCACCACCAACTGGTTCCGCAAGAACGCCGACGGCAAGTTCGTCTGGCCCGGCTACGGCGAGAACATGCGCGTGCTGAAGTGGATGATCGACCGCCTCGAAGGCCAGGCACAGGGCGAGCAGACCGCCTTCGGCATTGCGCCCCAGTACGCCGAGATCAACTGGACCGGCCTGGACTTCTCCACCGACCAGTTCGCCAGCGTGACCAGCATCGACAAGGCTGCCTGGGCCGAGGAAATGCAGCTGCACACCGAGCACTTCGACAAGCTGGCCCACAAGCTGCCCCAGGAGCTGCTGGTGACCAAGGCCGAACTGGAAAAGCGCCTGGGGACATAAAGCTCCCCCTGAGCGGCTACGCCGCTTCCCCCTCTCGCTTCGCGGGGGGGACGGCACCCTCGGTGCGGGGCGGCCCTTCCTCGGTGCCCCTTGCTTTGGGCATGGACTGTGGAAGATGCACAGAACAATGAATCCCTGAGTAGCTCTCGACCCATGGAAAAAGCCTCGCAGTGCGAGGCTTTTTTTGTGGCGTTTCAACGACGCCCCCAGACAACAAAAAAGCCGCGCCTTGTGGGCAGCGGCTTTTTTTGGAGGAGCGCCGCAAGGCGCCCCAGGCAGAGATCAGCTACCTTGACGATCCATGGCGCGGGCCAGGTCGGCCATCAGGCGGGCGTCCTGCAGGGCGGCATTCCAGATGCGCTCGTCGGCGGCGGCCTGCTGGCGGCTCTCGGTCCAGGCGCGGTAGCCGGCGCGGGCCGTCATGGCAGCGCGGCGGGCGGGAGCGGAGAACAGGGCCAGGCCCATGAAGGCGGCAACCCACAGCACCACCCAGGCGCCCAGCATGTGACCGTCTGTCCAGTTGTGGGCGACCTCGTTGACCACCACCATCAGCGCGGCCACCAGGGCAGCGAGCAGCAGGGCGCTGGCGCCACGCTTGCCGGAGAAACGCTTGGCAGCGCTCTTGCGGTCATCGGCGGCTTGATAGACATGCACCACACCAGGGTGCTCGACACAGTAGGAGTTGTAAATGAAGTTGCTCATGGCAGATAAACCCAGTTAAATAGCCGCTTTTGACGGCGTGGCGGGCGACTAGGTGTAACTATAGGGTTTACCCTAGAGCTCTTCAAATTTATATCTTGAATCTGTAGCATTCACGCCAGTGATGACTCAGCGCCCGCCGCCATGTCTGCCCTGAACTTCCGCACACTGGATCTGAACCTGCTGCGCGTCTTTGACGAGGTGATGGCAGAGCGCAGCCTGACGCGGGCGGCCCACAAGCTGGCCATCACCCAGCCGGCCGTGAGCAACGCCCTGCGCCGCCTGCGCGAGGCACTGGGCGACGAGCTCCTGGTGCGCCAGGGCCAGGGCGTGGAGCCCACGCCGCGCGCGCTGGCGCTGTGGCCCGTGATCCGGGAGGCGCTGCAGCAACTGCAGGACACGCTGACGCCGGGCGAATTCCATCCTTCCACCGCCACCGCCACCTTTGTGCTGGCCATGGCCGACGCCACGGCGGCCACGCTGATCCCGCCCATGTTCAGCCTGCTGGAGCGCGAGGCGCCCGGCGTGGGCATCCGCGTGCTGCCGCTGACCACGCGCGACCCGCGCGGCCTGCTGGAGGCCGGCGAGGCCGACATGGCCGTGGGCTACTTCCCCGCCGCGCTGGCCGACCTGACGGCGCGCGCGCAGTCGGGCGCCCTGGTGGCCTTCGACAGCCGGCGCCTGTACGAAGGCGAGTACCTGTGCGTGATGCGCCAGGGCCATCCCCTGGCCGATGTGCCGCTGACGCTGGACAACTACTGCGCGGCGCGCCACATGCTGGTGAGCTTCTCGGGCCGCTCCTTCGGCTTCATCGACGAGGCCCTGGCCTCGCTGGGCCGCACGCGCCAGGTGGTGCTCACCGTCAACCAGTTCTTCACGGCCGGGCGCGTGGTCATGAACTCCAACCTGCTGACCATCCTGCCGCGCCACTTCGTGCCCGTGACCGGCATGGCCGACAAGCTGGTGCTGCGCGAGCTGCCCTTCGACGTGCAGCCCGTGCATGTGGATGCGCTGTGGCGCCGGCGCGGCCAGCACCCGCAGGCCTATGAATGGCTGCTGCGCACGCTCACGCGCTCGGCCGAAGCCACCTTCCCGCACACCTGAGAGCGTGTTGCGGGGGCGCGCGCCAGCGCAGGTTCTACACTTGGCCGCATGAAGATCCAGCTGCTGTCCGACCTGCACCTCGAGGCCCATCCGCATTTCATCGCCGAGCCCGCACCCGATGCCGACGTGCTGGTGCTGGCCGGCGACATAGGCTCCTACCAAAGCGGCAGCCTGCTGCAAGGCGAGCACTTCGGGCTGGAGCGTTTCTCTCCCCTGCCCCAGTACGCGGGCTGGCCCTGTCCCGTGATCTTCGTGCCGGGCAACCATGAGTACGACATGCAGGACTTCGACGCCGCCCATGCCCGCCTGCGCGCCGCCTGCGAGCGCATGGGCATGGTCTGGCTGGAGCGCGAGACCGCCGTGCTGGGCGGCGTGCGCTTCGTGGGCACCACGCTGTGGAGCGACTACGACGCCATGTCCATGCACGAAGGCGTGAGCGACCTGACCCGGCTGCTCAAGCTGCGCGAGAAGGCCTTCCGCGCCGCCAACTTCTACCTGCACAAGACCGGCGGCACGCGCGGCGGCGAGCCCTTTCTGGCCGAGCCCATGCGCGAGCAGTCGCTGGTCTGCCAGCAATGGCTGCGCCAGGCGCTGGCCCGGCCTTTCGACGGCCCCACGGTGGCCGTCACGCATTTCGCGCCCAGCCTGCGCAGCGCCGATCCGCGCTATGGCCTGGTGCCCGGCACGGCCGGCTTTTGCAATGTGCTCGACGATCTGCTGCCCTTTGCCGATCTGTGGCTGCACGGCCACCTGCATTCGCCCAGCGACTATCTGGCCGAAGGCCTGCGCGACGATGGCAGCGCCTGGCGCTGCCGAGTGGTGGCCAACCCGCTGGGCTATGCACGCAAGGGCGAGCAGGAGGGCTTTTTCCCGCGCTCTACCATCGAGTTGCCGGTGCACGTGACCGCAGGGGCGGCAGAGGTGGCAGATGCGCCGGTCCGCGCTTGACCTGGATCAAGCACTCCATCCCGGCCTGGGCTTAGTCTTGGGCCATACCAAAGGAGGACTTTCATGAACATCCTGCTCGCAGTCGATGGCAGCCCCTACACCCAGAAGATGCTGGCCTACCTGACCTCGCACCCCGAGATCCTGGGCTCCGCCCACAGCTACAGCGCCATCACCGTCCAGCCCCAGCTGCCGGCCCGCGCGCGCGCCGCCCTGGGCAAGGAGGTGGTGGACGAGTACTACGCCGAGGAATCGACCAAGGTGCTGGACCCCGTGTGCAGCTACCTGGCCGAACACGGCGTGCAGGCCACGCGCCTGAGCAAGGTGGGCCCGGTCGCCGACTCCATCATCAAGGCCGCCGAGGAAGGCAAGTTCGACCTGCTGGTCATGGGCACGCATGGCCATGGCGCGCTGGGCCGCCTGGTCATGGGCTCGGTCAGCACCCAGGTGCTGGCCGGCAGCCAGGTGCCGGTGCTGCTGATCCGCTGATCCGCTGCACCGTGGACATGCGGCGCCCATAACCAGAAAAAGCAAAGCGCAGGCTTCACGGCGCAATGAACCAAAGACGGCTCCCCCGCGGGAGCCGTCTTTTTTTGCATGGCAGCTTGCCACCATCGTGCATGGCCTGCCGTCACCGGGCTGTCACAGCCGCCTTTTACAGTCGCGCGATTTGTCACACAGGGGATGGTGAGCATGCGCATGGATACTTTGGATTGGCGGCACAAGGCGATTGCAACGGCCTGCCTGGCCCTGTGTGGCGCTGCATGGTCCGCGCCGTTCACCCCGGGCAACCTGGTGGCCTACCGCGTGGGCACAGGCACGGGTGCCCTGCCTGTGTACCTGGACGAGTACCGCGTGGACGGCACCCTGGTGCAATCGCTGCCGCTGTCAGGCGGAGCAACGCCGCTGACGGCCAGCAGCAAGGGCTCGGAAGGCCTGCTCAACCGCTCGGACAATGGCCTGTGTCTGGTGGTTCCCGGCTATGCCGTGGCCACCGGCGGCACCGAGCCCAACGGCGTCACGGCAGCGGCGGCCCAGCGCGCCGTGGCCGTGGTGGGGTTCGACTCCGACGTGAAAAGCCTGCGCCCGCTCGGCACCACGGCCTTCAGCAAGGACACCATCCGCGGGGCAGCCAGCAGCGACTGCGGCGCCGTCTGGGCCAGCGGCAAGGGCACGGCCACGGCCAACAATGGCGTCTGGCACGTGGCTGCCGACGGCACGGGCGTCTCCCAACTGAACAGCAGCAATGTCCAGGGCCTGGCGGTCGCCGGCGGCCAGTTGATCGCCGCCATCAACGGCGGCTCGCTCAACCAGATCGGCACGAATTTGCCGACCACGGGCATCCAGACGGCCCTGCCCCTGGCGGGCCTGACGCCCTCCACCTACCGCGGCATCGCCTTCCTGCAACTCGATGGCGGCCCCGCCCTGGCGAACACCGTCTACGTGGCGGACAACGATACCGGCGCCATCCGGAAATTCCGCCTCTCGATGGACGGCACCAGCTGGCAGTCCGCAGGCTCCATTGCCGGCCTGTCCAAGGTCCACGGCCTGGCCGCCTTCGATACCGGCGGCGGCAATGTGATGCTGATGGCCACCGACACCACGGGCCGCCTGTACCGCGCGTTCGATCACGGCGGCTACGCCGGCACGCTGTCGGGCACGGCCGAGTCCATCGCCGCGCCGCAGGACGGCATGTTCTATGGCGTGGCCTGGGCTCCGCTGGAGACCGTGCCGGCGACCGTGCCCGCCGCCCCCTCCAACCTGGCGGCCACCCCGGCCGGCAACCGCGTGACGGCCGCCTGGGACGCCGTGCCGGGCGCCGCCTACTACGTGGTGGAGCTGTCGCAGGACAGCTTTGCATCGGTAGCCTCCACGGCCGTGGCCCTGGGCAACAGCCAGGCGCTGGAAGGCCTGCAGCCCGGCAGCTATACGCTGCGCGTGCGCGCCGTCAACGGCCTCGGCGGGAGCACGGCTGCAGTGAGCGTGCCTTTCATGGCCTCGGCTCCGCCGACGGCCTCGCTGCCCGAACTGACCGCGTTTTCCGGCGTGGTCGGCGACGCCAACGACCCGCTGGCCTCGGCAGGCATCGGCTTCACGGTGCAGGATGCGGGGGGCGCTGGCGGCGTACAGGTCACTGCGCGTTCGAGCAACCAGGCCGTGGTGGCCGACGCCGGCCTGGTCGCGTCCAACCAGGCCGGCAATGCCGTGCTCAGGATCACGCCCACGGGCGTGGGCTATGCCGACATCACCGTCACGCTGACCAACGCGGGCGGCGCCTCCGTCAGCCGCACCATCAAGTACGCGGCCTCGGCCAACACCGCAGCCAACACCAGCCCGCGCTGGCTGGCCGGGCGCTCGGACGCATCGACGGCCATCGTCATCGATGCCGCCACCATGCTGGTGGGCGACGACGAGGCGCCCGCCCAGGATGCCTCGGGCAATGCGCTGCCGGCCGGCAACTCCTTCTCGGCCTATGGCCCCGCCGGCGGGCTGCCCATCAAGCCGCTGATGCTGGACAGGACCGCCCTGGGCCTGGCCGATGCCGCCGCCTGCACCGCCCCCGGCCTCACGGGCCTGGACAGCTGCAAGAGCGACGAGGAAATGGACATCGAGGCCAGCTTTGCCCTGGGCAGCCGCGTGTACGTGGCGGGCTCGCACTCCAACAACAAGAGCGGCAAGTCGCGCACCGACCGCTGGCGCCTGGCGGCGATGGATGTGACCGGCTCCGGCGCCTCCACGGCGCTGACCGCACGAGGCTACTACCGCTGGCTGCGCGAGGACCTGCGCAGCTGGGACGCGGCCGCGCATGACGGCCTTGCCGCCAACTACCTGGGCCTGGTGGCCAGCTCGGACGGCGGCGCCACCAAGGCGCCCGAGGCCGAGACGATGAGCGGCTTTTCCATCGAAGGCATGTCCACCAGCCCCGACAACGGCGCCGCCTGGCTGGGCTTTCGCGCGCCGCTGGTGCCGGCACCGGGCGCGCCCGCCGTCACGGCCGACGACGCCACGGGCCGCACGCATGCGCTGATCGTGCCTGTGACCAACTTCGCGTCCCTGCCTGCGGCCGATGGCGGCAGCAAGGGCAGCGCGACCATGGGCCAGCCGATCCGCCTGGACCTGGGCGGCCGCGGCATCCGCGAAATCCGCAAGAACGCGGCCGGCGAGTACCTGATCATTGCCGGCCCCTCGGCCAGTGCCACGGGTACCGCGCCGCGCAACTTCCAGCTCTATTCCTGGGATGGCCGCGTGAACGGCGCAGGCCTGGCCCTGAACCTGCGCCCGCGCGCTGCCGACCTGGCCGCCATTACCGTGCCCAATACCGCCTGCTCGGCCGAAGGCATAGGCGCCATGCCGGCCAGCCTGGACGCAGGCGGCAGCGTGGACATCATCAGCGACTGCGGCGATGCTGATTTCTACGGCGATGGCACCGTGGCCAAGGACCTGCCCTATGCCGCCTGGAAAAAGGCGCGCCTGGACAGCCTGGCAGTGCCGGCGCTGTCCACCGTGGCCCTGTCCGCCCAGGCAGTGGACCAGACATCGGCCGTGGTCCAGGCCACGCCCAGCGTGGCCGGCAGCCTGCGCGCCGTGGCCCTGCCCGCCAACGCCCCTGTCCCCAGTTGGGAACAGGTCATGGCCGGCCTGGATGCCGCCGGCCTGCCGGCCCCTGCCAGCAACACCGTCAGCACCGCAGCCGGCACGGCCGCCACGCTGTCCTTCACCGGTCTGGACCCTGCCGTGAGCTACCGCGTGCATGCGGTCAACCTGCCGGCTTCGGGCACGGCCAGCGCGCCGGCTGTGCTGGCCCTGAGCAAGCCCACGCCCATCGGCACGCAGATCGGCACGGGCAGCAACACGGCGGGCGTCAGCAACGGCACGGGCAATGTGGGTGCAGACCAATGGCAGTTCGCCTCGAACTCGGCAGGCTTTCAGCCCGCGCCCTCGCAAAGCCCGCTGCCGGGCAACCTGCGCCTGCCCTATGGCAGCCTGAGCTTCGTGCTCATGGGCGGCACGCCGGGCTCCATGGCCACCATCCGCATGGACCTGCCTGAAGCCGCACCCGCCCAGGCCACGCTCTGGAAGTACGGCCCCACGGCCGCCACGCCCACGGCGCACTGGTATGAGCTGGCCGCATCGGCCTACCGCTTCGCACCCGACCGCCGCTCGGTGAGCTTCGACATCACCGACGGGCAGACGGGAGACAGCGACCTGACCGTCAACGGCGTCATCGTGGACCCCGTGGCGGTGGCCGCGCCTGCGGCCCTGCCGCCCGGCGCCACGGCCACCCCCGTGCCCGGCCTGTCCACACTGGCCCAGGCGCTGCTGGCGCTGGCCCTGGGCGGCATGGCCGCACTGCGCCGCCGCCGCGGCTGACGCCAGCCCCCGCCAGCACCGGCAGCGCCCGGTGCCCCTTCAAGCCCCTGCACGGTTCGCCGCGCAGGGGCTTTTTGCTGCGGCCTGGGAAAACCCTGAATCCCCCGTGTTGACGGGGCTTGTTGCAAAAACAATAATTACCACGTTAACTAAATCCACACCATGCAGATTCAGCCCTTTCTCCTGGATGACGGCCTTGCGCTGGGCACGGTCTACGGCACGCTGCTCAACCAGCAGGCCACCGTGCAGCGCCTGTCGCCGCAGTTCGACAGCGCGCCCTACAAGGCCGCTCCGCGCGCCCCCGTGCTCTACCTCAAGCCGCGCAACACCTGGGCACGCGATGGCGCTGCGGTGGCTGTGCCGGCCGATCCCGGCGAGGTCCGCGTCGATGCCAGCATCGGCCTGGTGATCGGCCGCAGCGCCACGCGCGTCAGCGAAGCAACGGCCCTGGACCATGTGGCCGGCTGGCTGATCGCCAGCGACCTCACGCTGCCGCACGAGAACTACTACCGCCCCGCCATCCGCCAGCGCTGCCGCGACGGTTTCTGCCCGCTGGGCGCCCTCGTTCGCGGCACAGGCTTTGACGTACAGGCGGCCACGCTCACGGTGTCCATCAATGGTGAACAGGTCTGGCAGCGCGGCTTTGCCGACCTGGTGCGCTCGCCCGCAAGGCTGCTGGCCGACGTGACCGAATTCATGACGCTGTCGCCCGGCGACGTGCTGCTGCTGGGCCCGGGCGAAGGCGCGCCGCTGGCGCGGCCCGGGGACCGCGTGGTCATCGAGGTGCCCGGCCTGGGCCGGCTCACGCATTCGGTGGTGGCAGAACAGGGAGCAGCAGCATGAAGCACGGACGCGTCATCTTCGAAGGACAGACCCTGCAGGTCACCGAAGGCCCGCACGGACAGGTGCAGTTGCCCGATGGCCGCCTGGTGGCGGAGACCGCCGTGCAGTGGCTGCCGCCGCTGCAGTTCGGCACCGTCTTCGCGCTGGGCCTGAACTATGCGGACCATGCCAAGGAAATTGCCTTCAACAAGGCGCCCGAGGAACCGCTGGTCTTCCTCAAGGGCCCGAACACGCTGAACGGCCACCGCGGCCGCACGTACCGGCCCGCCGACGTGGCCTACATGCACTTCGAGTGCGAGCTGGGCGTGGTCATAGGCAAGACCTGCCGCAACGTGCGCCGCGAAGACGCCTACGGCGTGGTCGCCGGCTACTGCACGGCCAACGACTACGCCATACGCGACTACCTGGAGAACTTCTACCGGCCCAACCTGCGCGTGAAGAACCGCGACGGCGCCACGCCCGTGGGCCCGTGGTTCGTCGATGCAGCCGATGTGCCCGACCCCATGAACCTGCGCCTGCGCAGCTGGGTCAACGGCGAGCTCAAGCAGGACGGCAGCACGCGCGACATGGTGCATGACATCCCCTCGCTGATCGCCCACCTGTCGGGCTTCATGACGCTGAACCCCGGCGATCTCATCCTCACCGGCACGCCCGACGGCGTGGCCGACTCCCGCGTGGGCGACGAGATCGTCACCGAGATCGAAGGCCTGGGCCGCCTGGTCAACACCATCGTCGGCGACGCGCCGGCCGCCTCCTGAAACCCATCGCACACGCCAAGGAATCCCCATGCGCATTGACCACCTGATCGACGGCAAGGCCGTCGCCGGCAAGGACTACTTCGAGACCGTCAACCCCGCCACCCAGGAGGTGCTGGCCGAGGTCGCCGCTGGCGGCGAGGCCGAGGTACAGGCCGCCGTCGCCGCCGCGAAGAACGCCTTCCCGAAATGGGCCAACACGCCCGCCACCGAACGCGCCAAGCTCGTGCGCAAGCTGGGCGACCTGATCGCCCGCCATGTGCCCGAGATCGCGCAGACCGAGACCAACGACTGCGGCCAGGTCATCGCCCAGACCGGCAAGCAGCTGGTGCCGCGCGCGGCCGACAACTTCTACTACTTTGCCGAGATGTGCACGCGCGTGGACGGCCACACCTATCCCACGCCCACGCACCTGAACTACACCCTGTTCCACCCCGTGGGCGTGTGCGCGCTGATCTCGCCCTGGAACGTGCCCTTCATGACGGCCACCTGGAAGGTGGCGCCCTGCCTGGCCTTCGGCAACACGGCCGTGCTCAAGATGAGCGAGCTGTCGCCCATGACGGCCGCGCGCCTGGGCGAGCTGGCGCTGGAGGCCGGCATTCCGCCCGGCGTGCTCAACCTGGTGCACGGCTACGGCAAGGACGCGGGCGAGCCCCTGGTGCGCCACCGCGATGTGCGCGCAGTCTCGTTCACGGGCTCGACCCAGACCGGCAACCGCATCGTGCAGGCCGCCGGCCTCAAGAAGTTCAGCATGGAGCTGGGCGGCAAGAGCCCCTTCGTGATCTTTGACGACGCCGACTTCGAGCGCGCGCTGGATGCAGCCGTGTTCATGATCTTCTCCAACAACGGCGAGCGCTGCACGGCCGGCAGCCGCATCCTGGTGCAAAAGGGCATCTACGCGAAGTTCGTGGACCGCTTCGTGGAGCGCGCCAGGAAGATCACCGTGGGCGACCCGCTGGACGAGTCCACCATCGTCGGCCCCATGATCAGCGCCAGCCACCTGGCCAAGGTGCGCCACTACATCGAACTGGGCCAGAAGGAAGGCGCCAGCATGCTGTGCGGCGGCCTGGATGCGCCGGTGCTGCCCGAGCGCGTGCGCAAGGGCAACTACGTGCTGCCCACGGTGTTTGCCGACGTGGACAACCGCATGCAGATCGCCCAGGACGAGATCTTCGGCCCCGTGGCCTGCATCATCCCCTTCAGCGACGAGGCCGAGGCCGTGCGCCTGGCCAACGACATCCAGTACGGCCTGTCCAGCTACGTCTGGACCGAGAGCGTGGGCCGCGCCCACCGCGTGGCCGCCGCCATCGAGGCCGGCATGTGCTTCGTCAACAGCCAGAACGTGCGCGACCTGCGCCAACCCTTCGGCGGCACCAAGGCCTCGGGCACGGGCCGCGAGGGCGGCAGCTGGAGCTACGAGGTCTTCTGCGAGCCCAAGAACGTGGCCGTATCGCTGGGCTCGCACCATATTCCGCACTGGGGCGTCTGAACGGGCGACCAACGACAACGACAAAGAGAACCGAGGAGACAAGACATGCAACGCCGCCATTTCCTGCAATCCACCGCAGCCACCACGGCCGCAGCGCTGATGCTCCCGGGCCTTTCCCAGGCCCAGCCCGGTAGCCCGGCCGGCACCTGGCCCGCAAAGCCGCTGCGCATCATCGTGCCCTTCACGCCGGGCGGCACCACCGACCTGGTGGCGCGCCTGGTGGGCACCGAGCTGGGCAAGTCCCTGGGCCAGCCTGTGATCGTGGAGAACAAGCCCGGCGCGGGCACGGTGATCGGCGTGGACTATGTGTCCAAGCAGCCGGCCGACGGCTACACCCTGGTGTGCGTGGCCAACAGCTTCACGGCCAACAAGACGCTGGTGAAGAACCTGCCCTACGACACCACGCGCGACCTCAAGCCCGTGGCGCTGATGGGCCTGTCCGAGCATGTGCTGGCCACCCACCCGGGCAGCGGACTGAAGACGCTGGCCGATCTGCGCAACCGCGCCAAGGCCAGGCCCGGCGAGCTCAGCTATGCCTCATTCGGCAACGGCACCTCGGCCCATCTGTCGGGCGCCCTGCTGTGCCAGGAGATGGGCATCGACATGGTCCACATCCCCTACAAGGGCCAGGGCCCGGCGCTGGCCGACCTGCTGGGCGGCCAGGTGGACGTGATGTTCGGCAACTGGCCCGAGTTCCGCGGCCATGTGCAAAGCGGCAAGCTGGTGGCCCTGGGCATGGCCACGCGCCAGCGCTCGCAGTTCGCTCCCCAGGTGCCCACGCTGGCCGAGCAGGGCGTGGCGCTGGAATCCAACTCCTGGCAGGGTCTGCTGGCACCCGGCGCCACGCCCGATGCGCTGGTGCAGCGCATCAACGCCGCCGTGGTCAAGGCCCTGGCCGAGCCCGCCGTGGTGGACGCCTTCGCGCGCGGCGGCATCGTCTCGCAGGCCGGCACGGCGCAGCAGTTCGCGGCCTTCGTCACCAGCGAAATCGCCAAGTACGAAGCCATCATCCGCCGCGCCAACATCACGCTGGGCTGAGGCCGACACCGGGAGCCGCCATGAGCCTGTACACCATGCAGAAATTCCTGTTCCAGCTCAACCGCGAGCCCGAGGTGCAGCGGCGCTTTGCCGAGGACCGCGCCGCGCTGCTGGCCGAGTACGCGCTGGAGCCCGAGGAGTACGAAGCCATGTTCCAGGGCGACATCGGCAAGCTCTACGTGCTGGGCTGCAACGGCCAGCTGCTGATGCACTTCGCGCCGCTGCTGGGCATGCCCTGGGCCGACTACCTGCAGGCCATGCGCGACGGCGTGCAAAAGCACGGACCGGTGCGCGCGGGCGTCTACGCGATGACGACAGCCACCAACGAAAAGATCGCAGGAGTTTGAGATGAGTCTGGTATTTGCAGGCGTTTGCAGCCATGCGCCCGGCATCACGGGCCGCGCACACCTGGCCGATCCGGCCACCAGGGATGCCTTCCATGCCGCCTTCCGCGACATGGGCGCACGGCTGGAGGCGGCGCGCCCCGATGCCGTGATCGTCATCGCGGCCGAGCACTTCGCCAACTTCTTCATGAACAACATGCCGGCCTATGCCATCGGCATGGCAGACCACTACGAAGGGCCCATCGAGGACCCGGCCTGGCTGGGCATAGAGCGCCACCGCATCCCCGGCAATGCCGAGCTGTCGCGGCGCCTGATCACCGAGGTCATGCAGACCGTGGACGTGGCCTTTGCCGAGGAGTGGAAGTTCGACCACGGCATCATGGTCCCGCTGCACTTTCTGACGCCGGCCTATGACAAGGACATCATCCCCGTCAACATCAACTGCCAGGGCCCGCCGCTGACGCCGCTGCACCGCGCCTGGGCCTTTGGCGAGGCCCTGCGCCGCGCCTGCGACAAGGCGCCCGAGCGCATCGCCATCGTGGGCACGGGCGGCATCTCGCACTGGCCGGCCACGCCCGACTCGGGCAAGGTCAACTGGGAATGGGACCAGCAGTTCATGGACCGCTGGTGCCGCAACGACCGGGACGCGCTGCTGTCGTACACCGACGCCGAGACCTACCGCGACGGCGGCCAGGGCGGCTTCGAGATCCGCAGCTTCATCGCCGTGGCCGCCGCCGCGCGCGGCGCGGGCCAGGTGCTGTACTGCCAGCCCATTCCCATCTTCGCCGTGAGCTGCACGGCCGCCACCATGGAGGTGGCCTGAATGCCGCACGTGGTCATCCTCTACACGGCCAGCCTGGACGCGCACACCGACATGACGCAGCTGTGCCGCGCCCTGGCCGACACCATGCTCACCGTGCGTGCCGAAGACGGCGCCCAGGTCTTTCCCACGGGTGGCACGCGCGTGTTCGCCTACCCCGCGCCGCACAGCGCCGTGGCCGATGGCGGGGCCGCGGGCCGCGCAGCGGGCGGAGATGGCGACTACGGCTTCATCTACATCAACCTGCGCATGGGCCGGGGCCGCTCGGCCGCCGTGCAGCAGCAGGCCGGCGACGCCCTGCTGGCCTGCGCGCGTCGCCATCTGCAGCCGCTGTTCGCGCAGCGCCACCTGGGCCTGACCGTGCAGGTCGATGAAAGCCCGGGCCAGGTCTACGACGGCAAGCACAGCACCCTTCATCCCCTCTTTTCCAGGCCTTGAAATGTTTTCCCAAGAACTGTTGACCCAACTGGCCCAGGAGCTCGACCGCAGCGAGAAGACGCGCGTTCAGGTCGAGCATTTCTCCAAGCGCTTTCCCGGCATGACCGTGGAGGATGGCTACCGCGTCTCGCGCGAATGGGTGCGCCTGCAGATCGCGGCGGGGCGCAAGGTGATCGGCCACAAGATCGGCCTGACCTCGCGCGCCATGCAGATATCGAGCCAGATCGACGAGCCCGACTACGGCACCCTGCTCGACAGCATGCTCTACCGCTGCACGCCGGGCCAGGTGCTGGACATCCCGGCCGCCCACTTCATCGCGCCGCGCGTGGAGGTGGAGCTGGCCTTCGTGCTCAAGGCGCCGCTGCGCGGCCCGGGCCTGCCCGGCGGCAAGGAGATCACGCTGCAGGACGTGCTGGACGCCACCGACCACGTGACGCCGGCCATCGAGATCATCGACGCGCGCATCGAGCAGTTCGACCGCCACACCAAGGCCATGCGCAAGGTCTACGACACCATCAGTGACAACGCGGCCAATGCGGGCATCGTGGTCGGCGCCGGGCAGGCTGTTCCCGGGGTGCTTGACCTGCCCTGGTGCGGCGCCATACTGCGCTGCAACGGGGTGGTCGAGGAGACCGGCCTGGCTGCCGGCGTGCAGGGCCATCCCGCCATCGGCGTGGCCTGGCTGGCCAACAAGCTCTCGCCCTGGGGCGAGGCCCTGGAGGCCGGCCAGACCGTGCTGGCCGGCTCGTTCACGCGCCCCGTGGCGGCCAGGGCCGGCGACCTGTTCGATGCCGACTACGGCCCGCTGGGCCGCCTGCAGTTCCGCTTTGTCTAGGCGCCGTCGTCCCGACGCCTGCCCCGCCCTTATTGGAGATTTCCCATGCCGCTTGCACTGCGCGACCCCAGCCTGCTCAAGAACCTCTGCCTGATCGACGGCCAATGGCTGGCCGCCGACGATGGCAGCCGCATCGACGTCCACAACCCCGCCACGGGCGAGGCCGTGGGCCATGTGCCCCGCATGGGCGAGGCCGAGACGCAGCGCGCCATCGCCGCCGCCGAACGCGCCTTCGCCCTCTGGAAGCAGCAGACCGCCGAGGCCCGCGCGCGCCTGCTGCATCGCTGGTTCGAGCTGATGATGGAGAACCAGGAGGACCTGGCCCTGATCATGACCAGCGAGCAGGGCAAGCCCCTGGCCGAGTCGCGCGGCGAGATCGCCTACGCGGCCTCCTACGTGCAGTGGTTTGCCGAGGAAGCGCGCCGCATCTACGGCTCCACCGTGCCCGCGCCCTGGGCCGACAAGCGCATCATCGTGACCAAGGAGCCCGTGGGGGTCTGCGCCGCGATCACGCCCTGGAACTTCCCGGCCGCCATGATCACGCGCAAGGTCGCGCCCGCCCTGGCGGCGGGCTGCACCATCATCGTCAAGCCCGCGCAGCAGACACCGCTGTCGGCCCTGGCCATGGCCGAGCTGGCCCAGCGCGCTGGCATTCCCGAAGGCGTGTTCAGCGTGATCACGGGCTCCTCGCGCGCCATCGGCGGCGTGCTCACGGCCAGCATGGCCGTGCGCAAGCTGACCTTCACGGGCTCCACCGAAGTGGGCCGCGTGCTGGCCGAGCAATGCGCGCCCACGCTCAAGAAGATGTCGCTGGAGCTGGGCGGCAACGCGCCCTTCATCGTCTTCGATGACGCGGACCTGGATGCCGCCGTCGAGGGTGCCATGGCCTCCAAGTACCGCAACACCGGCCAGACCTGCGTGTGCGCCAACCGCCTGCTGGTGCAGGACGGCGTTTACGACGCCTTCATGGCCAGGCTCAAGGTCGCCGTGCAGGCCCTCAAGGTGGGCAACGGCCTGGAGGCCGGCGTGGGCCAGGGCCCGCTGATCGACCAGGCCGCCGTGGACAAGGTCGAGGAGCTGGTGGCCGACGCCGTGAAGAACGGCGCCGAGGTCGTGCTGGGCGGCAAGCGCCACGCGCTGGGCGGCACCTTCTACGAGCCCACCATCCTGGCCAACGCCACGGACCGCATGCGCATCGCCAGGGAAGAGGTCTTCGGCCCCGTGGCGCCCGTGTTCCGCTTCAAGACCGAGGAAGAGGCCATCCGCATGGCCAACGACACCGAGTACGGCCTGGCCGCCTACTTCTACGCCCGCGACGTGGGCCGCGTGTGGCGCGTGGGCGAGGCGCTGGAGTACGGCATGGTGGGCATCAACAGCGGCATCATCAGCACGGCCGTGGCGCCGTTTGGCGGCGTCAAGCAGTCGGGCATGGGCCGCGAGGGCGGCGCCGCCGGCATAGAGGAATACCTGAGCACCAAGTACCTGTGCATGGGCCACTGAGGCCCGGACAATCACACCATGCAGACACCTGTGAATCGCTTCAAGGCCGCCATTGCGGCCGACCAACCCCAGATCGGCCTGTGGCTGGGCCTGGCCGACGCCTATTCGGCGGAAATCTGCGCGGGCGCCGGCTTCGACTGGCTCCTGATCGACGGCGAGCATTCGCCCAACGACACGCGCACCCTGCTGGCGCAGCTGCAGGCCATCGCGGCCTATCCCGACAGCCATGCCATTGCCCGCGTGCCCATGGGACACGGCGAGGTCGGCGAGATGCTGATCAAGCAGTACCTGGACATCGGCGTGCAGACCCTGCTCGTGCCCATGGTGGACACGGCCGAGCAGGCCGCGCGCATCGTGCGTGCCGCGCGCTATCCGCAGGCCGACGGCCAGGGCGGCATCCGCGGCATGGGCGGCGCACGCGCCTCGGCCTGGGGCCGGCGTGCCAACTACGCCCATGAAGCCAACGCCCAGGTCTGCGTGCTGGTGCAGGTGGAGACGCGCCAGGCGCTGGCCCACCTGGACGCCATTGCCGCCACCGAGGGCGTGGACGGCGTCTTCATCGGCCCGGCCGACCTGTCGGCCTCCATGGGCCACATCGGCAACCCCGGCCACCCCGAGGTGCAGGAGGCGATTGCCGACGCCATCGCGCGCATACGCCGCGCGGGCAAGGCGCCCGGCATCCTCACGCCCAACGAGGCCCTGGCACGCAAGTACCTGGAGCTGGGCTGCACCTTCACGGCCGTGGGCCTGGACACCAGCGTGCTGGTGCAGGCCACCAGCGCCCTGGCTGCGCGCTTCAAGCAGGCAGCGGCCCCCGCGCCGAAAAGCCAGACCTATTGAGGCCCCGGCCTGACAAGGCGCCCGCAACGCCGCTCCGGGGAGGGAGCGGCGGCTGCATAGAATCCAGCCGACAGATGCTGCCGAACATGCCCCAGACCACGCCCTCTTTTGCCCCCGAGCCGCTGCGCGCCTTCTCGCGCTCCCTGCCCATGGCGCTGCTGCGCGCCCGCGAATCGGTCATGGTGCGCTTTCGGCCCATGCTGCGCGCTCATGGCCTGACCGAACAGCAGTGGCGCGTGCTGCGCGCCATGGCGGCGGTCACGCACAGGCTGCGGCCCATGGAGCTGTCGCAGGCCACCTACATCAGCATGCCCAGCCTCTCGCGCCTGCTCAAGACGCTGGAAGGCCGGCAGCTGGTGGAGCGCTCGCGCCACGCCAGCGACATGCGCGGCGCCGAGTTCGAGCTCACGGCGGCCGGCCACGCCATCGTGGCAGAGATCGCGCCGCATTCCTCCGAGACCTATGCCGAGATCGAGCGCCTGGTGGGCCATGAAGAGATCGAGCAGCTCTACGCCCTGCTCGACCAGGTCGTGCAGCGCCTGGGCGCGGCCGACGGCAGCCAGGCCGAGGAATAGCCGCCCCGGCACGCCGGTCGGGCACTGCCGGGCACAATCGCCCCATGCCGCAGCCGATTGCCGTCATCGACTTTGAAACCACGGGCATGGCGCCCGCCCAGGGCGCGCGTGCCACCGAGGTCGCCATCGTGCTGATCGAGGGCGGCCAGGTGGTGGACCGCTTCCAGAGCCTGATGCGCACGGGCGCCTGGATACCGCCCTTCATCACGCGGCTGACCGGCATCACCAATGCCATGGTCGCAGCCGCGCCGCCTGCCGAGGAGGTGATGCGCGATGCCGCGCGCTTCGTGGGCAGCGCCCCCATGGTGGCGCACAACGCGGCCTTCGACAGCAAGTTCTGGCAGTCCGAACTGGCCCTGGCCGGCGAGGCCGCGCCCCAGCCCTTTGCCTGCACCGTGCTGCTGTCGCGCCGCATCTACCCGGAGGCGCCCAGCCACAGCCTGAGCCGGCTCACCGCCCACCTGGGCCTGCCCGTGGCCGAGCGTGCCCACCGGGCGCTGGCCGATGCCGAGATGGCCGCCGCCCTGCTGGCGCGCATGCAGCAGGACCTGTGCCTGCGCCACGCGCTGGCCTGGCCCGAGCATGCGCTGCTGATGCAGCTGCAGCGCTGCACGCGGGCCCGCATGAAGGCCTGGCTGAACGAGAACGCCGCGCCCGCCCAGATGAGCATGGCGCTGTGAGCCGGCGCCGCGCACACAGGGCAAAGACCTCCCTGGCAGAGGCCCCATCGGCCGCTTCTGCCGGCATCCGCACCCATAATGCAAGGTTGCTGCCCGGCTCCGGGCGCCCGTCCCAAACGCTGCAGCCCTGCTGCGGCCTTGCTGCCGCCTGGTTCTTGCACCCGTGAATTCCGCACTGCCTCCCGCCGCCATGGCCGCCCTGCCTCCACAGTCCCCGTTCTCGTCGCGCGAGTTCCGCGACGCGCTGGGCCAGTTCGCCACGGGCGTGACCATCGTCACCGCACGCAGCCCGCAGGGCCATCCGGTGGGCGTCACCGTGAGCTCGTTCAACTCCGTCTCGCTCACGCCGCCGCTGGTGCTGTGGAGCATGGCGCTGTCGGCAGCCTCGCTGCCCGTGTTCCAGCATTGCTCGCACTACGCCATCCACGTGCTGTCGGCCTCGCAAAAGCCCCTGGCCGAGCTGTTCGCGCGCAAGGGCGTGGACCGCTTCGCCAACACCGCCTGGCGCAGTTCGGCCCAGGGCGTGCCGCTGCTGTCCGAAGCCACCACCGTCTTCGAGTGCCGCAACCGCCATCGCCATGAAGAAGGCGACCATGTGATCTTCATCGGCGAGGTCGAGCAGTGCAGCCACCAGGCCGGCCACACGCCGCTGCTCTACCACGCAGGCCGCATGCACACGGGCGGCCTGGGCTGATACCGGGCCCGCGGCAGCCCTCTCGTCGGCTCTTTCGGCGACTCCCCCATTCCCGTTACTTCCCGCCTCCGGGTAATCCCCGGTCCGGGAAATCGGTGTCTGCGCATATTGTATATACAGGCTTATACATCTGATCGCAGACCCATCCGCAGGCTGATGAAGCCTGTGGATGCGGCAGCCATTTCACCAATGACGGGGGGAGACAGCACATGAGTTCACCATCTGCAGGCAGCCTGCACCGAGGGCTGTCGGCCCGCCATATCCGCTTCATGGCACTGGGCTCGGCCATAGGCACGGGGCTGTTCTACGGCTCGGCCAAGGCCATACAGCAGGCAGGCCCCTCGGTGCTGATCGCCTACCTGCTGGCGGGCGCGGCGGTCTACATGGTGATGCGCGCGCTGGGCGAGATGGCCGTGCACAACCCCGTGCCCGGCTCCTTCGGCCAGTACGCCAGCGATTACCTGGGGCCGTTCGCCGGCTTCGTCACGGGCTGGACCTATACCTTCGAGATGGTCATCGTCTGCCTGGCCGACGTGACGGCCTTCGGCATCTACATGGGGTTCTGGTTTCCCGAGGTGCCGCGCTGGATCTGGGTGCTGTCCATCGTCTGCTTCATCGGCGCGCTCAACCTGTGCTCGGTCAAGGTGTTCGGCGAGATGGAGTTCTGGCTGTCCCTGCTCAAGGTGGCGGCCATCATCGCCATGATCGGCGGCGGCCTGGGCATCATGGTGTTCGGCTTCGGCATGGCGGCCGGCCAGGCGCCGACCGGCGTGCAGAACCTGTGGGTGCACGGCGGCTTCATGCCCCATGGCGTCTCGGGCCTGATCGCCTCGCTGGCGGTGGTGGTGTTCGCCTTCGGCGGCATCGAGATCATCGGCATCTCGGCCGGCGAGGCCAAGGACCCGGCGCGCGTGATCCCGCGCGCCATCAACGCCGTGCCGCTGCGCATCCTGCTGTTCTACGTGCTCACGCTGTTCGTGCTGATGAGCATCTTCCCCTGGCCGCAGATCGGCAGCCAGGGCAGCCCCTTCGTACAGATCTTCAGCGGCCTGGGCATTTCCTCGGCCGCCACCATTCTCAACATCGTGGTGATCTCGGCGGCCGTGTCGGCCATCAACAGCGACATCTTCGGCGCCGGCCGCATGCTCTACGGCATGGCGCACCAGGGCCAGGCCCCGGCCGGCTTCGGCCGCGTCTCGCGCCATGGCGTGCCCTGGATGACGGTGGTGGTGATGGCCGTGGCGCTGCTGGCCGGCGTGGTGCTGAACTACCTGATCCCCGAGGACGTGTTCCTGCTGATCGCCTCCATCGCCACCTTCGCCACGGTCTGGGTCTGGCTGATGATCCTGCTGTCGCAGTTCGCGGCGCGCCGCCGCATGAGCCCGCAGCAGGTGGCCGCGCTGAAGTTCCCGGTCCCGCTGTGGCCCGCCGCGCCGCTGGCCGCCATCGGCTTCATGCTGCTGGTGCTGGGCGTGCTCGGCTACTTCCCCCACACCCGTGCAGCCCTGGTCGTGGGCGGCCTGTGGATCGTGCTGCTGGGCGCTGCCTACCTGCTGTGGGTACGCCCCGCCGCCGCGCGTGCGCAGAGCGAGGCGATGCGGCCTGCGGCGAACGCGAACCCTTAGTCGAACTCGACCTCGGTGGCCACCACCATCGCGCCATCGACCGAGAGCCGGCCCTTGACCTCGACCACGCGCCCCACGGCAATTTGGGCAGCGCTGCCATCCTCGAAGCGCGCATTGCGATAGTCCACGCGCACGCCGCGCAGCTCGAAGATGCCGGCCAGGCTGTCGACAGCGGTGATGCGGCCCTCGATCTCGAAGCCATCGTCACTGTCCAGCCGCAGCTTGCGCTCGACCTCGGAGGCGCGAAGCACCCCGTCCTGGAACATGCCCTCGACCTCGACCAGGTCGCCCACGGCAAGGCCGGCGGGCAGGCGTGTGGCGCTGCCCGCGTCCACGCTCAGGCCGTCCACGACGAAGCGGGTCGGCGAGTCCATGCGGGTGATATGGCCGGTGACGTCGGCCTCCACGCCTGCCTGTTCGGGCAGCGTGGGACGCTGCACCGACAGTGCGGTGGCCACCCACAGGCCGGCGGCATCGGGCTGGCGCGCCAGGCGCAGGCTGACCACGTCGCCGGCAGCCAGCGCGGGGGCAACCTGCACGCCGCTCCAGTTGACGACGGCCTCGCCGATGCGCAGGGTGCGGCGCGACATGTCAACGGCATCCACAGGCGCGCGCAGGCGCCAGGGCTCGTCGGCGTCATCCTCGATCTCGAGGCGGCTGGCAAGAATGCGGCCCTGCGCATCGCGCAGGCCGTGGACTTCCAGCACACGGCCGACCTGCAGCGCCGCCGCGCGGCCGTCCTCGAACACCGTGGCCGCATCGACGATCACGGTCTGGCCCAGTACGGTCAGCCGGTCGCCCACGACCGCGCTCAACGGACCTTCCAGATCGCTGCGCACAAGAATCTGGCGGGCCATGGCGCGCGCCACACCATCGCTGCCGGTGGTCACGGGGTCGGCCGTGACATGGACCGCCATGCCCAGCTTGAGCGCATCGCCGGCCAGCAGGACGCCATCGCCATCGGTGATCCGGGCCTGGCGCTCGTCATACCGCACCCCATTGACCAGGATGGAGCCGAAGCCGTCAATGGTGCCCGACGCATAGCTGGCGCTGGGAGTGACCGGCGTGGGGGCGGGCTTGTCAGCCCCGCCGCCGCCACCGCCGCAGGCGGCCAGCAGCACGGACAGCGAGAGCGCGCCAGCGCCCAGGGCCCGGTGCAATGGCGGGGCAGAGCGGGAAAAGCGAAGAAAATGCATGGTGTTCGATGCCAGAAAGAAACAGATGAAAAGGCACCGCGGCGGGGCCATCGGTGCAACCGCCTGCAGTGTCGGCAAAGGCGCCTAAACCGCGCATGAATGGCGCGTTCATGCAATGTTTAAGAACGTGCACATAAGATGCGTGGCCGTGAAACTCCGCCTCGCACTTGCTGCCTTGCTGGCCCTGACGCTGGCGCCCGCCTCTGCCACCACGCCAGCGGAGCATGAAAGCGTGCGCCGCGAGGTGCAGTCGAAGCGCCTGCGGCCCTTGGCGGAAATCCTCCAGGACGTGCAGCAGCGCCACAAAGGGCGCGTCATCGACATCGAACTCGAGCGCGGCGCCGACGGCCGGCGCTGGTACGAAATCAAGCTCGCCAATGGCCAGCGCACGGAGATCTATATCGATGCAGTCACGGGACAGGACATCCCCCGGCCAGGCGCGACCACCGCCGTGCTGATACCCATGTCCGCCGTGGCGGCAGCCGTCACCCGCTTGCATCCCGGCACCGTGCTGCAGATCGAGCTGGAGGAAACGCGCAGCCCCAGGCCCTACTACGAGATCCAGCTGCTCACGCGCGAAGGCCGTGAGCAGCTGCTGCGCGCCGACGCCCAGACGGGCCGCATCCTGGTGGAGCCTGTCCTGAGCCGGGAGCAGGCCGCCACGCTGCAACCGCTGCCGCGCATTCTTGAGGAGCTGGAGCGCAAGTACCAAGCCCGCGCCACAGAGGCCGAGCTCAAGATCGACGTCCGGCAGCGCGCCTACTACGAGGTCGAGTTGCAGCTGAGCGCCGGCCGCAGCATCGAAGTGCATGTGGATGCGTACAGCGGCCAGCCCATCGAAGAGGACGGACTGCGCTGATGCGGGTGCTCATCGTCGAAGACGACGCCGATCTTGCTGCAGGCCTGCAGGCCATCCTGCAGGAGGCCGGCATGCTGGCCGAGTGCTGCGCGGACGGCCGCCTCGCCCAGGAACTGGGCAGCGTCGAACACTATGACGCCGCCTTGCTGGACCTGGGGCTGCCAGGACAGGACGGCGTCTCGGTGCTGCGCCATTGGCGCGAGCAGGGCCGCTCCTTTCCCGTGCTGGTGCTCACGGCCCGCAACCGCTGGAGCGACAAGCTCACGGCCTTCCAGGCCGGCGCGGACGACTACCTGACCAAGCCCTTTCTGCACGAGGAGGTCGTCACGCGGCTGCGCGTGCTGCACCGGCGCGCAGCAGGCAGCAGCCGGCCCCTGGTGCAGATAGGCCCGCTGGCCTACGACACCATGGCAGACCGCTTCACGCTCGAAGGTCGGCCGCTTGCGCTGACCGCGCAGGAGCAACGCATCCTGAGCTTTCTGACCAACCGGCATGGACAGCTCGTCAGCCGCGCCGACATCAGCGAGCATGTCTACGCACGCGACCTGGACCCGGACTCCAACACCGTGGACGTGCTGGTCGGCCGCATCCGCCGCAAACTGTCCCCGCATGGCCTGATCCATACCGAGCGCGGACGGGGCTTTCGCCTGCAGCAGGCCAGCGGCGACCATGCGGCCTAGGCACTGGGGCCTGTCGGAGCGCCTGCTGGCACTGAGCCTGGTGGCCACGCTGGCCTGCGGCACGGCCGCCAGCTGGCTGCTGCGCGAGCAGTTGCACGATGCGGTGCTGCGCAGCTTCAAGGCCGGCCTGCAGGACCGTGCCGAGCGGCTGCAGGCCGAGCTGCAGTCCCCTGGGCCCCTGACCGGACAGGGCACGCGGCTCAATCGCGGCGAGTTCGGCCGCATTTTCTCGGGCTGGTACTGGACACTGGAGCAGGACGGGCGGCTGCAGCAGTCGCGCTCGGTCTGGGACGACAGCCTGGAGCTCGACGACGCCCGTCCCTGGCCCCGGCACAAGGGCAGCGAGACGCTGCTGTCGCTGCGCGGGCCGCAGGGGCGCGAACTGCTGGGCCTGCGCCGCAGCTTCGATGTCGCGGGCCGGCGCGTGCAGCTGCATGTCTTCGGCCCGCTGGACGGTACGCGCCAGGAATGGCGCCGCATCGACCGCATCCTGCTGGTCACCGAGCTGGGCCTGGTCGCCGCGCTGCTGCTGTGCACGGTGGCGCTGGTGCGCCTGGGATTGCAGCCGCTGCGCAGCCTGCAGCAGGCGCTGCAGGACATGGAAGACGGCACACGCACGCAGCTGGGGCGGCACTTCGGCCCCGACCTGGACCCGATTGCCGAGGCGGTGGACCAGGTGCTGCAGCGCAATGCCCAGGTCGTGGAGCGCGCGCGCCACCAGGCGGCCGACCTGAGCCATGCGCTCAAGAAGCCGCTGGCCGTGCTCGGCATCCAGGCACGCGGCCATCAGGTCGATGGCCCATGGCTGCGTGACCAGGTACAGGCCATGTCCCACACCATCGACCGCCATCTGGCGCGCTTCGCCAGCGGCGCCGGCAGCGCCGGCAGCGTGGCGCTGGATGAGGTGCTGGCCCGGCTGCTGGATGCCATGCGCCAGATCCACGCCCAGCGTCGCCTGTCCTGGTCCATCCAGACCTCCACGCCGCTGCCCGGCCACGGGCTGCGCTGGCGCGGCGCGGCCTCGGACCTGGAGGAGATGGCGGGAAACCTGCTGGACAACGCCGGCAAGTGGGCGCGCAGCCGCGTCACGCTGGCCGTGTGCCAGGACGGCACGACGACGCTGCTGCAGATCGATGACGACGGCCCAGGCCTGGCGCCGGAGCATCTCGCGCAGGCCATGGAACGCGGTGTCCGCTTCGACGAACAGGCCCAGGGCCACGGCCTGGGCCTGGCCATCGTGCGCGACATCGCCGAGACCTATGGTGGATCGCTGGAGATGGGACCGAGCCCGCTGGGCGGGTTGCGCTGCACGCTGCGCCTGGGCTGAGCACGGCGCCGGGCGGCGCTCAGCGCGAGGCGTCGGGCAGTTCGATCTTGACTTCGAGCACTTCGAGGTTTTCCTGGCGCTCCAGGTGCACCTTGATGTCGTTGACGTCGATGTCCACGTACTTGGAGATCACCGCCATCAGCTCCTTTTGCAGCGCAGGCAGGTAGTCGGGACCGCCGCCATTGCCGCCCACGCGTTCGCGCGCGAGGATGATCTGCAGGCGCTCCTTGGCCACCGAGGCCGTCTTCTTCTTTTCTCCGAGCAGGAAAGAGAGCATGGACATGGCCGCTTACCTCCCCCCGAACATGCGTTTGAAGAAGCCGGGCTTTTGCGCTTCGGTGAAGCGCATGGGCTTTTCCTCGCCCAGGAAGCGCGCGACCACGTCCTGGTAGGCCTCGGCCACGTCCGAGCCCTGCATGTGCACGGCGGGAATGCCCTGGTTGGAGGCCTGCAGCACGGTTTCGGACTCGGGCACGACGCCGATCAGCTCGATGCGCAGGATGTCCTGGATGTCCTCCAGCGACAGCATCTGGCCGTCCTGCACGCGGTTGGGGTTGTAGCGCGTGATCAGCAGGTGTTCCTTGACGCTCTCGCCCGCAATGGCACGCGCGGTCTTGGAGCTGAGCATGCCCAGGATGCGGTCGGAGTCGCGCACGGAGGAGACTTCCGGGTTGGTCACGACCAGGGCCTCGTCGGCGAAGTGCATGGCGATCAGGGCGCCGCTTTCGATGCCGGCCGGCGAGTCGCAGATGATGTACTCGAAGTCCATGCCCGCCAGGTCGTCCAGGATCTTCTTGACGCCGTCCTGCGTCAGCGCATCCTTGTCACGCGTCTGGGAGGCGGCCAGCACGAAGAGGTTGTCGCACTGCTTGTCCTTGATCAGGGCCTGGTTGAGGTTGGCCTCTCCCTGGATGACGTTGATCAGGTCGTAGACCACGCGGCGCTCGCAGCCCATGATCAGGTCCAGGTTGCGCAGGCCCACGTCGAAATCGATGACGGCGGTCTTGTGCCCGCGCAATGCGAGGCCCGATGCGAAGCTGGCGCTGGTGGTGGTCTTGCCCACGCCACCCTTGCCGGAGGTCACGACGACTATTTTGGCCATGTTTGCACGGTTCCTTAAAGACTGGAGAGCAAAGAAGAGGGGTCCGGTGTCATACCGGCTCGATGAGGATTTTCTCGCCGTCGAGACGCACCTTGGCGGGCCTGGCAGCCACGTCCGCCGGGAGATCGGTCTCGATTGTGCGATAGATGCCGGCAATCGACAGCAGCTGTGCTTCCATGCAGGTGCTGAAGATGCGCGCCTCGGTGTTGCCGCGTGCCCCGGCGATGGCCCTGCCGCGCAGCGGCGCGTAGACATGGACGTTGCCGTCGGCGATGACTTCGGCGCCATAGCTGACCATGGCCAGCACCACGATGTCGGTGCCGCGCGCATAGACGCGCTGGCCCGAGCGCAGCGGCTTGTCCACGATGAGGGCGTCGGCCTGGGGAGCAGGCACCTCGCGCACCACCTCGACCTCGCGCACGACTTCCTGGATCTCGATCTCGGGCACCGTGGGCCGCACGGGTGCGGCCTCGGGCGCGGGCGCCAGGCCTGCGGCACGCGCCGCCTCCATCTGCGCCGGGCTGCCGCCGCGCACGGCCACGGGCACGGTGCGGTGAAAGCGCAGTGCCTCCACGAGCACGGCGAAGTCGATGGCCTCCTCGGCCTCGCGCACATGGGCCAGGTCGATCAGCACGGGGTCGTTGTCGAAGAAATCCGGGTCGTCGGCCAGGCGCTGGGCCAGGTCGGCCACGAGCGCACGTACGTCGGTATCCCGCAGGGTCACGGCCACCACGGGCAGCTGCGCGCTCTTGAGGTCGAAGCTGGGGCGGGCAGTACTCGTCGTTTCAACGGCCATGGGACTGGGAGTGCGGTGGATGGGAGAGTTGCCTCTCGACGCGCAAAGTGTACTGTGTGCGCAGTACATGGGCGCCCACTCCCGCCGGGAGGCCGGCACCGGGGAGTGTCCATTTGTGTTGTGTCACACACGGCCCATGCCCCCGTGGCGGGGGCCGGGCGGGCCCGGTCACTGAAACCGGGGCTTACGCTTCTCCACGAAGGCCATCACGGCCTCGCGGTGGTCGGCGGTCTTGTGGGCCAGGGCCTGGTAGCCGGCGGACAGCTCCAGCAGCGACTCCAGCGTGCTGTGCTCACCCTCGCGCAAGAGGCGCTTGGTCATGCGCATCACGGCGCCGGGGTTGGCGGCGATCTTGTCGGCCAGCGCACGCGCCGTGGGCAGCAGCTGGTCGGCGGGCACGACGCGGCTGACCAGGCCGCAGGCCAGGGCCTGCTGCGCATCGATGGCCTCGCCCGTGAACGCCATCTCGGCCGCCTTGGCGCGGCCCACGGCGCGCGGCAGCAGCCAGGCGCCGCCGTCCCCGGGGACGATGCCCACGCGCACGAAGCTCTCGGCAAAGGTGGCCGTCTCGCTGGCGATGCGGATGTCGCACATGCAGGTCAGGTCCAGCCCCGCGCCGATGGCCGGGCCGTTGATGGCGCAGATCACGGGCACGTCCAGCTGGTTGAGGGCGCGCGGAATGCGCTGTATGCCCTGGCGGTATTCCTCGCGGATGGCATCGGGCGTGAGCGCGTCGTCGAAGAAGCGCTGCATGTCCTTGACGTTGCCGCCCGAGCTGAAGATGGGGCCGGCGCCCGTGAGGATGACGGCCTTGACCGAGGCATCGCGCCGGATCTCGTCGCAGACCTGCACGAATTCCTCCACGGCCGTGTTGCCCGTGAGCGCGTTGCGCGTCTCGGGCTGGTTCATGGTGAGGGTCCAGATGGCGCCGTCGCGCTCGATGTTCAGAAAGGGCATGGATGGGGTTCCTTCGAGAGCCTGTCAGGCGGTGATATCGGTGGTGATATCGGTGGTGGAGCGGATCAGATCCAGGGTGCTGCCCGCGTGGCCATGGACCAGCGCGGCGCCTGCCACGCCATGCCAGTACGACTCGGAGCCGGCCGTCTGGCGCCAGGCATGCAGGCGGCGGGTGAGCAGTTGCAGGTCGTATTCCTCGGTGAAGCCCATGGCGCCGTGGATGGCGTGCGCCGCCTCGGCCACGGCCAGCGCGGCCTGGCTGCAGCGCGCTTTGGCCACGGCCACGCGCAGCCGATCGGGGAAGATGCCCTGCCCCGCGCAGCCCAGCCGGGCCGCCATGCGCGCGGCGAAGACATGCTCGCTCATCACCGCCAGCTGGTGCTGTATGGCCTGGAACTTGCCGATGGGGCGGCCGAACTGCTGGCGGTCATTCGCATACTGCAGCGTGCGCTGGAACACCTCCATGAGCGCGCCCGCCAGCTGCGCCGCCACCAGGCTGGCCTGCAGCGTGCGCAGGTCCAGCCCATCCGGCAGGGCGATATCGGGAGCAGGTGCTGCGCGGACCTGATCGGCGCTCCAGCGCAGGTTCACGTCCAGGCAGAAGGCCGCCGGCTCGGACTGCGCCTGCGCCACGGGCAGCAGGCTCCAGCCCTGCGCATGCTGCACCAGCACGCTGTCCGCCACCGCGCCCAGGCGCACGGGTGCGCAGTGCAGGCTGCCATCCGGCTGGAGCAGGCCTTGCGCCAACGCGATGGCGCCTGGTGGACGCTCCGCCCCCGCGCCCGCCAGCAGCGCGCGCGCCAGCATGGTCTCGCCCAGCGGCACGGGCAGCGCATGGGCGCCGGCCTGCGACCACACATCGAACAGCTGCGCCAGCGCCAGCCCCGCGCCGCCCGCGTGCTCAGGCGCCAGGGCATCGGCAAAGCCGGCCTGCTCCAGCGATTGCCACAGCGCCCGGGGCGAGCCCCCGGCCTCGATGGCGCGCACCTGCGCGGGCGTGCACTCGCCCTGCAGCAGCTGGCGTGCGGCATCGGCAAACAAATCGTCTTCCATGTCTCTCTCCATTCATGACACATGACGCCAGGCCTTGGGCGTTCCGTTTGAAACTGGCGCGCCCCAACTCAAGGGGAACCTTATTCAACGCAGCCCCAAACCACGCGCGATCATTCCGCGCAGGATGTCGCGCGTGCCGCCGCGCAATGAATACGAAGGCGCAACCTCCGTCACGTAGTTGAGGGTGCGCAGCAGCTCCAGCGGAACCTCGGACGCCTCGCGTGCGAACAGGTCGTCGGCGATGGCGGCGGGAATGGACTGCTCCAGCGTCGTGCCCAGCTCCTTGACCAGGGCCGCCTCGACGATGGGGCTTTCGCCGCGCACCAGCTTGTCCTGCACGGCCACCGACATGGCGCGCAGCGGGGCCAGCTCGGTGAACACGCGGCCGGCCAGGCGCAGCGCACCTTCGCTGCGCTCGCCCGTTGCACGCAGCCAGGCCAGCCATTCGTCGAACAGCACGATGCTGGAGAACAGCCGCTCGGGCCCGCTGCGCTCGAAGGCCAGCTCGGCCGTGACCTGCTCCCAGCCCTGGCCTTCCTGGCCGATCAGGGCGTCGGGCGGCAGCTGCACGTTGTCGAAGAAGACTTCGCAGAAATGGCTGTCGCCCGAGAGGTCGGTGATGGGCCGCACGGTCACGCCCGGCAGCGACAGGTCCACGATGACCTGGGACAGCCCCTTGTGCCGGTCACCCGCCTCGCCCGAGGTGCGCACCAGGGCGATCATGTAGTGGCAGTGGTGGGCGTTGGTGGTCCAGATCTTCTGGCCGTTGAGCACGAAGCCCTTGTCGTTCGGCACGGCGCGCGTCTTCACGCTGGCCAGGTCCGAGCCCGCGCCGGGCTCGCTCATGCCGATGCAAAAGAAGGCCTCGCCCCGGCAGATGCGCGGCAGGTAGAACCGCTTTTGCGCCTCGGTGCCGTACTTGAGGATCAGCGGGCCGCTCTGGCGGTCGGCAATCCAGTGCGAGCCCACGGGCGCGCCGCAGGCCAGGTATTCCTCCACCAGCACATAGCGCGTGAAGGCGCTGCGCCCGCCGCCGCCGTACTCGCGCGGCAGGGTGACGCCTATCCAGCCCTTTTCGCCCAGCTGCCGGCTCAGCTCGGCGCTGTAGCCGCCCCAGGAGCGCGCACGCACATGGGGCGGCAGGCCGCTTATGGCCTGGGCGAGGAAGGCGCGCACCTCGGCGCGCAGGGCTTCGTCCTCGGCGGGGATGCGGGTCAGGGCAAGGGAATCAAGCACGCTCATTGCAGGGCTCCATGGTTGGACCCCACTCTAGGCAGCCGGTCTGTCGCAGTCCAATATTAAAAACCGCGCCACTGATATCGTTTGAATATCAGGCGGCCTGTGCCTTGGCATGCTGCGCCGCAAAGCCCACATACCAGTCCAGGCAGCCCGGGTTGGCCATGGCCTCCTTGTTGACCACCTTGTCCAGCGGCTGGCCCAGCATCAGCTTCTTGATGGGCAGCTCCTGCTTCTTGCCGCTGAGCGTGCGCGGGATCTCGGCCACCTGCACGATGTCGTCGGGCACGAAGCGCGGCGACAGGGCCTGGCGGATGGCGCCCTGCAGTCGGGCGCGCAGGGCGTCGTCCAGATCCACGCCCGGGCGCAGCACCACGAACAGCGGCATGTAGCTTTCGCGGCCCAGGTATTCGAGGTCCACGACCATGGAGTCCAGCACTTCGGGCAGGGCCTCGACGGCGCTGTAGATCTCGCTGGTGCCCATGCGCAGGCCGTGGCGGTTGATGGTGGCGTCGCTGCGGCCGTAGATGATGCAGCCGCCCTCCGGGAGGATGCGTATCCAGTCGCCGTGGCGCCAGACCGGGCCCATGGCGGCGGGGCCGTCGCCGCCGCCGGGCGCGCGGCCATGGCCGGCCGGGTACATGTCGAAGTAGCTGGACAGGTAGCGCTTGCCGTCCGCATCGCCCCACAGGTACAGGGGCATGGAGGGGATGGGCTGGGTGCAGACCAGCTCGCCCACCTCGTCGATGACGGGCTGGCCCTGCTCGTTCCACGCCTCCACGGCCGCGCCCAGCTGGCGGCACTGCATGATGCCCGGCTGCTGCGGCAGTTCGCGGTGGCCGCCGATGAAGGCGCCCGCGAAGTCGGTGCCCCCCGAGATGTTGTTCCACCAGATGTCAGGCCGCCCCATGCTGGCGAACTGCGCCGTGCCCCAGCTTTGCACCTCCGGCGACAGCGGCGAGCCCGTGGTGCCCAGGCTGCGGATGCGCGACAGGTCGCCGCACTGGGCCAGCTCCACGCCGGCCTTCATGCAGTTGGCGTAGAAGGCCGCGCCCGAGCCGAAGCTGGTCACGCCGGTCTCGGCCGCGAAGCGCCACAGCACGCCCCAGTCGGGCCTGTCCTTGCTGCCGCCGGGGCTGCCGTCGAAGATCACGCAGGTGGTGCCGCCCAGGAGGCCCGAGACCTGGGCGTTCCACATCACCCAGCCCGTGGAGCTGTACCAGTGGTAGCGCTCGCCCCAGCTGTTGGGGTGGTAGCTGCAGCCCACGTCGTTGTGCAGGGCCTTGAGCTGCAGGGCCACCAGCACCATGCCGCCATGGCCGTGGACGATGGGCTTGGGCAGGCCGGTGGTGCCGCTGGAGTAGACGATCCACAGCGGGTGGTCGAAGGGCAGCCATTCGGGCTCGAAGGCCGCCGTGGCCGCGTCGTCGCGGGCCGTGACCTGGCCGTAGTCGGCGGCATCGGCCAGCCTCGCCTGCAGGTCCAGGTTGGGCACAAGGACCACATGCTCCACGCTGGGCAGGCCTGCGCGCAGCTCCGCCAGCACGGCCATGCGGTCGATATCGCGCCCGGCGTAGTGCACGCCATCGACGGCGATCAGCGCCTTGGGCGCGATCTGGCGAAAGCGGTCCAGCACCGCGTTGGTGCCCATGTCGGGCGCGCAGATGCTCCAGACGGCGCCCAGGCTGGCCGTGGCCAGCAGGGCGACCATGGCCTCGGGGATGTTGGGCAGGTAGGCGGCCACGCGGTCGCCGCGGCCCACGCCCTGGGCCTTCAGGTGCAGGGCCAGGGCGGCGACCTGCCGGCGCAGGTCGGGCCAGGACAGTTCGCGGTGGCGGCCCGTCTCGTTGCGGCTGACCACGGCGGGCATGCCGGCCGCATGGGCGGCATCCACATGGCGCAGCGCCTGGCGCGTGTAGTTGATCTGGGCGCCCGGAAACCACTGGGCGCCGGGCATGGTGTTGCGCTCCAGCACGGCCGTGTGCGGCGTGGGCGACTGCAGCGCGTTGTAGTCCCAGATGCTTTGCCAGAAGGCGTCCAGGTCGGTCACCGACCAGCGCCACAGGGCGTCGTAGCTGTCGAACTGCAGGCCGTGGCGCTCGCGCAGCCAGTCCTGGTACAGGCGGATCTGGGGGATGAAGGCAGGGGTATGGCTCATGACCGGCCACGGTACGCGCGCGCTGCCCGCGAGCCCAGACGGGAAAGCCACTAGCCTGGCACCTGGGCGACAAAGTCTGCGGGCCGGATCGCGTATCTCCGCACAAACACTGGGAAAAAATTTCCGCTCCACCCCACCTGCCAGAAAACAAATGCCTCTAATATCGCGCCAATTTTTTACAAGGAGCGATGCCACATGGGCCTTTTCCAATGGACGGAAAAATCCGCCAACCAGCTGCAACGGGGAGGCGTGATCGGCCCCGATGAGCGCCTGCCCTGGCCCCAGACCGGGCTGATGGGCATACAGCACGTGATCGCCATGTTCGGCTCCACCGTGCTGGCGCCCATCCTCATGGGGTTCGACCCCAACGTGGCCGTGCTCATGAGCGGCATCGGCACGCTGATCTTCTTCCTGATCACGGGCGGCAAGGTGCCCAGCTACCTGGGTTCGTCCTTTGCCTTCATCGGCGTGGTGATCGCAGCCACGGCCTATGGCGGCAAGGGCGCCAACGGCAACATCGGCGTGGCGCTGGGCGGCATCATTGCCTGCGGCGCGGTCTATGCGCTGATCGGCCTGGTGGTGCAGGTGGTGGGAACGCGCTGGATCGAGCGCTTCATGCCGCCCGTGGTCACGGGCGCCGTGGTGGCCGTGATCGGGCTGAACCTGGCGGCCATCCCCGTCAAGAACATGGCGGCCAACAACTTCGAGTCGTGGATGCAGGCCCTGACCTTCGTCTGCGTGGGCCTGGTGGCCGTGTTTACGCGCGGCATGGTGCAGCGCCTGCTGATCCTGGTGGGCCTGATCGCCGCCAGCCTGCTGTACGGCCTGTTCACCAATGTGCTGGGCATGGGCAAGCCCGTGGACCTGTCGGGCGTGATCAATGCCGCCTGGTTCGGCCTGCCCCAGTTCCACGCGCCCGTGTTCAGCGGCCCGGCCATGGTGCTCATCGTGCCCGTGGTCATCATCCTGGTGGCCGAGAACCTGGGCCACATCAAGGCCGTGACCGCCATGACGGGCAAGAACCTGGACCAGTACATGGGCCGGGCCTTCATCGGCGACGGCGTGGCCACCATGGTCAGCGGCGCGGCCGGCGGCACCGGCGTGACCACCTATGCCGAGAACATCGGCGTGATGGCCGCCACGCGCATCTACTCGACGGCCGTGTTCTTCGTGGCCGCCGTCCTGGCCGTGCTGCTGGGCTTCTCGCCCAAGTTCGGCGCGCTGATCCAGGCGATCCCGCTGCCCGTGATGGGCGGCGTGTCCATCGTGGTGTTCGGCCTGATCGCCGTGGCCGGCGCCAAGATCTGGGTGGACAACCGCGTGGACTTCTCGCAGAACAAGAACCTGATCGTGGCGGCCATCACCCTGATCCTGGGCACGGGCGACTTCACGCTCAAGTTCGGCGACTTCGCGCTGGGCGGCATCGGGACCGCGACTTTCGGCGCCATCATCCTATACGCGCTGCTGGATCACGCACGCGACGATCAGCCGCTGATTCATTGAATGTGAGCACACGCAAACATTCCTTGAGCCTTTGACTGCGCGGCAGGGCCTTTACGGGGAAACCCGAGGGCCCCTGCCAGCGCTGCTACCATCGGTTTCCGGAGATATACCGCCCTTGCGTTCTTGCATGGGGCGGTTTTTTTTAGGCTTGCAAGCCAGCGCTGCGGCACCCTGCCGGCTGGCGCGAGCCGTCAGCCGGAGCCATAGATGTCCCTCGCAGACCGCGTACGTTTCCCAGAATTCCTTTCGCGCACCATGACGGCCGAGCAGGCCGCCGCCCTGATCCCCCACGGCGTCAACGTCGGCATGAGCGGATTCACGGGCGCGGGCTACCCCAAGGCCCTGCCCCAGGCCATCGCCCAGCACGCCAAGAGCGAACACGCGGCCGGCCGGCCCTACAAGATCAATGTCTGGACCGGCGCCTCCACGGCCGCCGAGATGGACGGCGCCCTGGCCGAGGCCGGCGCACTGGGCCAGCGCCTGCCCTTCAACACCGACCCGACCTGCCGCGCCAGGATCAATGCCGGCGAGATCGACTTCATCGACATGCACCTGTCCCACGTGGCCCAGCATGCGTGGTTCGGCTTCCTGGGCCCCATGAGCGTGGCCGTGGTCGAGGTGCTGGGCGTGACCGAGGACGGACGCCTCATTCCCTCCACCGCCGTGGGCAACAACAAGACCTGGCTGGAGATCGCCGACAAGGTGATTCTGGAGGTCAACACCAAGCCGCCGGCCAAGATGGAAGGCATGCACGACATCTACTACGGCACGGCCATCCCGCCGCGCCGCGTGCCCATTGCCCTGACCCATGCCGATGACCGAATCGGCGAGCCCTACCTGCGCGTGGACCCGGCCAAGGTGGTCGCCGTGGTCGAAACCCACAAGGGCGACCGCGACAACGTCTTCGCCCAGCCCGACGCCAACTCCAACCTGATCGCCGCGTCCATCATCGACTTCCTCGCGCACGAGATGAAGATGGGCCGCCTGCCCAAGGAGATGCTGCCCATCCAGTCGGGCGTGGGCAACGTGGCCAACGCCGTGCTGGCCGGCCTGCTGACGGGGCCGTTCGAGAACCTGCTGGGCTTCACCGAGGTGCTGCAGGACGGCATGCTGGACCTGCTGCGCGCAGGCAAGATGAGCCGCGCCTCGGCCACCTCGATCTCGCTGTCCGGCAGCGCCTACAGGGACTTCGAGGAGAACATCGACTTCTACCGCGAGCGCATCATCCTGCGCCCCCAGGAGATCAGCAACCACCCCGAGCTGGTGCGCCGGCTGGGCGTGATCGCCATGAACTCCATGATCGAGGCCGACATCTACGGCAACATCAACTCCACCCACGTCATGGGCACGGGGATGATGAACGGCATCGGCGGCTCGGGCGATTTCGCGCGCAACGGCTACCTGTCCTTCTTCGTCACGCCCTCGGTGGCCAAGGGCGGCAAGATCAGCTGCATCGTGCCCATGTGCTCGCACGTGGACCATACCGAGCACGACACGCAGATCATCGTCACCGAGCAGGGCCTGGCCGACCTGCGCGGCCTGTCGCCGCGCAAGCGCGCCCAGGTCATCATCGACCGCTGCGCCCATCCCGACTTCCGCCCCCAGCTGCAGGACTACTTCGACCGCGCCCAGCGCCAGGGCGCGCTGCACACGCCGCACATCCTTGGCGAAGCGCTGAGCTGGCACCAGCGCTTTGTCGAAACGGGCGACATGCGCGCCTGAACCGCGCAAGCGCGTTAGCGCGCCAGCGCGCAGTCTCCTGGGCTACAGGCGGCCATCGGCATGGCTGCCCGGACTGGCGTAGCATGCAAGGACGGCCCACGGGGCCGTCTTTTTCGTTGCACCCACAGGACTTCTCCCATGCCGATCTGGAAGCGCAGCTTCACCCTTGAAGACATCACCTCGCTGAGCGCCGACACGGCCGTCTCGCACCTGGGCATCGAGTTCACCGAGATCGGTGACGACTTCCTGCGCGGCCGCGTGCACGTGGACCAGCGCACCTGCCAGCCCTACGGCATCCTGCACGGCGGCGTGAACGTGGTGCTGGCCGAGACCCTGGGCTCGGTGGCCGCGGCCTGCTCCATCCCCGAGGGCTGGCGCAGCGTGGGCCTGAACGTCTCGGCCAACCATGTGCGCGCCGCGCGCCAGGGCTGGGTCACGGGCACGGCCCGCCCCGTGCACCTGGGCCAGACCACCCATGTCTGGGCCATCGAACTGCACGACGAAACCGGCCGCCTGACCTGCACCTGCAGCCTGACCATGGCGCTGCTGCCGCCCACGCATGCGCAGAACGTCAAGCTCGCGGCGCAGCCGCCGGTGGCGGCCCAGCCCTGACCGCTTCATGGACCGGGAACCGTCGCGCTCTCGGTCACGTTGCTGTTGTCCGTTGTATTTCTTCTTCAGTTATTGATAATTGCCTAATCAATACAACAGACTCCGGCATGCCCGCTCCTGGCTCCGCGCTCGAACAAGCCGTTCTGGCACTGGCCGAACAACGGCCGCTGCTGCGCGCACGCGACCTTGCCGCGCTTGGCCTGCCGACCATGGCGCTGAGCCGGCTGGTCGCGGCAGGCCGCCTTGAACGCGTTGCACGCGGCCTGTACAGCCTGCCGGGCCGGCCGCTCAGCGAGCACCGCTCGCTGGCGGAAGTGGCCCTGCGCGTGCCGCAAGGGGTGGTCTGCCTGCTGTCCGCGCTGCGGGTCCACGGCATAGGAACGCAGGCGCCCTTCGAGGTGTGGATGGCCATTCCCCATCACTCGCCCACGCCCCGCATAGACCAGCCTGCGTTGCGCGCCATCCGCATGTCCGGTGCGGCACTGTCCGAAGGCGTGGAAACCCTGCAGATCGATGGCGTCGGTGTCGCCGTCTTCAACGCATCGAAGACCGTGGCCGATTGCTTCAAGTACCGCAACAAGATCGGCCTGGATGTGGCGCTGGAAGCACTGCGCGACGGATGGGCACAACGCAAGCTGACGGCCGATGCGCTCTGGCACTACGCCGCCATCGACCGCGTCAGCAATGTGATACGCCCCTACCTCGAAAGCATCGCCGCATCATGAGCCGCGATATCGCAGCCTCGATCCGTGCACGTTTGAAGCAATGCGCGGACGCCCGCAGGCAGGACTTCAACCTCACGCTCACCCACTATGGCCTGGAGCGCCTGCTGTACCGCCTGTCCATCTCGCCCCATGCGGATAGCTATCTGCTCAAGGGCGCACTGCTGTTTGCCATCTGGTACGAGCAGCCGCACAGGCCGACCCGCGACGCCGATCTGCTGGGCTTTGGCCTGGACGACGTTGACTCGGCGGTGAGCGCTTTCCGCGAGATCTGCCGGATTGCCGTGGACGACGGCATTGCCTTCGATGCCGCGTCGGTGCGTGGAACCACCATCCGCAAGGAAGCCGGCTATGGCGGAGTACGGATTGACCTGCGCGCCACGCTGGACGGTGCACGCATCACGCTGCAGGTGGACATAGGCTTCGGCGATGCCGTGACACCATCGCCACAAGCCATCCGCTACCCCGTGCTGCTCGACGGCCTGCCCGCACCGCAACTGCGCAGCTACCCCAAGTACACCGTGGTGGCCGAAAAACTCCACGCGATATGCCTGCTGGGCATGGCCAATACCCGGATGAAGGACTACTTCGATCTCTGGGTATTGATGACCGAAGGCACGCTGGACCCTGCCGAACTGCGGCGCGCCATGGCAGCGACCTTCGAGCGCCGCCAACTCGCGCTGCCCGCAGGCCTGCCAGCCGGATTGAGCGATGGCTTCAGCAGCGATGCGGCCAAGCAGGCGCAGTGGGCCGCCTTCCTGAAGAAGAACCGGCTTGAAGCGCTGGAGCTGGCCCCTGTCGTGGCAAGGCTGCGAGAGGAATTCCAGCAATGCGGCATCTTCTGATACCGCCTGGAAGTCCTCCACATCCCCCGCCATCTCAAACCCCCAGCAACTCCGACAGGCGCTCCGGCTGCGCCAGCAGCTCCCGCGAGTCGGCCTGCAGCGCCAGCCGGCCCTTGGTCATGACCACGGCGCGGTCGGTGTGGGCCAGGACCTTTTTGTAGTCGCGGTCCACGATCAGGGTGGAGATGCCGGTGCTGCGGATGGCGGCGATCACGCGCCAGATTTCTGCGACGACCAGGGGGGCCAGGCCTTCGGTGGCTTCGTCGAGGATGAGCAGGCGCGGATGCGTCATCAGCGCGCGGCCTATGGACAGCATCTGCTGCTCGCCGCCAGAGAGCTGGTCGCCGCCGTTGGACAGCCGCTCCCCGAGCCGGGGGAAGGTGTCGAGCACGCGCTCCAGCGTCCAGTGGCGCTCTCCCTGCAGGCCGGGGCGGGCGCTCATGACCAGGTTCTCGCGCACGCTGAGGTTGGGGAAGATGCCGCGCCCCTCTGGCACATAGCCAATGCCCAGCCGCGCCATGCGCTCGGGCGGCGCGCCCGTGCAGTCGCGGCCATCGGCGCGCAGGCGGCCACGGCGCGCGGGCACATAGCCCATGAGCGTGCGGATCAGCGTGGTCTTGCCCATGCCGTTGCGCCCCAGCAGGCCCACGGCCTGGCCCGCGCCCAGCGCCAGGCTCACGCCCTGCAGGATGTGGCTGTCGCCGTAGTAGGTATGCAGCTCGTCGATGGCGAACATGGGCTCAGTCATGGTCTTCTCCCAGATACGCAGTACGGACCACGGGATCGACACGGATCTGCGCGGGCGTGCCCGTGGCCACCACGCTGCCGTTGACCATCACGGTGATGCGGTCGGCGATGCGGAACACGGCGTCCATGTCGTGCTCGACCAGCAGTACCGCGTGGCCGCGCTTGAGCTCCTGCAGCAGGGCCAGCATGCGCTCGGTCTCCTCGGCGCCCATGCCGGCCAGCGGCTCGTCCAGCAACAGCACGCGCGGGCCGGTGGCCAGGCACATGGCCACTTCCAGCTGGCGCTTGGCGCCGTGGCTCAGCGTGCCGGCCACGGCCAGCGCCTGCCCCGCCAGGCCCGCACGCTCCAGGGCCGCATGGGCCTGGCGCAGGCTGTCCGCGCAGCGCTGTGCGGACAGGCCCAGCTGCCAGGGCCTGAGCGCCATCTGCGCCTGGGCCGCGAGCCGGCAGTTCTCCAGCGCCGAGAACTCGGGAAAGATGGTGGTGCGCTGGTAGCTGCGGCCCACGCCGGCACGCGCGCGCCGGGGCTGGGGCATGCGCGTGACGTCCTGGCCCGCGAGCGCAATGCGCCCCGCGCTGGCCGCCAGTTCGCCCGAGAGCATGTTGACCAGGGTGGACTTGCCCGCGCCGTTGGTGCCGATCACGGCATGGACTTCGCCCTCATGCAGGTCCAGGTCCACGCCGCCCACGGCCGTGAGCCCGCCAAAGCGGCGCGTGAGGCCGCGCACCGAAAGCAGTGCCGCATCAGCCATGTCCGGCCTCCTTGCGGTGGACCTCGTTGTGCACTCCGGCGCGTTGCCGTGCAAGGCCCGCCAGCCCGATCAGCCCCATCAGTCCTTTCGGCAGCAGGGCCACGAGCACGATGATGGCCAGGCCCAGGCTCAGCTGCCAGTGATCGGCCATGGGGCCGACGATGGCATGCGTGGACAGCACCTCCTTGAGCGCGATGAAAGCTATCGTGCCCAGCACGGCGCCGCGCAGCGAGCCCAGGCCGCCGAGGATGACCATCAGCAGCACCTCACCCGAGTGGTGCCAGGACAGCAGCTCGGGGTTGACCACGGCATCGCGCACCGCCAGCAGAAAGCCTGCCACGCCGGCCAGCATGCCGGCCAGCACGAAGGCCGCGAGCTTGTACCCGTAGGTGGTGAAGCCGGCCGCACGCATGCGCTGTTCGTTGACGCGTATGCCCGCCAGCGCCGCGCCGAAGCGCGACTGGCGCAGCCCTGCCAGGAAGGCATAGACCAGCACCAGGGCGGCCAGCACCACGTAGTACTGCACGCGCGGGATTTCCATGTCGATGGCGCCCAGCGCGGGCCGGGCCATCAGGTAGATGCCATCGCTGCCGCCGCTGATGCCCGTGTCGTGGACCACGAAGTAGGCCATCTGTGCGAAGGCCAGCGTCACCATGATGAAGTAGATGCCGCGCGTGCGCAGGCTCAGCAGGCCCACCAGCAGCGCATAGCCGCCCGAGGCCAGCAGCGCCCAGCCCAGCATGGCCGGCAGGCTGCCGCCTTCGTTGCCTGCGGACAGCACGGCGGCATAGGCGCCCAGGCCCATGAAGGCCGCATGCCCCAGGCTCACCAGGCCCGTGCCGCCCACCAGCAGCTGCAGGCTGAGCGCGAAGATGGCCAGGATCATGGTCTTGACCACCAGGCCCGACAGATAGTCCGACCACCAGGGGCCGGCCAGCGCCAGCAGCGCCACGCAGGCCAGCGGCACGGCGCAGGCCTGCCATCGGCACGCGCGCTGCGGCATCTGAACAGGCTGCACGGCGGCTGCCAGCAGGGCCGGAGAAGGATTGGATACGGCCATTGTTCAGCTCCTTTGCCCCATCAGGCCCTGGGGCCGCCACACCAGCACCACCGCCATCAGCAGGTAGACGCTCATGCCGCTGAGCTCCTGGAAGAACAGCTTGCCGAAGGTATCGACAAAGCCCACCAGCAGCGAGGCCAGCAGCGCGCCCGTGATCGAGCCGATGCCGCCGATCACCACCACCACGAAGCAGATGATGAGCACGTTGCCGCCCATGCCCGGATAGACCGAACTCATGGGCGCGGCGATCATGCCCGCCAGTGCCGCCAGCGCCACGCCGATGGCGAAGACGATGCGGTACAGGCGCTTCACGTCGATGCCCAGGCCGCGCACCATGTCGCGGTTGCTGGCGCCCGCGCGCACCATCATTCCCAGGCGCGTGCGGTTGACCACCCAGTACAGCGCCAGCGCCACCAGCAGGCACACGCCCGAGGCGAACAGCCGGTACCACGGATAGCTCATGAGCCCGCCCAGCGAGAAGCTGCCCGACAGCCAGCCGGGCAGCGGCACGCCATGCACGTCGTTGCCCGCCAGCAGCGAGCGCAGCTCCTCGAACACCAGGATCAGCCCGAAGGTCATCAGCACCTGCTGCAGGTGCTCGCGCTCGTAGAGGTAGCTGAAGAAGGCCCACTCCAGCGCATAGCCCAGCACCACGGTCAGCGCCACGCCGGCCAGCAGCATGGTGATGAAGTGCTGGCCCAGCAGCGGGGACAGCGCAAAGGCCATGTAGGCGCCGATCATGTAGAAGCTGCCATGGGCCAGGTTGATCACGCCCATGATCCCGAAGATCAGCGTCAGGCCCGAGGCCAGCAGGAACAGCAGCAGCCCGTACTGGACGGCGTTCAGGCACTGCACGAGAAAGGTGGCAAGGTCCATGGCGATGTCCGTATGCGTCCGTATATGAGTGCGCCCCGCGCCTCACATGCGGCAGCCGCGGCCGGTATCGCCCAGGGCCTTGATGGCCACGCCCATGCGCTGGTTCTCCTTGCCCACGACCTTGCGCAGGTACATGTCCTGCACGGGGTTGTGCGACTTGCTGATGGTGAAGTCGCCGCGCGGGCTGGGGATGGTGGCCTTCTCGATGGCCTGGCGGAACTCGGCCTTCTTCGCGATGTCGCCGCCCGCCGCCTTCAGGCCCACGCCCAGCATCTGGGCGGCGTCGTAGCCCTGCACGGCATACACATCGGGCATCAGCTTGTAGGCCTGGGCATAGGCGGAGCGAAAGCGCCGGTCGCGCTCCGTGCCCAGCTCGTCGGCGTAGTGCAGCGTGGTCAGCACCCCCTGGGCGGCCTCGCCCTGGGCCTCCAGCGTGCCGTCGGTCAGAAAGCCCGAGCCGTACAGCGGGATGGTCTTGTGCAGGCCGGCCGCGTGGTAGTCCTTGACGAACTTGACGGCGCCCGCGCCCGCGAAGAAGGCAAACACCGCATCGGGCCTGGCCGCCGCGATCTCGGTCAGCAGGGCCTGGAACTCCACGTTGGGAAAGGGCACGGTGAGCTGCTTGCTGACCTTGCCGCCCTCCTTCTCGAAGCCTTCCTTGAAGGCATTGGTCATCTCCTCGCCGGCCGCGTATTTCCAGGTGATGGTCATGGCGGTTTTCCTGCCTTCCTGCCTGGCGGCCACCACGCCCATGGGATAGGAGGACTGCCAGTTGGAGAAGGACGAGCGGAAGATGTTGGGCGCGCACATGGCGCCCGTGACCGCATCGGCGCCTGCATTGGGCACGATGAGCACGGTGCCGCTTTCCTTGGCCGCGCGCGCCATGGCCATGGCCACGCCCGAATGCACGGTGCCCACCAGCACATCGACCTTGTCGCGCTTGATCAGGCGGTTGACGTTGTCCGTGGCCTTGGCCGGATCGGACTCGTCATCGACCTTGAAGAACTCGATCTCGCGCCCGCCCAGCCTGCCGCCCTGCTCGTTCACGAACATGCGAAAGCCGTTCTCTATGGCCGAGCCCAGCGCCGCATAGGTGCCGCTGTAGGGCAGCATGAAGCCGACCTTGATCCTGTCCTGCGCATATGCGCCGCAGGACAGGGAGGCCGTCAGGGCGAGGACGGCCCAGTGTTTGCGATCGGTGTTCATGCGTGTCTCCTTGTGGTCGATGGGTCTTGCTTTGCGGGTCTTGCTCACACAATTCATTTCGGTTCTCCATGGCACTGCCACGCCCCTTGAAACTGGCGCGTCCCAAAGCGAGGGACACCGAGGAAGGGCCGCCCCGCACCGAGGGTGTCGTCCCCCTCCCTCGCTCAGCGAGTAGAGAGGGGGAAGCCGCGTAGCGGCTCAGGGGGTGTACTGGCCTCGCGCTCTCGGAGCCTGAAACGCTGGATCTTTCCGGTGGCGGTCTTGGGAAGTTCGTCCACGAACTCGATGAAGCGCGGGTACTTGTAGGCGGCCAGGCGCTGCTTCACGAAGGCCTTGAGCTCGGCCTCGGTGGCGATGCAGCCGTCCTTGAGCACGACGAAGGACTTGGTCTTGAGCAGGCCGTCGGCGTCGGTCTTGCCGATCACGGCGGCCTCCAGCACGGCCGGGTGCTGCATCAGCGTGGCCTCGACCTCGAAGGGCGAGACATAGATGCCGCTGACCTTGAGCATGTCGTCGCTGCGCCCGGCATAGGTGTAGTAGCCATCGGCGTCGCGCACGTACTTGTCGCCGCTCTTGAGCCAGCCGCCCTGGAAGGTCTCGCGCGTCTTGTCCCGGTTGCCCCAGTACATGAGGGCGGCGCTGGGGCCCTGGATGAACAGGTCGCCCACCTCGCCATCGGCCACGGGGCGGCCGTCCTCGCCGCGCAGCTCCACGCGGTAGCCGTCCACGGGCTTGCCCGTGGTGCCGTAGCGGATGTCGCCGGGCCGGTTGGACAGGAAGATGTGCAGCATCTCGGTGGAGCCGATGCCGTCCACGATGTCGGCGCCGAAATGCGCCTTGAAGCGCTGGGCGATCTCGGCCGGCAGCGCCTCGCCGGCCGAGGAGCACATGCGCAGGCTGACCTGCTCGCGCGCGGGCAGCAGCGGCGAGGCCAGCATGCCCGCAAAGCCCGTGGGCGCGCCGAAGAACACCGTGGGCCGGTGCTGCACCCAGCGCGCAAAGGTGGCCTCGGGCGTGGGCCGCTCGGCCATCAGCAGCACGGTGGCGCCCACGCTCAGCGGAAAGCTCAGGGCATTGCCCAGGCCGTAGGCGAAGTAGAGCTTGGCGGCGGAAAAGCAGATGTCGCCCTCGCCCAGGCCCAGCACCGGGCCGCCATAGAGTTCGGCCGTCCAGTACGGATTGGCATGTGTGTGGACCGCGCCCTTGGGCTTGCCCGTGGAGCCGGAGGAATACAGCCAGAAGCCCGGGTCATCGCCCAGCGTGGGCGCCGGTGCGGGCAACGGCGGCTGCGCCGCCAGCCAGGGCTGCAGGGGCGCAAAGCCTGCGGCGCGCGCCGCCGCTTCGTCGCCGGCCACCCAGACATGGCGCACCTCGTTGGGCGCCCGGTCCATGGCCTGGCGCAGCAGGGGCAGCAGTGCATCGCAGGTCAGCACGGCCTGGGCGCGGCTGTGGCCCAGCATGTAGGCGTAGTCGTCGGCCGTGAGCAAGGTGTTCACCGCCACCGGCACCACGCCCGCATACAGCGCGCCCAGAAAGGCCACGGCCCATTCATGGCGGTCGTGCATGAGCAGCAGCACGCGCTCCTCGCGGTGGATGCCCGCCGCCAGCAGGCCGCTGGCCATGCGCTGCGCCTGCTGCTGCAGCTGGCCGTAGCTCAGCGTGCCGTGGTCGTCGATGTAGGCGATCTTGCCTGGCCGCCCCTCATTGAGCGCGAACAGGTGCGCGGCGAAATTGAAGGGCTGGGTGAAGTCGATCATCGGGGTCTCCTTCGACATCGGGCATCCGGCCCGACTTGTGATCTTCCGCACAACATGCAATATTGTGCGTGCATCAGAAAGATAGTTAGAACACCACCGAGCGTCAAGCACTATATTGCATGGCTGGTGTTAACCCCGACTGTTTATCATTCACGCCCTCTTCAAGGAAACTCTATGGACCAGTTCGAGACGGCAGCCCAGTCCGCCGGGGCGGCGGATTCCCTCTCAGAAGCCCCCAGGAACCAGGTGCTGCAGGCGCTGGGCGAGCGTGTGCGCAGCCTGCGCTCGCGCCGGGGCATGACGCGGCGCGCCCTGGCGGCGGCGGCCGATGTCTCGGAGCGCCACCTGGCCAACCTCGAATACGGCACGGGCAATGTGTCAGTGCTGGTGCTGCACCATATTGCACAGGCCCTGCAATGCTCCATGGCCGAGCTGCTGGGCGACGTGACCACCACCAGCGCCGAATGGCTGCTGATCCGCGAACTGCTGGAAGGCCGCAATGAAGAGGATCTGCGCCGCGTGCGCCTGGCCGCAGGCGAGCTGCTGGGCACGGCGCCCAGCGACCGCCAGCGCCACACGCGCATCGCCCTGATCGGCCTGCGCGGCGCAGGCAAGTCCACGCTGGGCCGCATGCTGGCCGAGCAGCTGGGCGTGCCCTTCCTCGAACTCAACCAGGAAATCGAGCGCATTGCGGGCTGCAGCGTGCGCGCCATCCACGACCTGTACGGTGCCAACGCCTACCGCCGCTACGAGCGCCGCGCGCTGGAGGAGGCCGTGCAGATCTACAGCGACGTGGTCATCGCCACGCCGGGCGGCATCGTCTCCGACCCGGCCACCTTCAACGAGCTGCTGTCGCACTGCACCACGGTCTGGCTCAAGGCCCAGCCCGAGGAGCACATGGCCCGCGTCGTGGCCCAGGGCGACACCCGCCCCATGGCCGCCAATCCCGAGGCCATGGACGATCTGCGCAGCATCCTCGAAGGCCGCGCCGGCTTCTACGCCAAGGCCGACCACGTGGTGGATACCAGCGGGCAGACGCTGGAGCAGAGCTTCGATCAGTTGAAGGCACTGTTCCTGCCCGCACGCTGAGACGGCGGCAGCAACCCACGGCATCCAGGCCCCAGGCCTGGATTTTTTTCGCCTGTGCTGGCTGGTGTTTACCCTAAATACGGTCAAAACACGCACTATCGTGCGTGTTGCTGCGTGCATTCTCCTGATGAATCTGCATAATTATGCCTGCACCGTATCTGCGACTGCACTATTTTTCATCCAAGAGGCCGTCCATGCACCCGTCCAGCCCCACTGTCGATTACCGCACCGAGCCCGCCCAGTACCGCCACTGGTCCTTCACCGTCGAGGGCGCCATCGCCCGCATGCAGCTGAACATCGCCGAGGACGGCGGCATACGGCCCGGCTACAAGCTCAAGCTCAACAGCTACGACCTGGGCGTGGACATCGAGCTGCACGACGCGCTCAACCGCATCCGCTTCGAGCATCCGCAGGTGCGCACCGTCATCGTCACCAGCGGGCGCGACCGCATCTTCTGCTCGGGCGCCAACATCTTCATGCTGGGCGTGTCCAGCCATGCCTGGAAGGTGAACTTCTGCAAGTTCACGAACGAGACGCGCAACGGCATCGAGGACAGTTCGCGCCATTCGGGCCTGAAGTTCCTGGCCGCCGTCAATGGCGCCTGCGCGGGCGGCGGCTACGAGCTGGCCCTGGCCTGCGACGACATCGTGCTGATCGACGACCGCTCCTCCTCCGTCTCCCTGCCCGAGGTGCCGCTGCTGGGCGTGCTGCCCGGCACGGGCGGCCTCACGCGCGTGACCGACAAGCGCCATGTGCGCCATGACCTGGCCGACATCTTCTGCACCAGCGTCGAAGGCGTGCGCGGCCAGCGCGCCGTGGACTGGCGCCTGGTGGATGCCGTGGCCAAGCCCGCGCAGTTCGAGGCCGTGGTGGCCCAGCGCGCGCAGCGCCTGGCCGAGGGCAGCACGCGCCCCGCCAATGCGCAGGGCATCACGCTCACGCGCCTGGAGCGCGAGGCCACGGACGACGCGCTGCACTACCGCCATGTCAGCGTGCAGATCGACCGCGCGCGCCGCTGCGCCACGCTGACCGTAAAGGCGCCCACGCTTGGGCAAGGTCCGCAGCCCGCAAGCATCGAAGCCATCGAGCAGGCCGGCGACGCCTGGTGGCCGCTGGCCATGGGCCGCGAGCTGGACGACGCCATCCTGCACCTGCGCACCAACGAGCTGGACGTGGGCACCTGGCTGCTCAAGACCGAAGGCGATGCCGCCGCCGTGCTGGCCGCAGACGCAGCCCTGCTGGCCCACCAGGACCACTGGCTGGCGCGCGAGACGCTGGGCCTGCTGCGCCGCAGCTTTGCGCGGCTGGATGTGTCCTCGCGCACGCTGTTCGCGCTGATCGAGCCCGGCTCCTGCTTCGTGGGCATGCTGGCCGAGCTGGCCTTCGCGGCCGACCGCGCCTACATGCTGGTGCTGCCCGATGACACCGAGCGCGCCCCGCGCATCCAGCTGGACGAGTTCAATTTCGGCCTGCTGCCCCTGGTCAACGACCAGTCGCGCCTGCAGCGCCGCTTCTACGAGGAAGCCGCGCCGCTGGAGGCCGCGCGCGCCGCCACGGGCCGCGCGCTGGACGGCGATCAGGCCCTGGCCCTGGGGCTGGTCACGGCCGCGCCCGACGACATCGACTGGGACGACGAGATCCGCATCGCCATGGAAGAGCGCGCCGCCATGTCGCCCGATGCGCTCACGGGCCTGGAAGCCAACCTGCGCTTTGCCAGCCGCGAGAACATGGTCACGCGCATTTTTGGGCGCCTGTCGGCCTGGCAGAACTGGATCTTCAATCGCCCCAATGCCGTGGGCGACAAGGGCGCTCTCAAGCTCTACGGCACGGGCCAGAAGGCCGGCTTCGACTTCAACCGCGTCTGACCGCAGGCACGCCCCGAAACATCCACGGAGACCCCCCATGAGCGCCATCAACTACAGCGAGAAGATCCCCAACAACGTCAACCTCGGCGAAGACCGCACCCTGCAGCGCGCGCTGGAGAGCTGGCAGCCCAACTTCCTGAACTGGTGGGGCGACGTGGGCCCCGAAGGCTCCACCGACTACGACGTCTACCTGCGCACCGCCATCAGCGTGGACCCCCAGGGCTGGGCCCAGTTCGGCCACGTGAAGATGCGCGACTACCGCTGGGGCATCTTCCTGAACCCGGCCGAGGCCGACCGCAAGGTGCACTTCGGCGACCACGCGGGCGAGAAGGCCTGGCAGGACGTGCCCGGCGAGCACCGCGCCAACCTGCGCCGCATCATCGTCACCCAGGGCGACACCGAGCCCGCCTCGGTGGAGCAGCAGCGCCACCTGGGCCTGACCGCGCCGTCCATGTACGACCTGCGCAACCTGTTCCAGGTCAACGTGGAGGAAGGCCGCCACCTGTGGGCCATGGTCTACCTGCTGCACAAGCATTTCGGCCGCGACGGCCGCGAGGAGGCCGAGGCCCTGCTGGAGCGCCAGTCCGGCGACGAGAACAACCCGCGCATCCTGGGCGCCTTCAACGAGAAGACGCCCGACTGGCTGTCCTTCTTCATGTTCACCTACTTCACCGACCGCGACGGCAAGTTCCAGCTGGCCGCGCTGGCCGAAAGCGCCTTCGACCCGCTGGCGCGCACCACCAAGTTCATGCTGACCGAGGAGGCCCACCACATGTTCGTGGGCGAGTCCGGTGTCTCGCGCGTGCTGCAGCGCACCTGCCAGGTCATGAACGAGCTGCGCACCGACGACGTGGGCCGCCTGCGCGCGGCCGGCGTGATCGACCTGCCCACTCTGCAGCGCTACCTGAACTTCCACTACAGCGTGACCATCGACCTGTTCGGCGCCGACCAGTCCAGCAATGCCGCCACCTTCTACAGCAGCGGCCTCAAGGGCCGCTACGAGGAAGGCAAGCGCGCGGACGACCACCGCCTGCACGACCAGCACTACAAGGTGCTGGAAGTGGTGGACGGCAGGCTGCAGGAAAAGGAAGTACCCATGCTCAACGCGCTCAACGAGGTGCTGCGCGACGACTACATCAAGGACTCCAACGCGGGCGTGGGCCGCTGGAACAAGGTCATGGAAAAGGCCGGCATCGATTTCCGCCTCACCGTGCCGCACAAGGCCTTCAACCGCCAGATCGGCGCGCTGGCCGGCGTGCGCATGAGCCCCGACGGCCGCGTGGTCAGCGAGCAGGAATGGCGCATGCGCGAGGGCGAATGGCTGCCCACGGACGCCGACCGCGCGTTCGTCGCCTCGCTCATGGGCCGCTGCGTGGAGCCGGGCCAGTTCGCGGGCTGGATCGCGCCGCCGGTCATGGGCATCAACCGCCAGCCCGTGGATTTCGAATACGTGCGCTTCAACTGAAGCGCCGCGCCAGCAGGGAGTCGCCCATGACAGTCGCCTTGGTAGAACACGGCATCCTCACCCAGCACCTGATCGACCCGGAGATCTGCATACGCTGCAACACCTGCGAGGCGACCTGCCCCGTGGGCGCCATCACGCACGATGACCGCAACTACGTGGTCCTGGCCGAGCAGTGCAACGGCTGCATGGACTGCGTCTCGCCCTGCCCTACGGGCGCCATCGACAACTGGCGCAAGGTGCCGCTGGCAAGCGCCTATCCCGTGGCCGAGCAGCTGCTCTGGGACGAGCTGCCCGAGGAGCTGCCGCCTGAGGCGCTGGTTCAGGCACAGGACACAGGGGACGCACCTGCCGCCGAGGACCTGAGCCAGGCCCAGGCCGTGATCGCGGCGGCCGCCACGCGCGGTGCGGATGCGGCCCGGCCCGACGACCAGGCCGATACCCAGATGTTGCGCAGCGCCAGCTACGGCGCCACCGTGCCGCCCTGGTCAGCCGCCCATCCGTACACCAACCTGCATGGTCCCAGAAGCCCCGTCACGGCGACCGTGGTCGGAAACCTCAACTGCACGGAGGCGGGATTCGACAGCGAGACCCACCACATCGTGCTGGACTTCGGCAGCCAGCCGTTCCCCGTGCTCGAAGGCCAGTCCATCGCCGTCATCGCACCCGGCACCGATGCCCAGGGCCGCCCGCATGTGGCGCGCCAGTACTCGGTGGCCAGTGCGCGCAATGGCGAGCGGCCCGGCTACAACAACCTGGCGCTGACCGTGAAACGCGTCACCCAGGACCACCAGGGCCGCCCCGTGCGCGGCGTGGCCAGCAACTACCTGTGCGACGCACGCATCGGCGACAGGGTCCAGGTCATAGGCCCGTTCGGCCAGTCGTTCCTGATGCCCAACCATCCCCGCTCGCACATCGTGATGATCTGCACGGGCACGGGCAGCGCCCCCATGCGCGCCATGACCGAATGGCGCAGGCGGCTGCGCAAGAGCGGCAGGTTCGAGGGCGGCAAGCTCATGCTGTTCTTCGGCGCACGCACGCCGCAGGAGCTGCCCTACTTCGGCCCGCTGCAAAGCCTGCCGCGCGACTTCATCGACAACAACCTGGCCTTCTCGCGCGTGGCCGGCCAGCCCCGGCGCTACGTGCAGGACCTGCTGCGCGAACGTGCGGCCGACCTGGCGGCCCTGCTGCGCGACGACAACGCGCACTTCTACGTCTGCGGGCTCAAGAGCATGGAGGAAGGCGTGGTGCTGGCACTGCGCGACGTGGCGCAGCAAGCCGGGCTGGACTGGGAACAGATCGGTACACGCCTCAAGCGCGAAGGCCGGCTGCACCTCGAGACTTACTGAAGCCGGTGGGTCTCCCGGACCTGTCCATAGGCATCGCCGGCCAGGGCCTGGGCCAGGATCCAGGCCGGGTCCACCAGCTCAGCACCGCGCGCCAGCGGCGACTGCGGCAGGGCCAGCGGGATCTCGGTGCAGCCCATGATCACGGGCACATCGCCATGGCGCTGCAGCAGCGGCGCCAGCACCTCGCCAAAGCAGCGCGCGGCCAGGTCCATGTCGCCCTGCTTGACGCCGTCGTAGATGCCCTGCATGAGCCGCGCGCGGCCCTGTGCATCGGGCTGCAGCGCGGTAATGCCGCACTCGGCCAGTGCCGCGTCGTACAGGCCGCTGTCATAGGTGCCCTGCGTGGCCAGCACGATGGCCTGCTGCGCGCCGCCGGCCTGCAGGTGCAGGGCGGCCTGGCGCGCGATGTGCAGCACATGCAGCTGCGGAAAAAGCGCCTGCAGCTGCCCATGCCAGGCATGGGCCGTGTTGCAGGCCAGGGCCACGCTGCGCACGCCCAGCGCCGCCATGCGGCCCACGCCCTGCAGCAGGTGCTGGGCCGGCCCCGTGGGCGACTGCGGGTCCGCGCGCAGCGCGGCGCTGCGGTCGGGCATGGGCAGCTGCACCAGCCAGTGCTCGGGATAGGCCTGGTCATGCACGGGCAGGCCCTGCTGCTGCAGGTGCGCCGTGCAGGCCTGCACGAACAGGCGCACGAAATCCGCGCCTGCGGCCGGACCCATGCCCCCGAGAATGCCCACCGCGCGCGGGGGCTGAAGCTGCTGCTGCATGCTGCGATCCGAAATCAAAAAGCGGGTTTGTCGCTGAGGTCCTGCAGGTTTTTCTGCAATTGCTCGCTCATCGGCAGGCCCAGGGCCACGTTCCTCGGGGCAATGGGCTGCATGAACCACTTGTCATACAGCCTGGCGAACGCGCCCGACTTCATCATGTCGCCGATCACGCCATCGACCAGCTGCTTGAACTGGGGATCGTCCTTGCGCAACATGCAGGCATAGGGCTCGACCTGCAGCGAGTCGGCCACCACCTCGAAGTCCCCGGGGTTCTTGGCCGTGGGGATCAGGCCGAAGAGCAGGATGTCGTCCATGCCGAAGGCCGCGGCGCGGTCGTTCTCCACCAGCAGGAAGCCGTCCGCATGGTCCTTGGCCATGACGATGTTCATGCCCCAGGCCTTGTCGGCATTGGCCTTGCGCAGCACCTGCAGGTTGGTGGTTCCCGTGGTGATGGCCACGGTCTTGTCCTTGAGGTCGGCGTAGTTTTTGATGCCCGAGCTCTTCTTCACCAGCAGCCGCGTGCCCGTGTAGAAATGGTTGATGGCAAAGGCCACCTCCTTGCCGCGCACCGTGTTGTTGGTGGTCGAGCCGCATTCCAGGTCGATGGTGCCGTTGGCCAGCAGCGGCATGCGGTTCTGCGAGGTCACGGCCTGCCACTGCACCTTCAGATCGGGTCGGTTCACCGCTTTCTTCACGGCCTCGGCCACGGCCTGGGACATCTCCACCGTCATGCCGATGGGCTTGCCGTTGTCCAGGTAGCTGAAGGGCACTGAGGACTCGCGGTAGGCCAGCGTGATGCGGCCGCTGTCGCGCACCTTGGCCAGCGTGTCGGCATGGGCCGCAGCCAGGCCTCCCAGGGCCAGGGCCGCGCACAGCGCGGTGGTGTGAAGTTGCATGCTTGTCTCCTCGTCTTTGGTGGATGTGCAGCCAGTGTAGGAAGGGCTGCGGCCTTTGCGGAATGACAATATCGGGCCGGTCCATGCCCGCCGGTTATGGGCTGTCGCCCTGCCCTGAGCAGCAGCCGCCGGCCATAACCTGCGTGCATGGCCCGTGTGCCAAATGCCATGGCCCGGCCTGCCGCGCGCGGCCTACAGTGCGGCTGCATGGAGAAACGATCAATGCATGTCTGCATCGTGGGCGCCGGCATCGTCGGCCTGGCAACGGCCTGGGCGCTGCAGCAGGCAGGCCACCGCATCACCGTGCTGGACCGCGCACCGGGCCCCGCCCAGGGCGCCAGCGGCGGCAATGGCGCGCAGCTGAGCTATTCCTACGTGCAGCCGCTGGCCGATCCCGGCATCTGGAAGATGCTGCCCCGCCTGCTGCTGCAAAAGGATTCGCCGCTGGCCTTCCGCCTGCGCGCCGACCCCGCGCAATGGGCCTGGGGACTGCGCTTTCTGGGCGCCTGCAATGCCCATGCCTCGGCCGAAGGCACGCGCGCCCTGCTGGCCCTGGCCGCCGAAAGCCGCCAGGCCTTCGAGTCGCTCCAGGCCGACGAAGCACTGGCCTGCGACCTGCACACGCCGGGCAAGCTGGTGCTCTACCCCACCCAGCAGACGCTGGATGCCGCCGCGCAGCAGGTGGCACTGCAGGCGGGCCTGGGTGGCGCGCCGCAGCGCATCGTCAACGCTGCCGAAGTGGCGCGCATCGAACCCGCGCTCGCCCGCTACGCCCAGCGCATTGCAGGCGCCGTACACACGCCCAGCGAGGCCGCAGCCGACTGCCGCCTGCTGTGCGAACAACTGGCCGCCCGGCTCACCGCACGCGGCGCCGAACTGCGCTACGGCGTGGAGCTGCAGGGCTTCGAGCGCGAAGGCGACGCCATCACCGGCCTGCGCACCGCCGCAGGCCCGTTGCCGCTGCATGCCGACCACTACGTGCTGGCCAGCGGCTGGGAAAGCGCGGTCCACGCGCGCCAGCTGGGCCTGCGCATTCCCGTCTACCCGCTCAAGGGCTACAGCATCACCGCCGATGCCGCCGCGCAGCTGCCGCACGCCGCGCCCCGGGTCAGCGTCACCGACACCGCACGCAAGGTCGTCTTCGCACGCATCGGCGAACGCCTGCGCGTGGCCGGCATGGTGGAGATCGTGGGCCGGGACACGCGCACCGACCCGCGCCGCATCGCCAGCCTGCGCCGCTCCACGCAGGAGGTCTTCGCCGCCCTGCCGCTGGACGGCGACCTGCACCCCTGGACCGGCATGCGACCCGCCACACCCACCGGCCTGCCCCTCACCGGCCGCCAGCGCGGCGGTCCGCGCAACCTGTGGCTGCAGACAGGGCATGGCGCGCTGGGGCTGACGCTGGCGTTCGGGTCGGCGCAGAGGCTGGTGGGACAGATGGAGGCGGGCGATCTGTAGGACCCGGTCCCGCAGCCACCTATGTCATGTCGCCGCTCAATCTCCGTACGAGTTGCCAGTCGTCCTTGGACCAGCCATGTCGGGCATCCACCGACATGGCTGCGGCGCCAATCAAGGCAAGCCAACCGCTGGCCTCCACACGTCGCAACGGCTCCCATGTCGGCCGCTGGGCTATTTGCTGCCAATCCGAACCATGGCAACCAGTGCACTTTGTCAGCGTGTCATCAGGCCGGAGTGGTTCGACCGTGACCGTCCCTGTCGGCACTTCACCCCATTCAGCGATAAGCGTCTCCAGCGAAACCGTTGAAGGCACGCCGCCTCGACCCAAAAACCACTTGAGAAAGCGCTCCCAGAGCGAAACATCGGGCGGCGCATTCCGTGAGTCGGTGTCGCGCGCTTTAAGCCAAGCGTCGTGAGACATTATGTTGGCGTAGACCACCAAAATGCATCTGCTGGATCCTGCCTGACAGATGGTCACCGTATCTCCACGCTTCCATTGTCCAATCGACAACGATGAGTTGACCGTCCCCAAGATAAATTTAGCAATATCGGCATCGTTCCAACCGCGCGGATCTTCTTGGGTGTCGGATACGCCACGCCAACTCGCGGCAATGAGCAGTGCGGCAAGCGCGATGATCACCAGTGAGCGCCACGTTTCGGAGAGGCGTGGTGAGATTGATGTTGTCTGACTAGCCACCACAGCATCTCCTCACTAGCTCCTGAGCCATATCAGTCGCACGCTGGCGCCCTTCCGGCGGCACCCGCTGGTCTATGCTCTGAAGCAAATTGGCTTGCAAGGACACATCGCCGCTGGCTTTGGCATTGGCATATAAGTAGGCCCATACCTCGGCCGGCCGCGGCTCTCCCCATGTGGGGTTGTATCGGATGGAGGCCATCATGATCAGCGCATCGACATAGCCTCGGTCGATCAGGGCATTGAGGTAGGCCAGGGTGGTGCGCCGGAATTCGTCGAGGCGCTCTGGGTCCTTCATCACATGCTCCAGATCACGGGTCCAGTAGGCCCCCCCGTAATTCATCATGCTCTGGGGATCGCCCTGGGCCGCTAGCAGGGCGGTCCATTCATCTGCCCTGGCATATGCGTCCTCGGGAAGCTCACCGCAGCCGGGCCGCGCCTTGGCCCCTTCCTCACGCAGCAGCGTCTGGGCCATCGCATGTCCTTCAGGATCGGAAGCCGGGGAAGCCCACTGCGCCATGCGCCCGTAGAGGGACACCATCCAGCAACGCTCCAATGCCTTGTGGAGTTTGGCGACTTCGCCGGCCTGGTCCAGCGTGACCTCGCTGCGGGCAAGCCGGTTGTACAGAATCTCCGCCGATGCATCCACGACAACGGCAGGAAACGCCTTGGCTCGAGGTGCAGTGGGGGGCGCCACCGGCACGGGCGCCGGTACGGAAGCGATCGCCGGTGGAGCGGAAGTTTCAGTTGCTGGCGCAGCAGGCCTGGAAGCTTGCGCAGGTGGCTTGGTTGCGCTCACCTGTACATGCCTGACCTCAGGCGCTGGTTCGGCAAAAAAGATGAGCGCCAGCCCGCCGGCAAAGGCAAGAGCAGCGCATGCCCAGGCAACGACCTGCCAGCGCGGACGCAAAGCTCCTGAATTTCTCATGACCCTCCTTCATGACGATGCAGTTGTCAGATCCCGGGTAATGATTGTGAATAATTCTCATTAGCAAATCAATCGATCATGAGAATTCAATTGAATTTGACAATCGATCGTGCCAATGACCACGGCGCATCAGCCGCAGTCCAGCAGGCATGCTTGTATGAACGGCCTCAACCAGCCAGCAACTCGCGCAAGGCCTTGCGCATTTCCTCGGTCATTGCCCGCGCCAGCACCGACCCCGGCCGCTGGGGCAGGCTGAGTGCATTCACACCCACCGTGATGCGCGGCAGCAGGGGGACGACATGGACCTTGCGGCGGTCGGCGGCCAGGGCGGTGCAGCCGTCCATGATGGCGGCGCCCAGGCCGTACTCGGCCATGGACAGGGCCGCGTGGTAGGTCTGCACGGTGACCACGGGCGACAGGCCCACGCCGTGCTCGCGGCAGGCCTGGCCCAGGCGCATGCCCAGCGGGTCGCGCGCATCGAGAGCGACCACGGGCAACTCGGCCAGGTCCTTGAGCTCCATGCCCTCTTCGCGCACGCGCGAGGGCGGCAGCAGGCCCTTGGGCAGCACGCAGAACATGTCCACCTCGGCCAGCAGTTCATGCTCCAGCGCGGGCTGGCCCACGGAGCTGATGACGAAGCCCACGTCGGCCTCCTGCAGCAGCAGGGCCGAGACCACCTGGGGGGTGTGCAGCGCCTGCACATGGACCTGCACCTGGGGGTGGCGGCGCCGAAATCCGGCCACGGCGCGCGGCAGCACCTCGCGGCTGAGCGCGAAGACAGTGAGCACCGTCAGCCGGTCCGCCGCCTGGCCATGGCGCAGGTTGTCGGCCAGGCGCTGGACCTCGTCGAGCTGCTCGAACAGCTTCTCGATGTGGGGGAACAGCGCCAGCGCCTCATTGGTCGGCGTGAGCCGCCCGCGTGCGCGCTGGAACAGCGCAAAGCCCAGCTGCAGCTCCGCGTGCTGCAGGGTGCGGCTGACGGCCGGCTGGGTGATGTTGATCAGCCGTGCGGCAGCGCTGACGCTGCCGGTCTGCATGACGGCATTGAAGACCTCGATGTGGCGCAGGCGCATGGGCCGTCCTAAACGCGGGATTGGCGCGGGATTGGCGCGGGATTAGCGCAGGTTCATTCTTCGGCGGACTGCGCGCGGGCCATCCGCTCGCTCTTCCAGTAGACGTCGTCGCCGCCATCCATGCGGTTGAGCACGCGCGCCAGCACGAACAGCAGGTCCGACAGGCGGTTCAGGTATTGGCGCGGCGCGGGCCGCATGGCCTCGCCCTGCTCCAGCGCCACCACCATGCGCTCGGCGCGGCGTGCCACCGTGCGGCAGACATGGGCCTGGGCCGCTGCGCGGCTGCCGGCCGGCAGGATGAATTCCTGCAGCCGGGGCAGCTGCGCGTTGTAGTGGGCCAGCGCTTCGTCGAGCTGCAGCAGGGCGTCGTCCTTGAGCAGTTCATAGCCGGGAATGGACAGCTCGCCACCGAGGTTGAACAGCTGGTGCTGCACATCGACCAGCAGCTCGCGCACGTCGTCGGGCAGGGCCTCGCACAGCAGCAGGCCGATGTGGGAATTGAGCTCGTCCACATCGCCCATGGCGTGCGGGCGGCCGCTGTTCTTGGAGACGCGCGTGTTGTCGCCCAGGCCCGTGCTGCCGTCGTCTCCGGTGCGCGTGGCGATCTGTGTCAAACGGTTGCCCATGGGCGTTCTCCTTGGCGGTGCGGGGGTGGAAAGCCGGACCCGTAACGGCCCAACACCCAATTGTGCGTTACAGGCGGCACGCAAATGTTGTAGCAGGCAACAGCCGGCAAAAGTGCTGGCCCTGCTGCGCTGCAACAGGTGGAATGCAGTCATGTTCCACGTTCGACAAGGAGTTCGACATATGACCTCTCAACTGCGCAAAGTCTCTGGTTTTGAAATCCGCAGCGTGATGTTGTTCGCGGCCATTTCGCTGGGCAGCGTCACTGCCATGGCGCAGGCTCCGTCCGCAGCACCGCAGCCGACGTTTGGCGGCGGCTCGGCAGCAGGCGTGCAATCTGCGCCAGCACCCGCAGCACCAGCGGGCGGCGCCAACGAGGTGCAAGCCGCATTCGACCGCGCCGACACCAACCGGGACGGCAAGCTGAGCAAGAAGGAGGCCGAGGCCCTGCCCGCCGTGAGCAGCAATTTCGCGCAGATCGATGCCGACAAGAACGGATCGCTGTCGCGCGATGAATTCAGCAAGGCTGTCCAGCCGCGCTGACACCCGGATGCCTGGCGGCTGACCCACACGGTTGGGCGGCAGGGCCGGTGGTATTCTTTCCAGTTCCCCCTGGAGAACACCGATGAACGCCCCTGTCGCCCCCGTCCGCCTGCAGCCTGACTTCGCTCAGCGCCCCATCCCCGAAGCCTTCCTCCAAGCCCTGGCCCAGCGTTTCGGCGCCCAGTGCTCCACGGCTTTGGCGGTGCGCGAACAGCACGGCCGCGACGAGGGCGCCATCCAGGCGCCCCCGCCTGCGGCCGTGGTCTTTGCCGAAAGCACGCAGGACGTGCAGGACGCGCTGAAGCTGGCCGACCAGCATGCCGTGCCGGTCATCCCCTACGGCGCGGGCTCCTCGCTCGAAGGCCATCTGCTGGCCGTCGAAGGCGGCATCAGCCTGGACCTGAGCCGCATGAACCGCATTCTCTCGGTCAACACCGAGGACCTGACGGTCACCGTGCAGCCCGGCATCACGCGCAAGCAGCTCAACGATGCCATCAAGGACACGGGCTTCTTCTTCCCCATCGATCCCGGCGCCGATGCCTCCATCGGCGGCATGACCGCCACGCGCGCCAGCGGCACCAATGCCGTGCGCTACGGCACCATGCGCGAGAACGTGCTGGCGTTGGAACTGGTCACGGCCAGCGGCGAGCTGATGCGCACCGGCACGCGCGCCAAGAAAAGCAGCGCGGGCTACGACCTCACGCGCCTGATCGTGGGCAGCGAAGGCACGCTGGGCGTGGTCACCGAGATCACGGTGCGCCTGTACCCGCTGCCCGAGGCCGTGAGCGCGGCCATCTGCTCCTTCCCCAGCATCGAGGCCGCCGTGCGCACGGTGATCCAGACCATCCAGATGGGCGTGCCTATTGCCCGCGTGGAGCTGGTGGATGTGAACTCGGTGCGCATGGTCAATGCCTACAGCAAGCTCACGCTGCGCGAGGAGCCCATGCTGCTGATGGAGTTCCACGGCTCGCCCACGGGCGTGAAGGAGCAGGCCGAGATGGTGCAGGACATTGCGGGCGAGTTCGGCGGCAATGCCTTCGAATGGGCCGAGCGTCCCGAGGACCGCACGCGATTGTTCACGGCCCGCCACAACGCCTATTTCGCGGCTGTCTCCAGCCGCCCCGGCTGCCGCTGCATCACCACCGATGCCTGCGTGCCCATCAGCCGCCTGGCCGATGCGCTGCTGGACTCGGTGCGCGAGGCCGATGACAGCGGCATTCCCTACTTCCTCGTCGGCCATGTGGGCGACGGCAACTTCCACTTCGGCTACCTGATCGACCCGGACAACGAGGACGAGCGCTCGCGCGCCGAGCAGCTCAACCACCAGCTGGTGTCGCGCTCCATTGCGCTGGGCGGCACCTGCACGGGCGAGCATGGCGTGGGCATCCACAAGATGGATTTCCTGCGCGAGGAAGCCGGCGACGGTGCGGTGCAGATGATGCGCTCCATCAAGCAGGCGCTGGACCCGAAGAACATCCTGAACCCCGGCAAGATCTTCAGCCTCTGAGTCCCTCCGCCGCGGCCTTCTCGCGCAGGAAGTCGATCAGCGTGGTGATGGCCCGCGTCTGGTAGTGGGATGGCATGTACAGCAGGTACTGGCGCGTGGCCAGAAAGTCCAGGCTGCCGGGCGGCAGCGGCAGGCGCTCAAGCGCGCCGCTGGCCAGTTCGGCCGCCACCATGTAGCGCGGCACCACGGCCACGCCCAGGCCCTGCAGCACGGCATCGCGCAGGAAATGGAAGTTGGGCGACATCAGGCGCGGGCGTATGCGCAGCTCGGTGGGCCGGGCGCCGTTCATGCCCGCCGTGCGCAGCTTCTGGCCCGTGAGCGCCGAGGTGATCAGCGGCACGCGCTTGAGCGCCAGCAGCGAGTCGGGATGGCCATGCGCCGCCAGGAACTGCGGCGTGGCGCAGGCCTCGTAGAGCACGTCGCCGAGCTTGCAGGCCACCAGGCTTTCGGGCGGCTCGGTCATCACGCGCACGGCAAAGTCCACGGCGCCCTGCATCAGGTCCTCGATGTCGTTGTCGAAGATCACCTCCAGCGTGATGCCCGGGTGCATGCGCATGAACTCCGTCAGCCAGCCCGACATCTGCAGCTGGCCATAGCCGCTGGGCACGCTCAGCCGAACGGTGCCCTGCAGGCTCTGGCCCAGGCTGTCCACCGACTCGTCCGCCGCCATGGCTTCCTGGCGTATCGCGCGTCCATGCGCGTACAGGCGCAGGCCCAGCTCGGTGGGTTCGACCTGGCGCGTGGTGCGGCGCAGCAGCTGCTGGCCGATCTGGCGCTCGAACTGGTTGAGCCGGTGGCTGACGTTGGCACGGCTCATGCCCAGGCGCACGGCGGCGCGGCTCAGGTTGCCGGCTTCGATGATGTCCACCAGCAGGGACAGTCCGCCCAGATCCATTGTCAAACCTCAGTACACACAATGTCCATTTTTTAGCACGATTGTCAAAGTCCATAAACGAATGAAGAATGCGGGCCTGCCCGGGCATCACCGGCCCGTTGCGGTTTTCGTGGTTCGACAAGGTTTCGCATGAGTGCTCTCCCCTCTTCCCTGCCGCTGGACGGCGTGCGCGTCCTGGATCTTTCGCGCGTGCTGGCCGGCCCCATGTGCGCCATGGCGCTGGCCGACCTGGGCGCCGATGTCGTCAAGGTCGAGCACCCGGGCCGCGGCGACGACACGCGCGACTGGGGCGTGCGCGTGGGCCAGCGCAACACCTCCTACTTCAACAGCGCCAACCGCAACAAGCGCTCGGTCACGCTGGACCTGCAGGCCGAAGAGGGCCTGCGCATCGCACGCGAGCTGGCGGCCGACAGCGACGTGGTCATACAGAACTTCAAGGTCGGCGGCGCCGAGAAGCTGGGGCTGGGCTACGAGCAGCTGTCGCAGCTGAACCCGCGCCTGGTGTACTGCTCCATCTCGGGCTACTCGCGCAGCGGCCCCGAGGCCACGCGGCCCGGCTACGACCTGGTGGTGCAGGGCGAGTCCGGCATCATGGCCATGAACGGCGAGCAGGGCCAGGGTCCGCTGAAGTTCGGCGTGGCCGCCGTGGACATGTTCACGGGCATGTACTCGGCCCAGGCCATCCTGGCGGCGCTCTACGAGCGCGAGCGCAGCGGGCGCGGCCGTCATGTGCAGATGGCCCTGTACGACTGCGGCCTGATGATCACCAGCTACTACGGCATGGAGACCTTGCTCAAGGCAGGCGACCCGCCCAAGTTCGGCAACGCCCATCCGTCCATCGTGCCCTACGGCGTGTTCGAGGCGGCCGACGGCCCGCTGGTCATCACCGTGGGCAACAACGGCCAGTTCCAGCGCTTTTGCACCGACGTCATCGCCAAGCCCGAGTGGGCCGCCGACGAGCGCTTTGCCACCAATACCGCACGCTCGGCAAACCGCGATCTGCTGATGCCGCTGGTGCAGGCCGAGCTGCTGCGCTTCACGCGCGCCCAGCTGCTCGAATGCCTGACGGCCGCACAGATTCCCTGCGGCGAGGTGCTGGGCCTGTTCGAGGCCCTGAACTCGCAGCGCACGGCCGACGCCGGCCTGCTGCACCGCTTCGAGGACAGCGAGGCCGGCAGCCAGTCCGTGCTGGCCCCGCCCTATGCGCTGGACGGCCAGCGCCTGCCCGTGCGCCGCCCGCCGCCGCACCAGGGCGAACACACCGACGAGGTGCTGCAGCAGCGCCTGGGCCTGGACGAACAGGCCCGCGCCGCACTGCGCGCCAAAAACATCATCTGAGAGCGCGCAGACGTTCCCACCCAGACCGCTCCACGGCTCTCATTTCCACCCCTTCCCGCTTGAGGAGACATATGACTTCCACCCCCTTCCAGGCCTCGCGCCGCCAGATCCTTTCCGCCGCCTGCGCCACCGCCATCGCCACGCTGGCCCCCGCCGCCCGGGCCCAGAGCCAGTGGCCCGACAAGCTGATCAAGCTGACCGTGGCCTTCCCGCCCGGCGGCCCCACCGACACGGCCGCGCGCATCGTCGCGCAGCGCCTGACCGAGCGCCTGGGCCAGACCATCGTCATCGACAACCGCCCTGGCGCCTCGGGCTCGGTGGGCACGGCGGCCTTCATCAAGTCGCAGCCCGACGGCTACTCGCTGTCCATGTTCGGCATGCCCGCGCTGCTGGCGCCCATGCTGTTCAACAACAACCTGTACGACGTGCGCAAGGACTTCCTGCCCGTGGCCACGGTCTATGACCTGCCCATGGCCATCGTCATCAACCCGCGCGAGCTGCCGGACGTGACCAACCTGCAGCAGCTGATCGAGCACGCCAAGAAGGCCAAGCCCGCGCTGAACTACACCAGCTCGGGCACGGGCAGCTTCGGCCACCTGTCCATGGAGCAGCTCAAGGACCTGGGCGGCTTCGACATGCAGCACGTGCCCTACCGCGGCAGCGCGCCGGCCGTGACCGACCTGATCGGCGGCCAGATCGCCGTGATGTTCGCCGACGTGGTCGCGGCCCTGCCCCACATCCAGGCCGGCAAGCTGCGCGCCATTGCCGTCAGCTCGCAAAAGGCCAAGCAGCTGCTGCCGAACGTGAAGTCTGTGGCCGAGCAGGGCTTCCCCGGCTTCGACGCCGACACCTGGGGCGGCCTGATCGCCCCGCTGAACACGCCGCCCGCCGTGGTCCAGCGCCTGAACCAGGAGCTCAAGCTCATCCTGGCCGAGCCCGAGCTGCAAAAGAAGATGCTGGCCGCAGGCGCCATCGCCACCTACCAGGACGGCGCGGCCATGAAGGCGCGCCTGAATGCCGACTTCACGCGCTGGAGCAAGATCGCCAAGGACAAGAACATCTCTTCGCAGTAAAGAACACAGAGCGCCCCACGATGCGCCTTCAGGGCATGCCGCAAGGCATGCCCTTTTTTACCGACGCCTGCTGTTCACTCCCGTATGGCCGCGCCTGTGGCGTGGTGGTTGCGGGGTTGCAGTCCTGCCGAAGGACAGAACTGCTTCGTCAACTGACTCGCTGCGGTTGTCTGAGCGGAGTTCACGCAGTGAATGCAGCGAGTTCCGCAGCGAACCCCGCAACCGCCACGACGCAGGTTGCCCCGTAGCGAAGCGCAGGGGTCGCGGACGTCCGGGTCGCCTTCTTTGACCTGACCTTTCTTGGCGAATCAAGAAAGGGCCGTCGGCCGCCGGGCCGAGACCCGGCCTCGAAAAACAACCTCCCGGCAGGGTCAGAAAAAGCGACTCAAGCCAACGTCTGCTACGGCTTGACGCATGGGGTGCTGCCGCTCCTGAGAAGCCCGGGAGCCGACGCTTACTTGGAAAGATCCATGATCATGCGCGTGGCAAGGTACAGGCGCGGCACGATGGTGTTCAGCTGCACATACTCCGCATCATTGGAGTGCGCACCGTAGCCGCTCAGGCCAAAGCCCTCGATGACCGCACCCTTGGCCTTGAGCGCCGCAAACGCCGCGTCGGTGCCGCCGCCCGTGGCCTTTTCCATCACGCTCATCTTCAGGCCCAGCTCATCGCTGTAGATGGTCTGCGCCTGTTTGGCCAGGCTGCGCGAGGCCTCGTTGGCCTCCAGCGGCGGGCGACGCACCTCGAACTTGAGCTGCACCTTGCTGGCGTCCAGCAGCTTGTGGCCCACCTTGGCCTGCATGGCCTGCTCCAGCGCCGTGAAGTCGGCCACGCGCAGCGCGCGGGCGTCGGCCTGGGCCGTGGCCTCGGCGGGAATGACGTTGCGGTTGGTGCCGGCCTTGGCCACGGTCCAGTTGAGCTTGAGGCCGGTCTCGGGCTTGGACAGGTCCTTCATCTGCAGCAGCTGGTGCGACAGCTCGTACAGCGCGTTCACGCCGTCCTCGGGCTTGGCGCCCGCGTGCGAGGCCTTGCCCTCGACCTTGAGGTAGGCCGCGCCGATGCCGCTGGTGGCCAGGCGCACGCCGCCGTCGGTGCCGCCGCCTTCGAACGAGAAGACCGCATCCTGCTCGGCGCCCATGCGCGTGATGGTGCTGCGCGCGCCGGGCGAGCTGATTTCCTCGTCGCTGTTCATCAGCACGGTCAGCGTGCCGTAGTTGTCGAAGCCCAGCTGGCGCAGCATGGCCACGGTGTGCAGGATCAGGGCCACGCCCTGCTTGTCGTCGGCAATGCCCAGGCCGTAGGCGCGCTCGCCGTCGATGCGAAACGGCTGGTCCTTGAGCATGCCGCGCAGGTAGACCGTGTCCATGTGGGCGATCAGCATGATGCGGCTGGTGCCCTTGCCCTTGAACTCGGCATGCACCATGGGACCGATCTTCTCGGGCGTGTCACCCAGCCGGTAGACGTCGGTGGGCTGCAGGATCTCGACCTTGCCGCCCTGCTCGCGCAGCTTGCCGGCCACATAGTTGGCGATCTGCTCCACGCCCTCCATGTCCTTGCTGCCCGACTCGATGTGCACCAGGTCGCGCAGCGTGTCCAGCAAGGGCTGCTGGTGCTTTTGCGCCAGCGCCTGGATATCGGCCTTGGGCGCAGCCAGGGCACTGCCGGACAGGCCGGCCATGGCAAGGGCCAGCGCCAGCGGGGCGCTGCGGAACATGAGGGAAAGCGGTGCGAAGGCGGAACGCATGGACAGGTCTCCTGTGTTGAAAAAGTTGTGCCTGCACGATAGCAGGCGCCGCGCAGGGCGCACGCAATTGCCGTGCCTGTTTTGCCCATCTCACCGCCCAAAGCAAAGGCCCCGCAAGCCTTGGCCTGCGGGGCCTTGTGGGGAGCGAGACCCGGGATCAGCCCGCGCTCAGCGCCATGCCGCCCTTCTTGCTCACGCCATCGCCCACGACCACGGCCGACACCACGCTCAGCACCAGGGCAATGGCCGATCCGTAGAACACGCCGTGGCTCATGCCGTGGTCCAGCATGTAGCCGAACACCGGCGCGGCCAGGCAAAAGCCCAGGTCCAGGCCCGAATACACCGTGCCATAGACGCGACCGGTGGCGCCGGGGGGCGCGGCGCGCTTGATCAGCATGTCGCGCGAGGGACCGGCCAGGCCCGTTCCCAGGCCCGCGATGGAGGCCACGGCCACGGCCGCCATGGCCGGCAGCCAGCCCGTGCCGACCAGAAACAGCGCAACGCCCGAGCCCAGCATGCAGATGGAAATCACCTTCTCCAGCCGCTGCACGCGGCCCACGAGGAAGCCGCCGGCCAGCATGCCTGCCGCGCCGCAGAGCATGTAGCCCGTGACGATCAGCGCCGTCACGCTCAGCGGCAGTCCGTACATGGACTGCATGGCGGGGCTGGCAAAGCTCTGGATGGCGCTGAGCGCGCAGGTGCTCCAGAAGAAGAACGAGAAGCACAGCCAGACCGAGGGCAGCTTCAGGAAGGCCATGGGATGCTCCTGCGGCACGGCGGCTGCAGCGGCGCGCGCCGCGGGGGCCTGGGCATCGGCCGCACGGTCGTCCAGCGCCTCGCGGTTGAGCACCATGATGGTGAGGATGACGGCGGCCAGGGCCGCGCCGCACAGGCAGGCCAGGCGCCACGAGCCCGTGGCCGTGGTGATGCCCGCCATGAACAGCGGCGCCAGCGCCCAGCCGATATTGCCCGACAGGCCGTGCACCGAGAACGCATGGCCGATGCGCTTGGCCGACACGCGCTTGTTGAGGATGGTGAAGTCCACCGGGTGGAAGGGCGCATTGCCCAGGCCCGCGAAGAAGGCTGCCAGCAGCAGCATTCCATAGCCCTGTGCCAGGCTGGCGACCACGCCCGCCACGGTGAAGCTGCCCAGCGCCGCAAACAGAATGGGGCGCGCGCCGAAGCGGTCCACGGCAAAGCCGGCCATGGCCTGTCCCACGCCGGAGACCACGAAGAACAGCGACACCATCACGCTGAGTTCGGCATAGCTGTAGCCGAACTCGGCGATCAGCCACGGGAACAGCGGCGGCAGCAGCAGGTGGAAGAAATGCGAGGAACCATGCGCCAGGCCGATCAGGCCGATGGTGCGCACATCGCTGCGCAGCGGGTCCGGAGCCACGGCGTCCGGCATGGAAGAAGAAGAGGCGGTCATGGGCCGCATCTTAGGCAGCAGCGTTTCGTCTTGTATGCGATAGTCTGCCAACTTCTGTCGCAAACATGCCAAAGCCTGTCTCCACGCCCGGCACCCCTGCCCACACCCCTGCCCACACCCTTGCCGACACCCTGCCCAGCGCCTGCCCCGCAGCCGCACTGCGGTCGGTGCGCAGGGCCCGGCCGATGGAGCCGGTGGAGGCCTTGCATCCTCACCTGTTCGTGCCCACGCCCCAGCGCCCCGTGCGCGCCAAGCAGCACCGCCTGTCGGCACGCACGCGCGTCATACCGCACAGCCACAGCTGGGCACAGATCGCCATCTCGCTGGACGGTGTGCTGCACCTGTCGGCCCCCCAGGGCACGCTGATCGCACCACCCTCCAAGGCCGTGTGGATTCCGCCCGGCCTGGTCCACGCGGTGGCTATGGTCGAGGAAGCCGATCTCGTCTCCATCTACGTGCTGCAGGACGATCCGGCCCAGGGTCCCGTACTGCCGGACCTCCCGCCCTGCGGCGTGGCCTGCAACCCGCAGGACTGGGCACGCTGCCGCGTGCTGGAGGTTTCGCCGCTGATGCGCGAGCTGATCACGGCCCTGCCCAAGCAAAGCGATGACCAGCCCGCACCCGACGCCGCCACCCTGCAGCGCGAGCACCATCTGAGCGCCCTGCTGCTGGAAGAGCTTCGCCGGGCCAGCGAAGTCCACCTTGGCGTGAACATGCCCCAGGACAAACGGCTGCGCATGCTCTGCGAGGCCGTGGTGGCCGACCCCACCCAGCACGAGAGCCTGGCCGACTGGGCTGCAGACACCGGCGCCAGCCCGCGCACCGTGGCTCGGCTGTTCCAGCAGCAGCTGGGCTGCAGCTTCACCACCTGGCGCCAGCAAGTCGTGCTGGCCCACGGCCTGAGCCTGGCCGCGCGCGGCCTGCCCATACAGCAGATCGCGGCCGAGCTGGGCTACAGCCCCAGCGCCTTCAGCGCCATGGTGCACCGCACGGTGGGCATGCCTCCGGCACGGTTCTTCGGGCAGCAGGCCGGCTCCGCTGCCCACAGGGTCGGAACAGGCGCTGTATCGCGGCCGACCATGGAATGACAGGGAACCATCGCCTCTTCGCGATAGCTGATCCGATATAGGGTTTGCCGATAGGCAGGCCATGGAATGCGGCGGCGCCCTGCGTGCTCTTATGCCGCATGATCTCCACCGCCGAGTCGCGCTACAACCAGTGGGTGCGCGAGCACTACCGATTCCTGCTGCGCAGCGCCTGGGCGCTGACCGGCTCGCGCGCGCTGGCCGAGGATGTGGTACAGGACTGCTTCACCAGCGCCTGGCGCTTTCGCCACCAGCTGCGCGAGGCCGCAATGGCGCGGGCCTGGCTGTTCCAGATCATGCGCCGCCATGCCTTCCGGCACCTTGCGCCATCGGCCCATCTGGTCAGCGATGACGAGGCGCTGGACCAGCATCCCGCCCCCACCCCCTCGCCTTCGGCGCTGGACGACCGGCTCGACGTGGTCAAGGCGCTGGCGCGCATCGCGCCCATCCACCGCGAAGTGCTGGTGCTCTATTACTTCGACGACATGCCCACGGCCCAGATGGCCGAGGCCCTGGACATTGCGCCGGGCACGGTGCTGTCGCGCCTGTCACGCGCCCGCGATGCGCTGAAGGCGGCGCTGGAGCAGGCCGCCCCGGCGCCTGCTCCAGAGACTGCCAGCGTGATTCCGCTGCGCCCCACCCCGCTGCGCGCCACCCGATACCAAGGCTTGAAATGACTGCCCCGGACACAACCGACGAATCGGCCTTCGACCTGCGCGCACGCGCCGAACTGGCCCTGGCCTTCGACCCCGGACCGCACGGCGAGCCGCCCGCCCATCTGCTGCGCCACACGCCCTGGCATGCGCGCAGCGGCGTGCGCCGCCTGATCGCCGCGTTGCTGGTGGGCAGCTCGGCCGCCACCGCCGTGTTCGCCATGCGCCCGCCCGAGCTGGTGCGCGCCGCCATCGAGCACGAGTACTACGAGCGTACGCTGCGCGGCAGCTTCATGCCCGAGGCCGAGGTGGCGCGCCGCATGGACCTGCCGGCCGGCGAGAAGCTGCCCGGCTACACCCAGCTGATGCGGCCCTGCGACATCGACGGCACGCGCGCCTACCACCTGACCACCTTCTTCGAGAAGGGCGGCATCGTCACCGTGCTGGCCTTCGACCAGCCCCAGCGCCTGGCCGATGGCCAGGGCTGGTGGGCCAACATGCACTGGCAGGTCGTTCGCTCGCGCGAAGGCCGGCCGCTGGTGCTGGTGGCCCAGAAGAAACAGGCCCTGGCCGTGGCCAGCAAGGCCCTGGGCACCCCTGCCCCATGAGATGCCCGATGACAACCACCACGAGGAGACACCCATGAACCACTTGCCGACATCGCCCACCTCCCCCGCGCGCCGCAGCCTGCTGGCCGGCAGCGCCAGCGCACTGGCCGCCGCAGGCCTGGCCGGTCTGCACCAGGGCGCACTGGCCCAAGCCCAGGCCCAGGCACCCGCAGCTGCGGCAGCACCGGCGGCCAAGCCCCTGCCCGGCTACGCGGGCTGGAAGAAGGCCGATGCCCTCATCGTCCACAGCTCCACCACCATAGAGACGCGGCGCGGCGCCTTCGGCACCAGCGTGATCACGCCCAGCGACCAGCTCTATGTGCGCAACAACCTGCCCACGCCGCCCGAATCCATCGTGGCCGACCGCGATGCCTGGCAGCTGCAGGTGGAGGGCGTGCGCCAACCCCGCAGCCTCAGCGTGCGCGAACTCAAGTCCCTGGGACTGGAGACCGTGGCCATGGTGCTGCAGTGCTCGGGCAATGGCCGGGCCTTCTTTCCCAGCAAGCCCAGCGGCACGGCCTGGACCGTGGGTGCGGCCGGCTGCGTGGTCTGGAGCGGCGTGCCCGTGCGCGAGGTGGTCAAGGCCCTGGGCGGTGTGTCAGACGGCGGTCTCTACATGACCGGCACGGGCGGCGAGGTGCTGCCTGCGGGGCTGGACCCCAAGAGCGTCATCGTCGAGCGCTCGGTGCCGCTGTCGGCCATGGAAGACGCCCTGCTGGCCTGGGAGATGAACGGCGAGCCCATCCCGCTGGCCCATGGCGGGCCGCTGCGCCTGATCGTGCCCGGCTACACCGGCGTGAACAACATCAAGTACATCAAGCAGCTGGCCTTCACGCCGCGCGAGAGCGAGGCCCACATCATGTCCCACGGCTACCGCATCTCGCCGCCCGGCAGCAAGGGCGACCCGAGCCAGCCCTCGGTGCAGGAGATGAGCGTCAAGTCCTGGATCAACTCGCCCCTGCCCGAGGACGGCGGGCAGGCCGCCGGCCTGGTGCAGATCCACGGCGTGGCCTTTGGCGGCATGGACGCCGTCAAGGGCGTGGAGGTGTCCACGGACGGCGGCAAGAGCTGGCAGGCCGCGCGCCTGGTCGGCCCCGACCTGGGCAAGTACGCCTGGCGCCAGTTCGTGCTGCAGGCGCGCCTGCCCAAGGGCACGCATGTGCTGGCCAGCCGCGCCACCGACGCGCGCGGCCGGGTCCAGCCCGATACGCGCGGCGAAAACCAGAGTGGCTACAACAACACCAGCTGGGCCGACCACGCCGTGACCGTCACCGTGGCCTGAACACGGCCCGCGCGCTCATCCCGCCCCCCTTCTCTTCACTCCCGTCACCTCCCGCACACGGCGCCAGACCGTGGCGGGCCCGTACCCCCATTGCCATGTTCACGATGAAACACCTGATCCACACCGCCCTGCTGGGCAGCACTTTGCTCGGCAGCGCCCTGCTGTCCGCCCCCGCCTTTGCCGATGAAGCGGCCCAGATGGCCCTGGGCAAGAAGCTGTTCGCCACGGCCACGCCCGCCTGCGCGCTGTGCCACACGCTCAAGGACGCGGGTGCCGAGGGCGCCATCGGCCCCGTACTCGATGAGCTCAAGCCCGACGCCGCGCGTGTGGCCCGCGCACTGCGCGACGGCATAGGCGCCATGCCCTCGTTCAAGGCCACGCTCAGCGAGGCCGAGATCGCCGCGCTGTCGCTCTACGTGAGCAAGGCCAGCGCGAAGAAGTAGGCGGCACGGCCCCTCACCGGCGTTCCTGCAGTTCCCGCCGCGCCTTTTCGTAAGGCGTTTCCTCGGGCTCGGGAACATGCACCACGGCCTCGCCGGCACCGCCCAGCGGCATGCGGTAGACCCAGAGGCTGTGGCGGCCCGGTCCCTGGCGCTGCCAGGAGGGCTCCACGCCGGGCAGCGCAAAGTCCAGGCTGACCAGCCAGGCGCCTTCGGGCAGCTCCGTGGCGGCCTTGACGGCCGCACGGCCCATGCTTTCGGGGCGCTGGAACAGGTAGACCATCTGGTAGCCGCTCCAGTCGGCCAGCCAGATATCGGCGCGGCGCACGCGGGCCCAGGGGCAACGCAGCGCGCACAGCCAGCGCAGCGGCCAGCTCCACTCCATGCCGTTGAGCCGCGCCTGCGGGTACTGGCCGCGCAGCGCGCGCAGGCCGTCACCCAGGCCGCAACCGGCATCGAGCACGGCGGCGCCATCGGGCAGCGGCGCGGCATCGGCCAGGCCTTGCAGCGCATCGGTCGGCGTGGGAAACAGCGGCGCATCGCGCCAGGCGTTGAGCGGGTAGACCAGGGTCAGCAGACCCAGCGCCGCCAGCCACAGCCAGGGGCTGATGGCGGCCAGACCGCCCGGCCCCCACAGCATCAGGCAGGACAGCGGAAATCCCGCCGCCACGGCCAGGCGCCGCCACCAGGGCGTGGCCAGCAGGCTGGCGAGCACGCCCAAAAAACAGGCCGCCAGCCAGGCGGCCAGCGGCCCTAGAGTCGATTGCAGCGCGGCGTAGACAAGCCAGGCGCCCGCCCAGGCAAGAAGGGCCGGGGCCGGCCAGGGAAGGCGCCGCATCATGCGCGCCCTCCGGCCGGGAGCCGCTTATTGCTGTTGCAGTGCTTGCGAGGTGGCACGGTCGAGGCGGCCGGTCTGCGGCAGGCTCTGGTCGCGCTGGAACTCGCGCAGGGCGTTCTGGGTGTTCTTGCCCATGGAGCCGTCAGGCGTGCCTGCGGTGTAGCCCAGGGCATTGAGCTTTTGCTGTGCGGCGCGCAGCGACATGCCGGCGGCATTGGCGCCCGGAGCCGATGTCTGCGACGGTGCGGCACCGCCGTCCACGCCCAGGCGTCCACCGCCGCCCAGGCCCTGGCCCTTGACGGTCTGCGCCTTGTAGTTGCGCAGCGAGCGCACCATCTGGTTGTAGGCGTCCATGAAGGCGGCGGCGATCACCTTGCCTTCGGCCGTGCGCGTGTAGCCGCCCAGCGAGGCGCCAGCGGAGCCGCCGAATAGCGCGCCCATGCCGCCCCAGTCGGTCTTGGAGGACGAGCCTTCGGAAGCCGACACCTGCACGCCCGAGCGGTTGTCCACCAGGGCCAGCATGACCGAGGCCTCGCGCGTCTTGGTGGCTGCAGCCAGCGCACCGAAGATGCCGCCTGCGCGGCCGCCGATGGCGCCGCCCATGCCACCGGCATCGCTCTGGTTGAAGATCACTTCGGGGGACAGGCCGTAGTCGGAGGCCACCATCTGGCCCTTGCCCAGGTTGCTGCCGCCGCGCATTTCGCCCGAGTCCATCAGCGCGCGTTCACGCGCCATGGCACCCATGCCGGCCGCGCCGCGTTCCACGACGATGAAGCAGTTGGACTGCTGGATCATCAGGCGCAGCAGCTGCGAGGTGGGCGGCAGGCGGTACTGCTGCGTGAGGATGGTGTACCAGCCCGCGGTCTGGTTCTCGACCAGGGAGATGGTGCCCAGCGAGGAGTCGCAACGCTCCAGCTCGGTGTTGGCGTTCTCGGCGCTGGCACCGCCTGCGGCGCCCGTGGCCACGGTCTTGGCTTCGGGCGAGCCCATGCGCATGTCGGTGGTCACGCAGCCGGTCAGCGCCACGGCAGCGATGGCAGTCAGGGCAAGATACTTCTTCACGTTGTAATCCTCTTGGTCTGGTCTAGGTGAATCAGCGCCAGGGCAATGGGCATCCACGCACTGGCAGCGTCGCCAGTCAGCGATTACACACAATTACCCCGCATAACAGCGCGCAAATATACCGGGATTCACCCTTGCGAAAAAGCGCTGCATTGCTGGAGAACGACAGATCACAGACGGTTACAAGCTGTTGTCATCACTCGGGTGCATCGCCGCGCAAACGTTCGATCAGCCCGTTGAGCGCATCGAGCGAGCCGAACTGGATCGCCACTTCGCCCATTTCCTGCAGCTTGCCGCCACGGCGCACGGACTTCTTGATGCGCACTTCGACATCGGCCATGAGCAGGTCGGACAGCTCTTCTTCCACGCGCTTGATGTCGCGCGACTTGCCGTCCTTCTTGGACTTCTGGCGCACCAGGCTGAAGTCGGCGCCGATCTTCTTGACCAGGGCCTCGGCCTCGCGCACCGACAGCTTCTTGGCCGCGATCTGGTTGCCGGCCGTGATCTGGGCCGCGCGGTCCAGCGACAGCAGGGCGCGCGCATGGCCCATGTCGATGTCGCCGGCCATGAGCATGGTCTGCACCGGGTCGGCCAGGTTGAGTAGGCGCAGGATGTTGGTGGCTGCGCTGCGCGAGCGTCCCACGGCCTGGGCCGCCTGCTCGTGCGTGAGGCCGAATTCCTTGACCAGGCGCGACAGGCCCTGGGCCTCTTCCAGCGGGTTCAGGTCCTCGCGCTGGATGTTCTCGATCAGCGCCATGGCGGCGGCGGCCTCGTCGGGCACCTCGCGCACCAGCACCGGCACCTCGGCCAGGCCGGCGATGCGGGCCGCACGGAAGCGCCGCTCGCCCGCGATGATTTCGTACTTGCCGGCGTGGTCGCCCTTGGCCAGGCGGCGCACCAGGATGGGCTGCATGATGCCCTGGGCCTTGATGCTTTCGGCCAGTTCGTAGAGCGCGCCCTCGTCCATGTGGGTGCGCGGCTGGTACTGGCCGGGCACCATGACGTCGAGCTGCAGGATGCTGGGCAGGCCGGTCTCGGCCACCGGGCCGCCGCCCTCTTCCTTGTCGTGGACCTTGGGTCCGAGCAGGGCTTCCAGCCCGCGTCCCAGTCCCTTGGGTTTCTTGGTCACCATGGTGTTGTCCTTGTCAAAGCGATGCCAGCAGCGCGTGTCCGCTGTCCCAGTCGCCCAGCCCGCTGGCCGTGTTGAGATGGCCCGAAGGCCCTGCGTCGACGAAGCGTGCGCCCCAGGCATCGGCCATGGCTTGCACGCGCTGGGCGCTGCAGTAAATGTCGTTGTCGCTGCCGACCACGATGGAGGCAAACGGCAGGCGCTGCATCATCACGGGCGACCAGCCGGGCAATTGCTCGCGCAGCTGGGGCTGCTCGGTATCGCCGGGGGCCACCAGCAGCGCGCCGCGCACCTTGCGGGCGGCCAGCGGAGAATGCGCCGCCCACCAGGCCACAAGGATGCAGCCCAGGCTGTGCGCCACCAGCACCACGGGGCGCGGCGCGTCGAGCACCGTCTCCTGCAGCCTGGCGCTCCAGTCGCCGCGCAGCGGACGGTCCCAGTCGTTTTGCTCCAGGCGGCGGTAGCCGTGGCGCTGCTCCCAGCGGCTTTGCCAGTGGTCGGCGTCCGAGTTCTGCCAGCCGGGCAGCAGCCAGACGTCCTCGGCAGTCACGTCGATTTGCATGTTCTGCTCAGCCATTTAAATAACCAATGCGCTGAGTTGCGCCTACAGCCCATGAAACCGGCGTGGCCCAAGGCCAGTGACAGCAAGCAAGGGCCGCCCCGCAGCGAGGCTGTCGTCCCCCTCCCGCAGGAGAGGGGGAAGGCGCGAAGCGACTCAGGGGGTGTTGTGTCGAACCTTGCATGGCTCTCACATCTTCTTGATGCGGCGCACCATCTCGTGCGCGAAATCGATGAAGGCCTTGCTGCCCTTGGCGCCCGGGTCGAAGACCACGCCCGGCACGCCATAGCTGGGCGCCTCGGCCAGGCGCACATTGCGCGGGATGACGGTGTCGAACACCTTGTCGCCGAAGTGTTCCTTGAGCTGGTCGCTGACCTGCTGCTGCAGCGTGGTGCGCGGATCGAACATCACGCGCAGCAGGCCGATGATCTGCAGGTCAGGGTTCATGTTGGCATGCACCTGCTTGATGGTGTTGACCAGGTCGGTCAGGCCTTCGAGCGCGAAGTACTCGCACTGCATGGGCACGACCACGCCATGGGCCGCGCACAGGCCGTTCAAGGTGAGCATGGACAGGCTGGGCGGGCAGTCCACCAGCACGAAGTCGTAGTCAGCATCGACCGCCTTGAGGGCGCCCTTCAGGCGATCGTTGCGGCGCTCCAGGGTGACCAGCTCGATCTCGGCGCCGCTGAGTTCGCGGTTGGCGCCCAGCACGTCGTAGCCCACGGCATCGGAACGCACGGCGGCTTCCTTGACGCTGGCGTTCTCCAGCAGCACGTCATAGACCGACAGCTCCAGCGCACGCTTGTCCACGCCCGAGCCCATGGTGGCATTGCCCTGCGGGTCCAGGTCGATCATCAGCACGCGCTGGCCGACCTTGGCCAGGCCCGCTGCAAGGTTGACGGCGGTGGTGGTCTTGCCGACCCCGCCCTTTTGATTGGCGACACAGAAGATTTTGGCCATGGTATTTACACGCTTATTTGGCGATGGCCAGCTTGAGGCCAAAACCGATCAGGAACACGCCCGCAGTCTTTTCGAGAACCCGGGAAACCGCAGGATTGGCGCGCATGCGCTCGGCCAGATGCGCGGTCAGCAGCACCACGATCAGGCAATAGAGAAAGGTCAGAGCGGCCACCGTGGCCGCCATCACCGCGAACGTGAGCAGGCCCTGGTGGCTTGCGGGATCCACGAACAGCGGGAAGAAGGCCATGTAGAACACGATGGACTTGGGGTTCATCAGGGTGATCAGGCCGGCCTGGCGAAAGTAGTGGCGCGGCTCGATGTGCAGCACGGGCTTGTCGCCGGGCTTGGCAGTGAGCATCCTGAAACCCAGCCAGCCCAGGTAGGCGGCGCCCAGCCACTGCACGGCATGGAAGGCCGTGGGATAGGAGGCCAGCAGCGCGGCCACGCCCGCCACGGCCATCCAGATCAGCACCTGGTCGGCCGCCAGCACGCCGGCGCAGGCCGCCATTCCGGCACGTATGCCGCCCTTGCCGGTGGAGGTGATCAGCGCCAGATTGCCCGGCCCCGGAATCAGCAAAAACAGAAGAATGGCAACAACGAATGCGCTGAAATCGGAGATGCCGAACATGCTGACCCCTGAGCGATGAAAGCTGGGAGTTTATGCGAGGGCCATGGCCAGCGCATGTGGAACATGGCCCAGCCGCAACGCGGCAGTGTGCCATTCAGTAAAAAATCAGGCGCAAACGCGCAGCCAGAGGATGCAGCGCTCGGCATCCAGGCCCGGCACCTTCAATGGTTCCACGTGAAACACCTGCACGTCGGCGGGCAGCGCGGCGATTTCATCGTCGGGGTGCTTGCCCTTCATGGCCAGCCAGGTGCCGCCCTCCTCCAGCGCCTGGCGCGACCAGCTGGTGAAGTCCACCAGCGAGGCAAAGGCACGGCAGCTGATCAGCGGATAGCGCGTGGTCAACTGCTCCACGCGGCTGTGGATGCCGCGCAGGTTGGACAGGCGCAGCGTGGCCGCTGCCTGCTGGATGAAGGCGGCCTTCTTGCCCACCGTGTCCACGCAGTGCACGTCGATCTGCGGGCAGCAGATGGCAAAGACCACGCCGGGCAGGCCGCCGCCCGAGCCCACGTCCAGCATGGCGGTGCGGCCTTCGCGCGCAGGCATCTGTGCCAGATGGCGCTGCAGCGCCGGCACGGCAGCCAGGCTGTCGAGCAGGTGATGGGTCAGCATCTCCTGCGGATCACGCACGGCCGTGAGGTTGTAGACCTTGTTCCACTTGCCCAGCAGGGCCTGGAATTCCATCAGCGTATCGATCTGGGCGGGGGTGAGGTCCAGCCCCAACGCCTGCAGGCCGGCTTCGAGCGGAGCGCGCAGTTCCTGGCTCATGCGGATGCCTCCTCGCCCTTCGCGTCAGTCACATCCGGTGCAAAGCCCCGAAAGCCCCCCTTCTTCAGGTGCACCATCAGCAGCGAGATTGCCGCCGGCGTCACGCCCGACATGCGCGACGCCTGGCCCAGCGTCTCGGGCCTGTGCTTTTGCAGCGACTGGCGCACCTCGAAGGACAGGGCCGGCACCTGCATGTAGTCCAGCTCGGCCGGCAGGCGCAGGTTCTCGAAGTGGGCGGCGCGCTGCACCTCGTCCTTCTGGCGGTCGATGTAGCCTGCGTACTTGGCCGCGATTTCCACCTGCTCGACCACGGAGGCGCTGAGATCGCCCAGCACGTCGGGCTGCACATCGGCCGAGGCATAGCGGCCCTCGTTCAGGCTCATCAGCTTGCCGTAGCCCACATCCGGCCGGCGCAGCAGGTCGAACAGGTTGTACTCGCGCTCGATGGACTTGCCCAGCACACGCTCCGATTCCTCGGGCGTGACGATGCGCGGATTGACCCAGGTGGACTTCAGGCGCTCTGTTTCACGTGAAACAGCATCGCGCTTGCGGCTGAAGGCATCCCAGCGCGCATCGTCCACCAGGCCCATGGCGCGGCCGGCCTCGGTAAGGCGCATGTCGGCGTTGTCCTCGCGCAGCTGCAGCCGGAACTCGGCGCGGCTGGTGAACATGCGGTAGGGCTCGGTCACGCCCTTGGTGATCAGGTCATCGACCAGCACGCCCAGGTAGGCCTCGTCGCGGCGCGGCAGCCAGGCTTCCTGGCCGCGGCACTGCAGCGCGGCGTTGAGGCCGGCGAACAGGCCCTGGGCCGCCGCTTCCTCGTAGCCGGTCGTGCCGTTGATCTGGCCCGCGAAGAACAGGCCCTGGATCTGGCGCGTCTCGAAGCTGCTCTTGAGCGAGCGCGGATCGAAGTAGTCGTACTCGATGGCGTAGCCGGGGCGCAGGATGTGCGCGTTCTCCAGCCCCTTCATGCTGCGCACCAGTTCGTACTGGATGTCGAAGGGCAGGCTGGTGGAGATGCCGTTGGGATAGAACTCGTTGGTGGTCAGGCCTTCGGGCTCCAGGAAGATCTGGTGGCTTTCCTTGTCGGCAAAGCGGTTGATCTTGTCCTCGACGCTGGGGCAGTAGCGCGGGCCCACGCCTTCGATCTTGCCCGTGAACATGGGGCTGCGGTCAAAGCCGCTGCGGATGATGTCGTGCGTGCGCTCGTTGGTGTGGGTGATCCAGCAGGGCATCTGGCGCGGGTGCATGGCCGCATTGCCGATGAAGCTGAACACGGGCAGCACGCCTTCGTTGACACCACCGGGCATGCCGTCGCCGGGCTGCTCCTCGCACTGCGAGAAATCGATGCTGCGGCCATCCAGGCGCGGCGGCGTACCGGTCTTCAGGCGCCCCTGGGGCAGCTGCAGCTCCTTGAGCCGCGACGACAGGCTGACGGCCGGCGGATCGCCCGCGCGGCCTGCCGCGTAGTTGTTCAGGCCCACGTGGATCTTGCCGTCCAGGAAGGTGCCCGCCGTGAGCACCACGGTGCGGCTGCGAAAGCGCACGCCCACCTGGGTGACGGCGCCCACCACGCGGTCGCCCTCGACCATGAGGTCATCCACCGCCTGCTGGAACAGCCACAGGTTGGGCTGGTTCTCCAGCATGTCGCGGATGGCGGCCTTGTAGAGAATGCGGTCGGCCTGGGCGCGCGTGGCACGCACGGCCGGGCCCTTGGAGCTGTTGAGGATGCGGAACTGTATGCCGCCGATATCGGTGGCCAGCGCCATGGCGCCGCCCAGCGCATCCACTTCCTTGACCAGATGCCCCTTGCCGATCCCGCCGATGCTGGGATTGCAGCTCATCTGGCCCAGGGTCTCGATGTTGTGGCTCAGCAGCAGCGTCCTGCAGCCCATGCGCGCAGCGGCCAGCGCGGCCTCGGTGCCGGCGTGGCCGCCACCGACCACGATCACATCAAATTCCTGTGGGTACAACATGCTTATCACTCCGGGGGCCTGCCCGGCCCAAGCCCCCGACACGGAGCACTCACGCTCCGGCGCTCATGGCAGGTGGCCCTCGTTCATGTAGCGAGGGGAACCCAGCGGGGAACCCGCGATTTTCCCACCTTTGCCGCACCAATGCCTTGCAAGGGGTCGGCCGGCCCCGCCACCGGGCCGGCACTGTGCCGGTGTTCCACGTGAAACAGTGCGGCGGACACAGCGCGTGCACCGCAGGATGCTGCGCGCCGCCACCCGCAGGGCGGCCCGCTTGCAAGAAACATGTGCAGGGCCTGTGATGCAATGGCGGCCATGCAGATCCTCATCTTCGCGGGCAGTACCCGCCAACAATCGCACAACCGGCGCCTGGCCGCCGCCGCCGCCGACATGGCGCGCGAACTGGGCGCCCAGCCCACGCTGCTGGAGCTGTCGGATTTCGACATCCCCATGTACAACGCCGACCTGGAGGCCAGCGGCACGCCGCCCGACGTGCTGCGCTTCAAGGCCGCGCTGCACAGCCACCCTGCCTGGCTGATCTGCTCGCCCGAGTACAACGGCAGCTACCCTGCCCTGCTCAAGAACGCCATCGACTGGGCTTCCAGCCCCGTGGCCGGTGATCCGGTCTGGTCCGATGGCACCCTGCCCTTTCGCGGCAAGGTCGTGGGCATGGCCAGCGCCTCGCCCGGCGGCCTGGGCGGCCTGCGCGCCCAGTCGCACCTGGCGCCGCTGCTGCTGAACCTGCAGTGCTGGCTGGCCCCCGTGAGCCACGCCGTCGGCCAGGCAGGCCAGGCATTCGACGAGGCCGGCCGCCTGCAGCGCCCCCAGGACCAGCAAGGCATGAAGGCCGTGCTGGAACAGGTGCTCTGGGCTGCACAGCGCCTGTCGGCCTGAACCCTGCCGCCAGCGCGGTCCCATCATGCGCAGCCCCTGCACATGGGGTTAGCATGGGCGCTTGTCTTTCTTACCCTGATCGGAAGCCATCCACCATGAAGCTCTACTACAGCCCTGGCGCCTGCTCTCTGTCTCCCCACATCGTCCTGCACGAGGCAGGCCTGGCCTACGAGCCGGTCCTGGCCAGCACCAAGACGCACAAGCTGCAGGACGGCACGGACTACTACGGCATCAACCCGCTGGGCTATGTTCCCTTCCTCGTACTCGACGACGGCGACACGCTGCATGAAGGACCGGCCATCGTCCAGTACCTGGCCGATCTGGTCCCCGAGAAGAAGCTGGCACCGGCCAACGGCACCATGGCCCGCTACCACCTTCAGGAGTGGCTGAACTTCATCGGCACCGAGCTGCACAAGGGCTTCGGCCCCCTGTTCAACCCCGCCACGCCCGACGACTACAAGCCCGTGGTGCGCCAGCGTGTGCTGGACCGCCTCAAGTGGGTGGACGGCGAGCTCAATGGCCGCGACTACCTGATGGGCGAGCAGTTCACCGTGGCCGACGCCTACCTGTTCACCGTGACGGGCTGGGCCCAGTTCGTGGGCGTGGACATCTCCGAGCTGACCAACCTCCTGGCCTACCGCGAGCGCGTGCTGGCCCGCCCTGCCGTGCAGGCCGCGATGAAGGCCGAAGGCCTGCTCAAGTAAGCAGCGCCGCGCCCGGGCTCGGCGGCACAAGGGGGGGGGGGGGGGGGCCCCCCCCCCCGGCCCCTTATCTTTTGCGCGTGCGGATGCGCTGCTCTATCTGGGCCGCCGCAGCGCGCACCTGCTGGGCGATGCGCCGCACGCGCGCCGCCGTCATGCGCTGGGTCAGCGCGGCCACGCTGACCGCCCCCATGGCCTGGCCCATGCTGTCGCAAAAATGCGCGCCCACGGCCGTCACGCCCAAGCTCACGCGGTTCTGTATCACGGCCACGCCTGCGCGGGCCGTTTCCTCGCAGGCCAGGCGCAGCCCCGCATCGGTGAGCTTGCCAAAGGCCGGCAGGGCGGGCGCCACGCGCTCGATGATGGCCTCGCGCTCCTCGGGCGCAATGGCGGCCAGCACGGCCAGCCCCCCGGCGCCCACGCCCAGCGGGCGCCGGCTGCCGACCTGCAGCACCAGCGTGCGTATGGGGAAGTCGCCTTCGAGCCGGTGCAGGCACACGGCCTCGAATCCGCTGCGCACCACCAGGTAGGCCGTGTCCTCGGTTTCACGTGACAGCGCCGCCATGGCCGGCTCGCACAGGTCGCGTATGTCGTGCAGCATCGACCCGGCCAGGCCCAGCTCGAAGGCCAGCGGCCCCAGCCGGTAGCGGTGGGTCTGGGCGTCGTGCACCACCAGGCGCTCGGCAATCAGCTGCTTGAGGATGCGGTGGGCCGAAGGGTGGGGCACGCCGGATTTTTCGGCCAGTTCGCTGAGCGGGCAACCGCGCGCGCCCCCGGTCGCCAGCAGCTTGAGAAAGGCCACGCCCCGCTTGAGGGAGCCGGCATCGGACGATGAGGTCATGTTCGTTTATCGGACAACTGAGTGGCGCCGCCGGGCGATTTGAAAACAATCGGAATGGCCGATCAACCACGGCCCGGCCAGGGCACGGCAAGGCCGGGCGCCACGGATTTCCGAATGATGCAACTCTCCCATCCGCCATTGCAAGACAGAATCGCCGTCGTCACCGGCGCCAGCAGCGGCATAGGCGCCGCCACGGCGCGGGCCCTGGCCCGCGAGGGCGCCACCGTCGTGATCGGCTACCACCAGGGCCGCGACCGCGCCCAGGCGCTGCGCGAGAAACTGCCGGGCAGCCACCACACGCTGCAGCTGTCGCTGCAAGACGAGGCAAGCCACGCCACCGCCGCCCAGTGGCTGCAGCAGCACCTGGGCCGGGTGGACCTGCTGGTCAACTGTGCGGGCTTCACCGAGCGCATCGCGCACGCGCAGATCGATGCGCTGGAGCCCGCTCTGTTCAACCGCATCCTGTGCGCCAACGTGGGCGGCACCTATGCCGTGACGCGGGCCCTGCTGCCGCTGCTGCGCGCCTCGCAGGACGCCGCAGTGGTCAACGTGTCCTCGGTCTCCGCCTTCACGGGCCTGGGCAGCAACATGGCCTATTGCGCCGCCAAGGCCGCGCTGGACACGCTGACGGTGTCCATGGCGCGCGCCTTCGGCCCGGTGCGCTTTCTCTGCGTCTCGCCAGCCGCCGTGGACACGGGCTTCGTGGGGGGCCGCAGCCGCCAGGAGCTGGAGAAAAAGGCCGCGCACACGCCGCTGGGCCGCGTGGTCGAGCCCGGCGATGTGGCGCAGGCCATCCTCGCCTGCGCCACGCATCTGCGCACGGCCACGGGCACGCGCATCGTGATCGACGGCGGCCACAGCCTCGGTTGAAAGAAGGCACGTCATGCTCGTCGAACAACGCACCTACACCGCCCACCCCGGCAAATGGCGGGACTACCTGGCGCTCTACCAGGCCGAGGGCCTGGAGCTGCAGCAGCGCATTCTGGGCCGCATGGTCGGCTACTACACCAGCGACTCGGGGCCACTCAACCAGATCGTCCACCTGTGGGCCTATACGGACCTGAACGAGCGCGCCGAGCGCCGCGCCCGCCTGCTGGCCGAGCCACGCTGGCAGGCCTATGTCGCGCGCATGCTGCCGCTGCTGCAAAGCCAGGAATCGAAGTTCCTGGTCCCGGCCCCCTTCTTCCAGCCCCAGTGGAGCGGCTGCCAGGAGCCGCTCCACGGCGCCACAGGCCCCGATTCCGCTTCCGGCCCCCTTTCCACCGACTGACAGGAGACATCCATGCTGTGCAAAAAGCTTCACCACGCCGCCTACCGCTGCAAGGACGCGGCCGAGACCGTGCGCTTCTATACCGAGGTGCTGGGCCTGCGCTTCACCCACGCCATGGGCGAGGACCATGTTCCTTCCACGGGCCAGTACAGCCCGCACATCCACATCTTTTTCGAGATGGAGGACGGCAGCTCCATCGCCTTCTTCGAGTGCCCCAGGGACCCGGGCCAGATGAAGGACATGGAGTCGCCGGGCTGGATACAGCACTTCGCCTTCGAGGTCGCCGACGTGGACACCGTGCTGCGCGCCCGGCAGGACCTGCTGGACCGGGGCATTGACGTGGTGGGTCCCACCAACCACGACGACTTCATCACCTCCATCTACTTCTTCGACCCTTCGGGCCACCGCCTGGAGCTGACCGCACGCACGGCCGACGCGGCGCGCCACCAGGTCTTCGAGCAGGAGGCCATGCAGGTGCTGGCCCTGTGGAACGAGACCCACGACTGGTCGCAGCGCGAAAAGCTCTACGGCGCCCAGACCGGCTACGCACGCGCGGACCGCTAGCCGCAACGCCAGCGAGGCCTGCCAGGCCAGCCAGGCCAGCCAGGCCACTGGACACGTCCGCAGCGCGCAATACAAAAAAGGAGATATGACATGACTGCCATCACCCGACGCACGGCCCTGCTTGCAGGCGCCGCCTCACTCGCCCTGTCCACGGCCCGGGCCCAGGGCGGTTTTCCCAACCGGCCCATTCAATTGATCCACGGCTTTGGCGCGGGCGGCAATGCCGACGTGGTGGCCCGGCTCGTGGCCCAGAAGCTGCAGGAATCGCTCAGGCAGCCCGTGGTGGTGGAGATCAAGAGCGGCGCGGGCGGCTCCATTGCCAGCAACTTCGTGGCCAAGGCGGTGCCGGACGGCTACAGCCTGGTCATGCTCACGGGCGCGCACACCGTGTCGGCCGCGCTGCGCAAATCGCTGCCCTACGACGCGGTCAAGGACTTCGCCTTTGTCTCCACCGTCTCGTCCTTTCCCTTCGTGGTGGCCGTGCGTGCCGAGCATCCCGCCAGGACCCTGGCCGATCTGCTGGCCATGGCCCGCAAGGAGCCGGGACGCATCACCTTCACCTCGGTGGGCGTGGGCTCCACCCAGCACATGGCCGGTGAGCTGCTGGGCTCCACGGCCAAGGTACAGCTGCTGCACGTGCCCTACCGGGGCGGCGGCGCACCCGTGCAGGCCGTGATAGCGGGCGATGTGGACGTGCTCAGCGACACGCTGACCGTGGCCATGCCGCACATCAAATCGGGCAGGCTGCGCGCCCTGGCCGTCACCAGCGCCCAGGCCTGGCCCACCCTGCCCGAGGTGCCACCGGCCTCGGCCGTGCTGCCCGGCTTCGAGGTGCGTTCCTGGCTGGGCCTGGCCGCGCCCGCAGGCACGCCCGCCGACGTGGTGCAAAGGCTGGCCGCCGAAGCCCACAAGGCCCTGAAGGAGCCCGACCTGCTCCTGGCCCTGGCCAGCGCCGGCAGCGCGGCCACGCCCTGCAGCCCCGAGGAGATGCGTGGCATGGTGGGCGCCGAGATCGCGCGCTGGCGCGGCGTCATCCAGCAGGTCGGCATCCCGCTGCAGGCCTGACGCCATGGACATCATCGGCCTGTGCGGCAGCCTGCGCCGCCATTCCCTGAACCGCATGCTGCTGGAGCTGGCGGGCGAATGCCTGCCACCCCAGGCCACGATGCAGGTCTGCGACTGGCGCGCGCTGCCGCCGCTGGATGCCGACCTGCTGGCCACGGGCATGCCCGAATCCGTGCACCAGTTGCGCGAGCGCATCCGTCGTGCCGACGCCATAGTGCTGGCCACGCCCGAGTACAACTTCTCCATTCCAGGCATGTTCAAGAATGCGCTGGACTGGATCTCGCGTGGCGACGACCAACCCTTTCGGCACAAGCCCGTGGCCCTTGTCTCGGCCTCGCCCGGCCCGCTGGGCGGGGCGCGCGTGCAGTACGAACTGCGCAAGGTATTGCAGTGCATGGAAGCCGACGTGCTGGCCCGGCCCGAGGTGTTCGTGGGCCAGGCGGCGCAGAAATTCGACAGCCAGGGCCTGTGCACCGATACCGCCACGCGCAGCTTCGTGACGGCGCAGATGCAGGCGCTGGGGCGACTCGTGGCACAGCACCGTCGCCTGCACGACAGCGCGCAAATCCCTGGCCTGCACGATTGATTCCATGGGCGTAATCTGTGCCGTACGCCGCGCCGCCCGCACGGGTGGCGCTTTTGCTTCACGCACAGAAAGCCCCGTTGCATGACCTCTCTGTTCGATCCCATACAGGCTGGCGAACTGCGCCTGCCCAACCGCATCGCCATGGCGCCGCTGACGCGCAACCGCGCACCCCAGGCCCTGCCCAACGACATCATGGTCACCTACTACGCCCAGCGCGCCAGCGCCGGCCTGCTGATCAGCGAAGGCACGGCCATCAGCCACCAGGGCCAGGGCTATGCCCATGTGCCGGGCCTGTACGGCAGCGAGCAGCTCGACGGCTGGAAGCGCGTGACCGACGCCGTGCACAAGGCCGGCGGGCGCATCGTCACCCAGCTGTGGCATGTGGGCCGGGTCTCGCACACCTCGCTGCAGCCCGAAGGCCAGGCGCCCGTGGGGCCGTCCCCGGTAGCGGCCAGATCCAAGACCTATGTGATTGACGAGGACTCGGGCAAGGGCCAGTTCGTGCCCACCTCCGCGCCGCGCGCGCTCGCCCAGCACGAGCTTCCCGCCATCGTCCACAGCTTCGCCGTGGCCGCGCGCAATGCCGTGGAGACGGCCGGCTTCGACGGCGTGGAGCTGCACGGCGCCAACGGCTATCTGCTGGACCAGTTCCTCAAGACCGGCGCCAACCAGCGCGATGATGACTACGGTGGCAGCATCGAGAACCGCGCCCGCCTGCTGCTCGAATGCACGCGCGCCGCCGCCGATGCCGTGGGCGGCGGCCGCGTGGGCATCCGCCTGTCGCCCGTGACGCCGGCCAACGACATCGCCGATGCCGACCCTCAGCCGCTGTTCGAATACGTGGTGCGCCAGCTGGCGCCGCTGGGCCTGGCCTACATCCACATCATCGAAGGCTCCACCGGCGGCCCGCGTGAGTTGCCCGACCGGCCCTTCGACTACGCGGCCCTCAAATCCGCCTACCGCGAGGCCGGCGGCCAGGGCGCCTGGATGGTCAACAACGGCTATGACCGCGACATGGCGCTGCGCGCCGTGGAAAGCGGCCACGCCGATATCGTGGCCTTCGGCAAGGCCTTCATCTCCAACCCCGACCTGGTCCACCGCCTGCGCGACGACCTGCCGCTGAACCCCTGGAACTCCAGCCTGTTCTACGGCGGCGGCCCCGAGGGCTATACCGACTACCCGTTCGCGCGCCAGGCCTGATTTGCGGCCGCACAAACAAAAAGCGGAGTGCATCGCACTCCGCTTTTTTTGTCCAGACGATCCACGTGGAACAGGGGTCAGGCCCCTGTCCCTGCGTCCGCTATCTCAGGCGTGTTCCAGCAGCTGGGTCTCGCGCGTGTCCCGGCCAGAGGCCAGCGAGGCGCGGCCTGCAGCCGGCGCCAGGCTGGGCTGGCCCTGGGAGGGACGGCCATAGGAAGCATGCGAGCCCATGGACGCCACGGCCGCACCGGCAATGCGGAACTGGCCCACCACCTGCGCCAGGCGCGCGGCCTGCTCGCGCAGCGACTCGGCGGCGGCAGCCGATTCCTCGACCAGGGCTGCGTTCTGCTGCGTCATGCGGTCGATGTCGCCCACGGCCTGGTTGACCTGGCCGATGCCCCCCGACTGCTCGCTGGAAGCCGCCGTGATCTCGCCAATGATGTCGCCCACGCGCTGCACGCTGTCCACGATTTCCTTCATGGTCTTGCCAGCATCCTCCACCTGGCGCACGCCCACGTCCACGGCCTGCACGCTGGTCTGGATCAGCGCCTTGATCTCGCTGGCCGCCTGGGCCGAGCGCTGGGCCAGCGAACGCACCTCGGCCGCCACCACGGCAAAGCCGCGCCCCTGCTCGCCGGCACGTGCCGCTTCCACGGCGGCGTTCAGCGCCAGGATGTTGGTCTGGAAGGCGATGGAGTCGATCAGGCCGATGATGTCGCCGATCTTGCGGCTGGAGGTCGTGATCTCCTGCATGCTGACCACGGCCTGGGCCACCACGTCGCCACCGCGCGTGGCCGTGGTCGAGGCAGAGGCCGCCAGCTGGTTGGCCAGCTGCGAGGACGATGCCGTCTGCTGCACCGTGGCCGTGAGCTGGGACAGCGAGGCCACGGTCTCCTGCACATTGCTGGCCGTCTGCTCGGTGCGCGAGGACAGGTCCTGGTTGCCCGTGGCGATCTCCTGGCTGGCCGTGGCGATGTTGCCGCTGGCGTCGCGCACCTGGGTCACCATGGAGCCCAGGCTCTGCTGCATCTGGTCCAGCGCGCGCTGCAGATCGGCCACCTCATCCTTGCCCTCCACCTTCACGCTCTGCGACAGATCGCCCTGGGCAATGGTCAGCGCCGTCTGGCGCGCCTGCACCAGGGGGCGGCAGATGGACAGCATGTTCATCAGCGTCAGCGGCACCACCACCAGCACCGTGAGCACCACGGCCGCCACGAAGATCCACTGCGTCTGCTCGGCCACGCCCTGCTCCTCCGCGGCCATGGCATCGACCTGCTGGCGCAGCAGCTGGTCGAGCTGGGCGATGAGCTTTTCGACCTCGGCCACCTCGGCCATGGCCTTGCCGCTCATGCGGTTGGCCGTGGTCGCCGTGTCATAGCCACCGGCCTCCAGCTGCCGCGCAATGTGCTCGAACTGCTGGCGGTAGCGGTCCACGCGTTCGGAGATGCCGCTGACGATGGCATCGTCGGCCGGGTCCTCGTCCTTCAGAAAGCGCTCGGCCACGGATTTCACGCGGTCGATGGCGGCCAGCCACTGGGTGTGGGCCTTGCGCACCTCTTCGGCACGCTCGTACTGGATGATCATGTCCTTTTCATGGGCGCGCACGGCACCCAGCTCGGCGCGCAACTCCACCATGTAGCCCATCTTGGCGTACGAGGTATGCATGAACTGCTGACTCATGCCATGGATGCGGAACATGCCCAGCATCCCGGCTCCGCCCAGCAGACCCAGCAGTACCAGCACCATGGCGATGGCACCCAGCATCCGCGTGCGGATCGTGAAAGCCCGCATCATTCCCAACAAGTTCATGACCGTTTTCCTCTCTGTCAGTCAAGGCGCCCGCACGGTCTCCAAATGCATAGCGCCAACGTAAATACAAATTGTTGCAGTTTGTCAGATGATCGCCAATGGCCTATGACGGTTTTTGCCTATTCACGGCTCTTTTCGATCTATCGGCCATTGCAGCGGATCATTGAGCCGGCCGGCTCACATCGAATTGGGCCAAATCAACCCTTGTCCAGCCAGGAGCTTGACCTTGCCATGGTGTTAGGGTTCAACATGCCGTCCATGGCTTGCGCCACTTCGGCGCGCCCCAACCAGGAGCGAGAGATGCAACATGTTTTCACCGTGCAGGGCATGACCTGCGGCCACTGCGAACGCGCCGTCACCCAGGCCGTGCAGGGCGTGGATGACCAGGCCCAGGTAAAAATCGATCGCGCCGCCCAGCGCGTGGAAGTCGACAGCAGCGCCAGCCGCGAGGCACTGGGCGCCGCCATTGCCGAAGAAGGCTACAAGGTCGCCTGAGAGACACCTCAAAGACGCCCGAAGGCATCCGAAAGGCACGCACCATGTCCGCCCACCCCGCCCAGCACTGGCCCGTCTCCATCGGCGAGGCCGCACGCCGCGCCGGTGTCTCGGCGCGCATGGTGCGCCACTACGAAGCCCAGGGCCTGCTGCCGCCCATGCACCGCACGGACGGCGGCTACCGCCAGTACGCCGAGGCCGACGTGCATGCCCTGCGCTTCATCCGCCGGGGGCGCGACCTCGGTTTTTCCATGGACGAGATCGCCACCCTGCTCGGCCTGTGGCAGGACAAGAGCCGCGCCAGCAGCCAGGTCAAGGCCATCGCCCAGCGCCACATCGACGAACTGACCGAGCGCATCGCCGCCATGCAGGCCATGCAGCGCACGCTCAAGACCCTGGTGCACTGCTGCCACGGCGACGACCGGCCGGACTGCCCGATATTGGATGATCTGGCGGCGCAGGAGAGTGCGGCACCGTAGCGTGGCTCACGGCAGGGAACGGCACTTCAGCCGCCCGCCTTCGCACGCTTTGCAGGCTTGCCCACCTTGGGTGGCTTGGATAACTTGGGCGTATCGAGAACATCCGCCCGCCGCAGCACACCCCCCATCAAGGTATCAATGCACTGCTGCGCCACTTCCTCGGCCGAGTACTGGCCGCCAGGCTGGTACCAGCGGCCTATCCAGCTGAGCGCGCCGGCGATGACAAACGCGGTCATCTTGGGGTCGCAGGGGGCCAGCGAGCCCTCCTGCACGCCAGCGGCCACCAGGCGGCGGAAGGCCTGGTCTATGGCGGCCTTCTGGCGGCGCAGTTCGCGGCGGCTGTCGGGGGGGACCTGTTCGTCGCCGACACGGATCAGGCACATGCCGAAGTCCATGGTGACGATGCGCGCATAGACCTGCATGCAGGCGCGCAGCTGGTCCACGGCCTGGCCGCCTGCGCGGCGCGAGGCCTCGATGCCTTCCAGCGTCATGGCCAGGCCCTGGTTCACGCACTGCAGCAGGATCTCGTCCTTGTTCTTGACGTAGTAGTACAGCGTGGGCTTGCTCACGCCCAGCCGCGCGGCGATGTCGTCCAGCGAGGTGGCGGAGAAGCCGCGCTCGTTGAACAACTGGGCGGCGGCCTGCAGCACGGCCTGGCGCTTGGCCTCGCGCTGCTGCTCGCGGTCGGGCGTGCCGCTCCAGGGCGAGTCCACGGCGGGCGCCGCACGGCCTTTGCGGGTGCGGGTTCCGGGGCTGGGTCGGGTCTTGGTTTTAGGGCTCGATGGCTTCATGGCGGCGGGTGCACCGGGGAAATCACCGATGCTGCATGCGGTGGGCGACAACCAGAATCTACTCCAAAGTAAACAGCCTACGCATCAGTAGGCTCCTGCCCGGCTCGACGAACCAACGCACGAGAGCGCCATGGAGACACACCCCGACGGCGGCCCGCCCGCCCCCTTGCTGCAGGTCGATGGCGTCACGCTCGCCTTTGGCGGCGTGAAGGCGCTGTCGGGCGTGGGCTTCGATGTGCAGCCCGGCTCGATCACGGCGGTGATCGGCCCCAACGGCGCGGGCAAGACGTCGCTGTTCAACACCATCTCGGGCTTTTACCGGCCCACGGGCGGCTCCATCCGCTTCCAGGGCGAGGACATCACGCGCATGCCGGCGCCGCGCCGCGCGCGGCTGGGCCTGGGGCGCAGCTTCCAGAACATTGCGCTGTTCCGGGGCATGACGGTGCTGGACAACATCAAGCTGGGCCGCCACGCCCACCTGCGCACCAACGTGCTCGACGCCCTCCTCTACCTGGGCCGCGCGCGCCGCGAAGAGGCCGAGCTGCGCCGCGACATCGAGGAGCGCATCATCGATTTTCTGGAGATAGACCACATCCGCCATGCGCCCGTGGCCGCCCTGTCCTACGGACTGCAAAAGCGCGTGGAGATGGCGCGCGCCCTGGCCATGCAGCCGCGCATCCTGATGCTGGACGAGCCCGTGGCCGGCATGAACCGCGAGGAGACCGAGGACATGGCGCGCTTCATCCTCGACGTGCGCGCCGAATGGGGCGTGACCGTGCTCATGGTAGAGCACGACATGGGCATGGTCATGGACCTGTCCGACCATGTGGTGGTGCTCAACTTCGGCCAGGTCATCGCCCAGGGCACGCCCGCCGTGGTGCAGGCCGATCCCGAGGTGAACCGGGCCTACCTGGGCGCCGGTGATGTGGGCGAGCTGCGGCGCCGGCTGCGCGGCGCGTCCACCCGGCCAGAGCCCGCCACGCCGCAGCCTGCCCTGGCACAGGAAGCCGCATGATGGACTGGGCCTACCTGTTCGAGATCGCCCTCACGGGCCTGGCCGCAGGCGGCCTGTATGCGCTGGCCGCGCTGGCCTTCGTGGTGGTCTACAAGGCCACGCGCGTGGTCAACATCGCCATCGGCGAGCTGCTGATGGTGGGCGCCTACCTGTTCTTCACCTTCGCGGCCATGTTCGCGCTGCCGCTGTGGCTGGCCATTCCCGCCGCCGTGCTGGGCACGGGGCTGCTGGGCGCGCTGATCGAGCGCACCATGATCCGGCCGCTGCTGGGCGAGCCGCCGATCTCGGTGTTCATGGTCACCGTGGGCCTGGCCTCGGTACTGGTGGGCCTGGTGGAGCTGATCTGGACGGCCGACCAGCGCCGCCTGCCCGAGTTCATGCCCACGCAGCCCGTGATGATCGGCGAGGCCTTTCTCGCGCCCAAGGTGGCCTGGGGCGCAGCCGTGGCCGTGGTCTTCATCGCGGCCGTGCTGCTGGTGTTCCGCTACTGGCGTGGCGGCGTGGCCCTGCGCGCCACGGCCAGCGACCAGGCAGCGGCCTATTCGGTGGGCATCAACGTGCCGCGCGTGTTCTCGCTGGCCTGGGTGGTGTCGGCCATGATCGCGGCGGTCTCGGGAATCATCGTCGGCTCCATCGGCGGCATCTCGTCGAGCATGGGCGTGTTCGGCCTGTCGGTGCTGGTGGTCGTCATCGTGGGCGGGCTGGACAGCGTGCTGGGCGCCCTGGTCGGCGGCCTGTTCATCGGCCTGGTGGAGGCGCTGGCCGGCGCCTACCTGGGCGGCGAGTACAAGCTGCTGGCCACCTTCATCGTGCTGGTCGTGGTGCTGATGCTCAGGCCCTACGGCCTGTTCGGCACGCACGAGATCGAGCGGCTCTAGACAGCTTCAGAAAGACGGCAGCATGCGCATAGGCACCCTCAAGGAAAGCTACATCGCCGATGCGGCGCTGTTCGACTCCCGCACGCAACGCATCTGGCTGGCCATGGCCGGCGCGCTGCTGCTGCTGTTTCCCTTCATGGCCAGCGACTACTGGCTGTACCTGGCCTGCCTGGTCAGCATCAACGTGGCCGGCGCCACCGGGCTGAACATCCTCACCGGCTACACGGGCCTGGTCAGCCTGGGCCAAGCCGCCTTCATGGGACTGGGCGCCTACACGGTGGCCATCGTGCAGGCGCGCTGGGGCACGCCCGTGCTGTTCAACCTGCTGGCGGGCGGCTTCGTGGCCATGCTGGGCGGCATCGTGGTGGGCCTGCCCTCGCTGCGCGTCAAGGGCCTGTACCTGGCGATTGCCACCATCGCGGCCTCGTTCATCGCCCATTTCCTGTTCGCCAACCTCAAGCTCACGGGCGGCACGGCGGGCCTGACGCTGCAGCCGGCCACGGTGTTCGGCGTGGCGCTGGACACCTCGTTCCGGCTGTACTGGGTGATCGTGCCCGTCACGCTGCTGATGCTGCTGGGCGCGGCCAACCTGTTTCGCACGCGCATAGGCCGCGCCTTCATCGCCATCCGCGACCGCGACATCTCGGCCGAGGTGCTGGGCATACCGCTGCTGCGCTACAAGCTGCTGTCGTTCGGGCTGTCCTCGTTCTACGCGGGCGTGGCGGGCGGGCTGTGGGCGTACTTCTTTCGCGTGGTCACGCCCGAGAGCTTTCCGCTCTTGATGTCCATCTTCTTTCTGGCGGCCATCATCGTCGGCGGCATGGGCTCCATCCTGGGCGGCATCCTGGGCGCGGTCTTCATGACCATGGTCCCGGAGCTGCTCAAGCTCATCGTGGACCTGCTGCCCGGCGGCTCGGAGCTGGCCGTCTTCCTGTCGCCCGTGCGCACCATGGTGTTCGGGCTGCTGATCATCGTCTTTCTGGTCTTCGAGCCGCAGGGGCTCGCAGAAATGTGGCGGCGCCTGCGCCGCTTCTTCCACCTGTGGCCCTTCCGCAATTGAGGCGGCGCCGCGCACGACAAGCAAAAGGAGACAAGCAATGCAGCAACACCCGACCTCCTCGCGCCGCCGCAGCCTGCTGCTGGCGGCCGGCGCCAGCCTGGCCGCACCGCTGGCCGCCCGCGCCCAGGCTGGCGGCGAAGACATCGTGATCGGCGGCTCCATCCCCATGACGGGCGTGTTCGCCTTCGCGGGCGTGGGCATCAATGCCGGCATGGGCGACTACGTGAAGATGGTCAACGAGGCAGGCGGCATCAAGGGCCGCAAGATCCGCTACGTGCCCGAGGACACGGGCTACAAGGTCGATGTCTCGGTGGCCGCGTTCAAGAAGATCACCAGCCAGAACAAGGTCAACCTCTACTACGGCGACTCCACGGGCTTTTCCAAGACCATCAACCCGGAGCTGGACCGCAACGGCGCCATCCTCATGGCGGGCGCCTCCTTCGCCACCGAGCTCAACAACCCGGCCAAGTACCCGAACCAGTTCCTCGTGGGGCCCGACTACACGGAGATGTTCGGCATCCTGCTCAAGCACATCGCCAAGGAAAAGCCGGGCGCCAAGGTGGCCTTCGTCTACTCCGACTCCGAATTCGGCCGCGACCCCATCGAGGCCAGCGAGGCGGCCGCCAAGAAGCTGGGCCTGAACGTGGTGGCCAAGCTGATGACACCGCCCGGCAGCGTGGACGTGTCCACCGAAGTCATCAAGCTGCGCCGCGCCGCGCCCGACTACACCATCTTCCACGGCTACATCCTCGCGCCCATTCCCGAGTTCATCCAGCAGGGCAAGCAGATGGGCATGACCAGCCAATGGATGGGCACCTTCTGGACCATGGACAGCTCCACCGTCATGAAGATGGGCGAGGCCGGCGACGGCTTCATGGGCGTCATGCCCTACCGCTACTACTACGACACCTCGGCCAAGGCGCCCATGCTGGACAAGATCCGCGCGCTGCGCCCCGAGTACCAGAGCACGGCCTATATCCAGGGTTTCCTGGCGGCCATGCTGTTCGTGGAATCGGCCAGGCGCTGCCTGGACGCTGGCAAGCCGCTCACCGGCCCCAACCTCAAGGCCGCGCTCAATTCCATCAAGGACTTCGACACGGGCGGACTGATCGGTGTGCCCATCACCATCAAGGGCAATTCGATTCCCGTGGGCCGCGTCTACAAGGCGGATATGAAGGCGCAGAAGATGCTCCCAGCGTCCGACTGGATAGCGCTCTGAATCCCGTGGCGCCATGACCCAGACTGCCCAGGATCTGGTCCTCGAAATCAACAACATCGAGGTCATCTACAACAAGGTCGTGCAGGCCCTGCGGGGCCTGTCGCTGGCCGTGCCGCGCGGCCAGATCGTGGCCCTGCTGGGCAGCAACGGCGCGGGCAAGAGCACCACGCTCAAGGCCGTCTCCGGGCTGCTGGCGCTGGAGGACGGCCTGCTGGCCAGCGGCAGCGTGCGCTACAACGGCCAGTCCACCGCGCAGTACGCGCCCCAGCAGCTGGTGCGCCTGGGGCTGTCGCATGTGATGGAGGGCCGGCGCGTGTTCGAGGACCTCACGGTGGAGGAAAACCTCGTGGCCGCCACCTACGCGCTCACGGGCCGCAATCAAGTCAAGCCCGACTTCGACCTGGTCTACAGCTACTTCCCGCGCCTGCATGAGCGACGCAAAGGCCTGGCCGGCTATCTGTCGGGCGGCGAGCAGCAGATGCTGGCCATTGGCCGCGCGCTGATCGCCGAGCCCCAGCTCATGCTGCTGGACGAGCCCTCGCTGGGCCTGGCGCCGAAGCTGGTGGAGGACATCTTCACCATCATCGCGCGCATCAATGCCGAGCGCGGCACCTCCATGCTGCTGGTCGAGCAGAACGCCACCGTGGCCCTGGCCGTGGCGCACAGCGGCTACATCATGGAGAACGGCAAGATCGTCATCGACGGGCCGGCCGAACGTCTGGCCCAGGATGCCGACGTGCGCGAGTTCTACCTGGGCATGGGTGGTGGCGGCGAGGCAAAAAGTTTTCGCGACCTGAAGCACTACAAGCGCCGCAAGCGCTGGTTGTCATGAAGCACCCCCTGAGTCGCTTCGCGCCTTCCCCCTCTCTCCCGCTTCGCGAGGGAGGGGGACAGCACCCTCGGTGCGGGGCGGCCCTTCCTCGGTGCTCCCGTGTGGGGGCACGCCAGTGTCACAGGCAGCGCGATGGGTCATTGATATGAAGAACCTTCCCGAACTCACCCTGCCCCAGATGCTGGCCGAACGCGCGCGCAGCGATGCCCAGCGCGTGGCCATACGGCAAAAGGACTTCGGCATCTGGAAGCCCACCAGCTGGGCGCGCTACCACGAGCGTGCCAGCCACTTCGGGCTGGGCCTGGCACAGCTGGGCCTGCCGCCAGGCGGCCACATGGGCGTGATCTCCGAGAACCGCATCGAGTGGGTGCTGGCCCAGATGGGCGCGGGCCTGATCGGCGCCATCACCGTGGGCGTGTACCCCACCAGCCCCACGCCCGAGGTCGCCTATGTGGCGGGCCATGCCGATGTGGACATCATGGTCTGCGAGGACCAGGAGCAGACCGACAAGCTGCTGGCCGCCCTGCCCCAGCTGCCGCGCCTGAAGAAGATCATCGTCATGGAGACCAAGGGCCTGCGCAGCTTCGCGCCCGAGGTCCGCGCCCTGATCGCCACCTTCGACGAGGTCGAGCGCCTGGGCGCCCAGGCTGCCAGCCGTGCCCCCATCGAAGAGGCGCTGGCACGCCAGACGCTGGATGACGTGGGGCTGATGATCTACACCTCGGGCTCCACCGGCAAGCCCAAGGGCGCCATGATCACCTACCGCAACATCCGCGGCGTGGTGCCCGGCATTGCCGAGCGGCTGGGGCTGGACGGCGGCACGCGCCACCTTTCCTACCTGCCGCTGTGCCACGTGGCCGAGCAGATGCTGACCAGCTTCGTGCCGGTCTACCTGGGCTCGCAGGTGCACTTTGGCGAGTCCATCCGCACGGTGCAGGAAGACCTGCGCGAAGTCGCGCCCAACATGTTCCTGGGTGTGCCGCGCATCTGGGAGAAGCTGCATGCGGCCATCAGCATCAAGATGCAGGAGACCGGACCGCTGCGCCGCGCGCTCTACCGGCGCGCCATGGCGGCCTGCGCACCGCTGGCCGAAAAGCCCCGCAGGCAGTGGAGCCTGGCCGAGCGCCTGGCCTGGGCGGCCAGCTACTGGAGCGTGCTGCGCGCGCTGCAGAACTTCATCGGCCTGCGCGAGGCACGCGTGGCGCTCACCGGCGCCGCGCCCATACCGCCCGACGTGGTGCGCTTTTTCCGCACGCTGGGCGTGCCGCTGATCGAGGTCTACGGGCTGACCGAATCCACGGGAATGGTTACCGGCCACCGCCTGGACGACGTGGCCGTGGGCACCGTGGGCGTGGCCACCGAAGGCGTGCAATGGCGCATTGCCACCCATGCCGGCCCCGATGAGGGCGACGGCAGCGGCGAGCTCCAGATCAAGGGCGACATGGTCTTCGCGGGCTACTACAAGAACCCCGAGGCCACGGCGCAAAGCCTGCAGGACGGCTGGCTGCACACGGGCGACGTGGTGCGCGTGCAGGGCGGCCAGCTGCGCATCGTGGACCGCCTCAAGGACATCATGATCACCGCCGGCGGCAAGAACCTCACGCCCTCGGAGATCGAGAACACCATGAAGGCCAGCCCCTTCATCAAGGAGTGCATCGTCGTGGCCGAGGGCCGCAAGTTCGTGGGCGCGCTGGTGCAGATCGACTACGAGACGGTTGGCCAATGGGCCCAGGCGCGGCGCATTCCCTTCACGCATTTCCGCTCCCTGGCCGAGATGGCCGAGGTGCGCGCGCTGATCGATGCCGAGATCGCGCAGGGCAATGCCCGCCTGGCCCAGGTCTCGCATGTGCGGCGCTTCCATCTGCTGACCAAGGAACTGGACCACGACGACGGCGAAGTCACGGCCACGATGAAGGTGCGCCGCTCGTCCATCTACAAGACCTACGCCGCCGAAATCGACGCCCTGTACCACTGATCCGCTCCCATGACCGACACGCAAGACACCCCACTGCTGCTGCACCGCGAAGGCGCCATCGCCACGCTGACCTTCCACCGCCCCGCCGCCCTCAACGCCATCGACGTGCCCATGGCGCTGGCACTGCGCGATGCCGTGCGCACCCTGGCCCAGGACCGCGCGCTGCGCTGCGTGGTGCTGGAAGGCGCGGGCCGCGCCTTCATGGCGGGCGGCGACCTGGACACGCTGGCCGCCGACCCCGTGCGCGGCGCGGCCGAGCTGCTGGCGCCGCTCAACGAGGCCGTGGCGCTGCTGGGCCAGCTCGATGCGCCCGTCATCGCCAAGGTGCACGGCGCGGCGGCAGGCGCCGGCCTGTCGCTGATGCTGCAGGCCGACTTCGTCTACGCGGCCGAGGGCACGCGCTTCAACCTGGCCTACATCAACCTGGGCGCCAGCTGCGACGTGGGAGCCTCCTGGGCGCTGCCGCGCATCGTGGGCCTGCGCAACGCGCTGGAGATCGCCATGCTGGGCGAGACCCTGGACTGCGCCCAAGCGCAGCGCCTGAGCCTGATCAACCGCGTCCTGCCGCCCGCCGAACTCGACGCCGCCGTGCAGCAGCTGGCCCAGCGCCTGGCCGCCGGCCCCACGGTGGCGCTGGGCCATATGCGCCGCCTCATGCGCGCGGGCCTGGACCGCAGCCTGCGCGACCAGCTGGCCGCCGAGGCCTGCGCCTTCGATGCCTGTGCGCGCACGGCCGACCTGCCGCGCGGCATTGCGGCGTTCCACGCCAAGCAGACGCCGCAATTCGAGGGGCGTTGACCTGCGCCCGGAACTGACGCCGAGGCGGCTGCGCTGCCTGCCGCCTGCCCGGCACAATGCACTCCATCCCCCGTGTTCATCGCTTCGAGGAGCTTCACCATGACCCCACGCGACGTCTTCGTCGTCGGCACTGCGCGCACCGCCATCGGCACCTTCGGCGGCAGCCTCAAGGACGTACCCAACACCCAGCTGGCCACCACGGCCGTCAAGGCGGCCATCGAGCGCGCGGGACTGGCGCCCGACGCCGTCGGCCACGTGGTCATGGGCAATGTGATCCCCACCGATACCAAGGACGCCTACCTCTCGCGCGTGGCCGCCATCGATGCGGGCTGCCCCATCGAGACGCCGGCCTTCAACGTCAACCGGCTGTGCGGCTCCGGCCTGCAGGCCATCGTCTCTGCCGCCCAGGCCATTGCGCTGGGCGACTGCGACGTGGCCATCGGCGGCGGCAGCGAGTCCATGAGCCGCGGGCCCTACTTCGACCAGGCCGCCCGCTGGGGCGCGCGCATGGGCGACGCCAAGAGCATCGACTACATGCTGGGCATCCTGCACGACCCCTGGCAGAAAATGCACATGGGCATCACGGCCGAAAACGTGGCCGAGCGCTACCACATCAGCCGCGAAATGCAGGACGAACTGGCGGCAGCCAGCCACCAGCGCGCGGCCGCTGCCATTGCGGCAGGCCACTTCAAGGAGCAGATCGTTCCCGTGGAAATCGCCACGCGCAAGGGCGTCGTGGTCTTCGATACCGACGAGCATGTGCGCGCCAGCACCACCATCGAATTGCTGTCCACCATGAAGCCCGCGTTCCGCAAGGAAGGCGGCAGCGTGACGGCCGGCAATGCCTCGGGCATCAACGACGGCGCCGCCGCCGTGGCCCTGGCCGCAGGCGATCGCGTGGCCGCCCTGGGACTGAAGCCGCTGGCGCGCCTGGTGGGCTACGCCCATGCCGGCGTGGATCCCGCCTACATGGGCATAGGCCCCGTGCCGGCCACGCAGAAGGTGCTGCAGCGCACGGGCCTGAAGATTGCAGACATGGACGTGATCGAGGCCAACGAGGCCTTCGCGGCCCAGGCCTGCGCCGTGATCCAGCAGCTGGGCATGGACCCGGCCAAGGTCAACCCCAACGGCTCGGGCATCTCGCTGGGCCACCCCGTGGGCGCCACGGGCGCCATCATCACGACCAAGGCCATCGCCGAGCTGCAGCGCACGGGCGGCCGCTATGCGCTGGTGACCATGTGCATTGGTGGCGGCCAAGGGATCTCGGCCATCTTTGAAAGAGTCTGAGCGCCGCCTGAGCGTGGCGATGTTTCACATGAAACATCGCCACCGCAGCCGCCTGCCGGCTTAGAAAGGCGCTTCTTCAGGCGCCGTATCCACGGGCGCCAGGGCCGGCCCCGTCAACGCACCACGGCCCGAGGCCGCTGCACGCGGTGCCGCTGGTGCCGCTGTAGGAGTCTGGGCAGCGGGTGTCTGCAGCGATGCCGGCAGATCCTGGCCCAGGCCCGTGCGCCCTTCCCCGCCCAGCGCCTCGATCAGATCGGGGATGAGCTTGGACAGCTCGCCCGTGGCAATCGCCACATCGGCATCGAAGCCGCCGTCGTCCTGCGACTGGCCTTCCATCACGGCATCGAGCAGCGCGATCTTGCGGATCTGCAGACCCTCGGTCAGCACGAAGCTCACGCGGTCATCCCAGGTCAGCGCCAGGCGCGTGGGCAGCTTGCCGTGCTCGATGTGCTGGCGCACCTCGTCGATGTCCAGCGGATGGCGCGCATAGCGCACCACGGCCTTGGATTCGTCGGCGGCCTTGAGCTCGCATTCGCGGTCAATCGAGAAGCCGGCCGGGCTTTCCTGCGTGGTCAGCCAGTGCGCCATGGCGGCCTGGGCGCTGGTCTGCGTATCGACCAGGGCCAGCGCAAAGCCTGTGAGGCCCTCCACCAGCGAGCTGACCACCTCGTCGGCGCGAGCCTGGCTGCCGGTGTCCAGCACCAGGGTGCGGGCCTGCGGGTCCAGCCAGACCCACATGGCGCCCTGCTTGGTGAAGGCCATGGGCAGCAGGTCCAGCTTGGCCTCGTCCTTGAGTTCCTTCTTTTCCTTCTTGCCGGGCTTGCGGCCTTCGGTGGCCTCGATGTGGGCAGCCTTTTCGTTGACGCGGCGGTTGAGCACGCTGGCCGGCAGCATCTTGGCCTCGGTCATGAAGCGCATCACCCACTGATTGGCCACGGACTCGGCCAGCGGGCCATGGGGCTCGCCGCGCGGCGGCACCCAGCCGGCGCTGCGCTCCTGCGTGGCGCCGCACTCGGCAAACGGGCTCTTGCCCAGGGCTTCTTCAAGCTGCTGCAAATCGCCCTGCCAGCTCTCGGCAATGCGATAGACGATCATGTTTTTGAACATAGCGAACCTTTGCTCGGACGGACTGCGGCTGCGCCGCAGCAGGGGTGTGCAACACCGGGCTGCGCCGCCTCCATCCAGAGGGAGAAAACAGAAAAAACAGCAGGGGCGCCATGCCTTGGCGCCCCGCCCGGTCATTGTGCATGCCTGGCACCGGACGGCGCTGCACAAGCTTGTCAATTCTTTACAAGCCGTGCGCAAAACCTCACTGCCCCGATACATCGGACGACCACACTTCAATCATCCGCTGCACAGGGCTCGCCAAGTGCCTTGACGGCGGCCTTCAGTCACCCTCTCCAGAAAGGATTTTGGAATGACCACCACCTTCCGCCGCACCCTCGCCAGCGCCGCCGCTGCCACCGCCTTGCTGGCATCGTTCGCCCTGCCCTCGTACGCCCAGACCGCCGCGCCGGCAGCCCCCGCCGCCGCCGCTACCACCACAGCGCCCAAGCCCGATCGCGCCATGCACAAGCACGGCGACCGCAGGGAGCACATGCAGCAGCGCATCGCCAAACTCAAGGCCGACCTCAAGCTCACGCCGGCCCAGGAAACCGCATGGAACACCTATGCGGCCACCTTCAAGCCCGGCGAGCGTCCCCAGCGCATGGAGCGCGAGGACTTCGCCAAGCTGACCACGCCCCAGCGCATCGACAAGATGCGTGAAATGCGTGCCCAGCGCGCGGCCGATGCCGATCGCCGCGGCGAAGCCACCAAGGCCTTCTACGCCCAGCTGGATGCCAGCCAGCAAAAGACCTTCGATGCCGCCACGCTGCACAAGGGCCACCCCGGCCACCACGGCATGGACCACGGCCCGCGCCATGACCACAAGAGCGGCCAGGCCCGCCCTGCCCCGGCACCCGCCCAGTAAGCAGCCACCTGGCCTGCCCGCCACCAGCGGGCAGCCGGATTGCTTGCGCCAGCCCTTGCACGGACGCCTTGTCAGGCGGCCGACAGTGCAAGGGCTTTTTTGCTGACTCCCCGATCTTCCCCGGACTGCCTAGAGTGGAACAGGCACAGCATTGTGTGCTGCCCCGGAGAAGATCATGGCCCCCAAAAACACTCAAACGACGCCATCCAGCTGCCAGAACCACGCAACGGCGCGCAAACATCCACCAGAACGTTCAGGGCGACCAGGACGACCAAGACGAACCGCAAGTGTTGCCGCCGTGCTGCTGGCCGGTGCAGCGGCCGTCCTGCCCCTGGCGGCGCAGGCGCAGTCCACGCCGGAATCCTCCCCCTCCATGTACCTGCAATACGGCGCGGCCGAGCACAGTGCCGACAGCTGGACCGTGGGCGTCACCGTGCCCTGGCGCAACTGGCGCCATGCGCTGTGGGGCGGCCAGCTCAGCGGCTACTGGGATGTCTGGGGCGCCCGCTGGTCGGCGCCGCTGGAGGGTCGCGATCGCGGCACCTGGGTCATCGGCGTGAATCCCACCGTGCGCTGGCGTCCCAGCAACGGGCAGTCGCCCTGGTTTGCAGAAACCGGCGTGGGCCTGAGCTGGGCGCTGAACCGTCGCTACGTCACGGACGAGAAGGAATTCCCCACGCGCTACAACTTCGCCACCCATATCGGCGTCGGCTACCTGTTTGGCAGCCAGGGCCAGCATGAGCTGGTGCTGCGGCTGGAGCACCATTCCAACGCAGGCATCAAGAAACCCAACCCCGGCGAAAACTTCCTGCAGCTGCGCTACGCCCACCATTTCTGACCACGGTTGCGGATCCCGGCAAGACCACCTTCAAGGTGGTCTTTTTTTGTCCTCAGCCGACCTGTGGAAAAACCTGGGCATAAAAATCTCGTAAATCCATGCTTATCCACAAGGAGGATGCGCCATGGAAAGTTGTGCCCAAAACGGGTGCAGCAGCGAAGCAGCATCCACCACAGGGTTTGAAGTGTCTTAAGTTGTTGATTTTTATAAGACAAATTCAGTTATCAACAATTAAGCACTTCACTTACTACTACTACTAATTAAAAAATAAGAGAGATAGGAATAACAGCCAAGGGCGGTTTTTCACAGTGGCAAGACCGTTCGGGATAAAAAAAGGCAGCCGGTCCATCAGGAAAAACGGTCTGTCAACAGGTCACAGCACTGCAAGACCATGTGCTCATCCATGTCTGGCAAGCCTTCCTTTCACATGGATAAGCTGAAAAATCCTTATAGATCAATAACTTGAAGTGCAATAAAGAAAAAAATGCACCTCACACAAAACTGTGGATAGATGAAGACCAACTCAACAGTTATCCACAGAAAAAATCGAAACGGGCAAACTATCCCCGTTCAGGAGACACCGGGAACAGGGCTTTGATCACATGTTTTTCAATCAGGCAAGACATTGTTTTTTTTGAGGAATAGTGAGTTATCCACAGAGATGTCATGCCTCTACTACTACGACTATTCTTTATAAGAAGATCAAAGAACAACCGAAGGCGAAGTCACGCGGGAAGCGAAGGCCGAACGGTTTTTCAAAAAAACAGACGTGCCAGGTTGTCTGGAGCCTGGGCATGTCCAGACGAGGGACTGCTCCAGCGAAATTGGCGCGCCTGTGTTCAAAAAAATTCCGGATCGGTTCGCGCGCCATGGCCGTATGCACGAAGACGCACGAAGACAAGACTTCCTCGCGGCCTCGCAGGAACGCTGTGGAACGGGCGCTTTTCCACAACGGGCTGTGCACTGGACGTGGAAGACTTCAGGAAAACGCGGTTTGCCAGGTGGACGCAAGCGGATGCGCCAGAGGCAGTGTTCGGCCATTCAAAAAAATTCAACCCCTTGTTGCCGGCCTGCAAGAGGACTGCGCATCCAGATCAGGAGCAGCAGATCCAGTCCAGGCAAGGGCAATCACGAAAAGTGATGGCTGCTGGCGCACCAGGGCAAGAGGACGTGAATCAGCCCGAGCGCTTCAGCGGCCTGCAGAGGACCGTGGAGGCTTGGCAGCTGTCAGGCCCTGGGTTGCCCGCGCCAGCGCGTCCTGGGCGTTCCACAGGCCTGTTGGAGGGATCTGTTGGCGGGTATGGCCGGGCCGGGGAGCAGGCACGGTCTGCGAGATCCAGCGGTATCCAGCGGGATCCGGGACCGTGCTGCAGAGGGCATGTAGGGAGATGCGGGAGCCGGGAAATACGGTTGCCCACAGGCTGTGTGCAAGTGGCCTGTGGGCAATCGGCAAGCTCGCTGATTGAAAAAATCAGCCGTGATCAATGACTTGTGTATGCAAGGGAATGCAGTGGCGACAGGGCGCGGCCTGTTTTTCGCATGCTTTCCACAGGGTCCGGCTCAGCGTGCCGGGCGGCGCTGCAAGGCAAAGGGCGGCAGGCCCTTGAGCAGCTGCTGGCCATAGCTGGTGTTCACCAGGCGCCGGTCATAGCAATACACATGGGCCTGGTCTTCCTCGGTGCGTATGGCGCGGCCCACCCACTGGGCCAGGCGGATCGCCGTGGCCGGCACCACCAGCTCATTGAAGGGGTTGCGGCCGCTGCTGCGCAGCCATTCGGCTCGGGCCTCGCCCACGGGGTCATCGGGCGGGGCAAAGGGCAGCTTGGTGATGAACAGGGACTCGCACAGCGCGCCGGGCAGGTCCAGGCCCTCGCCGAAGGACTGCATGCCGAAGATGATGGACGGCTCGCCCATCTCCACGGCATCGCGGTGGCGGGCCAGCAGCAGGGCGCGGGGCATGGCCGTCTGCACCAGCACCTGCGAGCGCATGGCCGTGGACAGCGCATCGACCGCCAGGCGCATCTGCTCGCGCGAGGTGAACAGCACCAGGGCGCCGGCCTGCACGCGGGACAGGTCGCCCAGCAGCGCGTCCACCATCTCCTGGGTGAAGCGGGCGGCCTCCTTGGGGTCGGCCACGGTTTCGCGCGCCACCAGGGTGCCCTGGCGCGCGTAGTCGAAGGGGCTGGGCACTTCCAGCGTGGTCACGGCCGCATCGTCGTGCAGGCCTGCCTCGCGCAAAAAGAAGTCGAATTGTCCACAGCTGGTCAGGGTGGCCGACGTGAGCACGGCACCGCGCACCTGGGACCACAGATGGTGGCGCAGCGTGGCACCGGGCAGGATGGGGCTGGCATGGGCCTTGACCACGATGTACTCGCCATCTGTCTCCAACGTAAACCATTTGGCATTGGGAACGCGGCTACTGTCGTCATCCTGCGCTGGCTGTTGCATCAGCAGCTGGGCCGTGTCATAGACGGATTCCAGGCGGGGAGCCAGTGCGCCAACCTGTGCATAAGCTGTAGACAGCCTGCGTGCTTCCTCTGGATTGTCCTTGATGGCGGCGCGCAGTGCCTTGGAGATGGCGCGCAGCGCATCCAGAAAGCTGTTGGCATGGTGGGCGGCCTTGCCCAGAGGCTCCAGCAGGGGCTCGGGCAGCATGCCTCGCGGTGCGCGCACCCGCGCCGGCCCCCAGCTGTCCTTTTGTGACTTGAGCGTATCGCCGTACAGCTCCATCACCAGGCGCGCCAGTTCCTGCAGCTGCTGGCGCAGCTGGCTGGCATGGGCTGGAAGGTCTGCCAGCTCTTCGACCTCGACCATAGTGTTCACGCGCAGGGCACGGCTGGTCAGCTTGTCTATCCAGCCCAGGCGGCTCAGGTCCATCTCGCCGGCGAATTGGCCCAGCGCCGTGGCGGGCAGATGGTGGGCTTCGTCCAGCACCAGCAGGCAGTTGTCCAGCTCGGGCAGCAGCCGCGCACCCAGGGAGGACAGCAGCAGATCGTGGTTGGCCACGATGACCTGGGCGGCCACCAGGTCCTTGCGGCGCTCGTAATAGACGCAGTTGCTGAAGGCCGGACAGTGCTTGCCGGTGCAGGACGAGGATTCGGCCGCCACGGGGCTCCAGGCCTCGGCCTCGGGCGGGGTCTCCAGAGAGTCGCGGTCGCCGTCCCAGGCCTGGGACGCCAGCGCGTTGGCCATGCTTTTGTAGAACTGCATGCGCGCCTCCAGCTCCTGGGCCGGGCGTGCCACGCGGCTTTGGGCCTGCGCCTTTTCTTCGGCGAACAGATCGTCCAGATCCTCGTCCTGGGCCTCGCCGGTGCTGGCCAGCCGCTCCAGCTTGAGCTTGCAGACAAAGCGGCCCCGCCCCTTGGCCAACGCGAATTTGAAGGGCTGCTCCAGCTGCTGGGCCAGCGCGGGCAGATCCTTGTTCACCAGCTGTTCCTGCAGGGCGACGGTGGCCGTGGAAATCAGCACCCGGGTGCCGCGCGCCAGCGCCATCGAAATGGCGGGAATGCTGTACGCCAGCGATTTGCCCACCCCCGTTCCGGCCTGCACCACGGCAATGGACCGGGTGGGCTCCGGTGCGCCCTCATCGATTTTTCCCAGCTGGGCCTGGCTGAAGGTCTGCGCGATCTGGGCCGCCATTTTTCGCTGCCCCTCACGATTTCGGAACCCTGGGATGGCCCCGACCACGTCATCAAAGGATTTCAGGGCCTGATCAGCCCATTTTTTTTCATGCATTTCGGCGTGTTTTGACCAAATGGATCATCTTGGTCCATCTGTTTATAAAGATTCGTACAGTGATATGTATTAAATAAGATGCGAAATCTTATGAAATACAGCGCACAAAGCGCGTTTTTCGTATGCCGTACAGCCTACAAGCTGCCCGTCATATGGATCACTGAACCCGCCAATCGCATGTGTGCACAGGTGGGTATCGGTCACCGGGATGGACATCTGTCCACCGGCTGTTCCTGGATTGTTCCCATGGCTGTTGATGGCCATGCGCGTGGCTGCATCCACAGTCTTGCCCACAGCAGCCAGGGCGTCCGGCCTGTGATCAATCCTGTGTGCATGTTGTTGGCATGCTTGTGGATTGATTGGGTGATTGTCGCCATTCACCGTTGATTTGCAACGGGTTTTTCATGGGTTCAGGTTCCCCGCGATTTCCAGAGGATGGTGGAAGTTGTCACCACTGTGGAAAACAGGGCCTGTGCAGATCTTTGGCTTTGCAGAGCGCGTTTTTCCCCGGGATATCCACAGGTCTGCGGCCGCTGCAGCTGCTGCGGCTTGGGCCTTGGTGCACCGCCAGGCGGCAGGTCCGCGGCGGCGCAGCGGATCGCGCTGGATCTCGAAAAAGCGCAGGCGATCCTGCCGGACCGGCCCCAGGCGCCGGCCCAGGTACGCGAATGTCTTACCAAACGGTAATGAAGGCTTCACGCACGCAGGAAGATGCGTTTTCTAGCATCTGTTTCATCTCAGGAGACAAGGGTCGGCTCGCTGCAGTCCCTGCGCTCCAGGCATGGATTGAAGGGGCAAGAATGATCAAGACATTTGCGGGCCTGCCCAAGGCAGCCCGGTTTCCGGCGGCATCGGCATGCGCTGTCATCGCCGTGGCCTGCCTTGTGGCGGGCTGCGATGCATCCAAGGCATCGGCACAGAACGAACCTGCCGTGCAGGCGCCCGCGCCGGCCGGCGTGGTGCGGGTCAAGCCCGAGTCGCTGAAGATGCTGGACATCGCCGTGGTGGCCGATCCGCAGGGCACGCAAATGGCCTGGGCGCCCGCGCGTGTGGCCTTTGCCGAGGACCGCGTGGCCACTGTCTCGGTGCCGCTGGCCGCGCGCGTGGTGTCGGTTCGTGCCCACGTGGGTGACATCGTCAAGGCCGGCGACGAGCTGGCCACCCTGGTCAGCCCCGAGGCACTGCGTGTGCGCTACGAGGTGGAAGCTGCCCGCAGCGCGCATGACGTGGCAACCGTGGAGGTGCGGCGCCAGCAGACCATGGTGGACAAGGGCGTGGGCGTGGAAGTGGATCTGCGTGCGGCCCAGGCCAAGCTGCGCGAGTCGGCCCAGGAGCTGGCGCGTGCCCAGGGCACGTCGGCGCTGCTGGGGCAAGGCGGCGGCGACCGGCTGGTGCTGCGTGCGCCGCGCGCCGGCGTGGTGGCCGAGCGCAAGGCCGTGGTCGGCGCCTCGGTCGAGCCCAGCGGCGAGCTGTTCCTGATCGGCGATCCCGCCGCCATGAACGTGGTGGCCGATGTCTTTGAAAGCGATCTGCCCGGCATCCGCCTGGGCAGTGCCGTGCAGGTCGATGTGCCGCAGCTGCCCAAGCCCCTGACCGGCACGGTGCGCCACCTGGGCGCCACGCTGGACAAGGAGTCGCGCCGCGCCTCCGTCATCGTGCAGCTCGATGCGCAGAACCCCGTGCTGCGTTCCGGCATGCAGGCGCGCGTGGGCCTGCAGGTCTCCAACGAGCACGAGATGCTGATCCCCGTGACGGCCGTGCTCATCAAGGATGAAAGCCGCAGCATTGTCTTCGTGCAGACCGGCGAGCAGCAGTTCGAGGCCCGCACCGTGGTGCTGGGCCGGCCCTCGCGCGGCATGGTGCCCGTGGTGTCGGGCCTGAAGTCGGGTGAAAAGATCGTCGTGCGCGGTGGCCTGCTGCTCGACGGCGCAGCCAGCCAGCTGCTCTGATCGCGGCCAGGAGACTCATCAATGCTGCGTTCCCTGATAGCGTTTGTGGTGCACCGGCGTCTCGTCGCCCTGTGTGCCACCCTGATCATCGCCATCTATGGCGTGTACTCATACCTGCACACGGCCATCGAGGCCTATCCCGATGTGACCAATGTGCAGGTCGGCGTGATTGCCCAGGCGCCGGGCCTGGCCCCCGAGGAGGTGGAGCGCCAGATCACCCAGCCGCTGGAGCGCGAGCTCAACGGCACGCCGGGCCTGGTGTCGCTGCGCTCGGAGAGCTACTTCGGCCTGGCCATGATCAACCTCGTCTTCAATGACGATGCCGACAGCTTCCATGCGCGCGCCGAGGTGTCGCAGCGCCTGCCCCAGGCCAACCTGCCCGACGGCGTCACGCCCGAGATGGCGCCCGACTACACGCCGCTGGGCAAGATCTTCTACTACCGCCTGAAGAGCGACCGCCACACGCTGGCACAGCTGCGCACCGAGCAGGAATGGCGCGTGGTCCGCACCCTCAAGCAGGTGCAGGGCGTGGCCGACGTGGTCAGCATCGGCGGCTTCGTCAAGGAGTACCACGTCGAGGTGGATCCCGAGAAGCTGTATGCGCTGGGCCTGTCGCTGGAAGACGTGAGCGATGCCCTGTCCAAGTCCAACCGCAACGTGGGCGGCGGCTTGATGCGCCGGGGCGAGCAGTCGCTGATCATCCGCGGCATCGGCCTGCTGCGCACGCCGCAGGAGATCCAGGGCGTGGTCGTGGCCATGCGCGGCAGCGCGCCCGTGACCATTGGCGACGTGGCGCGCGTGGTGCAGTCGCACACGCCGCGCCAGGGCTCGGTGGGCATGGACGATGCCGACGACGTGGTCCAGGGCATCGTGCTGCTCAAGCGCGGCGAGAACCCCTCGGTGGTGCTGGACCAGATCCATGCCAAGGTGGCCGCGCTCAATGACGGCGGCCTGCCCGAGGGCATGCACATGGAGACCAACTACGACCGCTCCGATCTGGTCGGCCACACGCTGGGCACGGTGCAGCACAACCTGCTGTTCGGCGCCACGCTGATCGTGGGCGTGCTGTGGCTGTTCCTGCGCAGCCTGCGCGGCTCGCTGATCGTGGCCACGGTGATCCCGCTGTCGCTGCTGGTGGCCTTCATCGGCCTGCACCTGCTGGGCATGCCGGCCAACCTGATCTCCATGGGCGCCATCGACTTCGGCATCATGGTGGACGGCGCCGTGGTGCTGGCCGAGAACATCATCCGCAACGCCCGCCTGCGCAAGCCGCAGACGCAGGCGGACATGCGCCACATCATCATCGACTCGGCCGTGGCCGTGGCCAAGCCCACGCTGTTCGCCATGGCCATCGTGATCGCGGCGCTGATCCCCGTGTTCTCGCTGGAAAGCATCGAGGGCCGCATCTTCCGTCCGCTGGCCATGACCTACAGCTTCGCGCTGCTGGGCGCCCTGGTCTTCGCCATGGGCCTGGTGCCGGCGCTGTGCGCGCTGTTCCTCAAGCCCCAGCACGTGATGGTGGAAGAGCCCAAGATCTTCGACCGCGCGCACCACGGCTACCAGCACTGGATCGGCACCCTGCTGGGTGCCGGGCGCCGCCGCGTCATCGTCATCGTCGGCTCGCTCGCCATCCTGGTGGCGGCCGGCCTGTCGGCGGCCTGGCTGGGCACGGAATTCCTGCCCGAGCTCGATGAAGGCGATGCCTATGTGCTGGTGCAGATGCCGGCATCGATCTCGCTGGAAAAGGGCCAGGAAGTGCTGCGCGACGTGCGCCTGCGCCTGAAGACCTTCCCCGAGGTGATCACCGTCACCACCGAGCAGGGCCGGCCCGAGTCCGGCACCGACAACGAGACGCTGAACCTGGCCAAGGTGCTGGTGCGCCTGAAGGGCCACGGCGAATGGCGCAAGGGCCTGACCAAGCCCCAGCTCATCGAGCAGATGCGCGCCACGCTGGGCGAGATTCCGGGCGTGTCGTTCAACTTCGCCCAGCCCATCCGCGACAGCGTGGAGGAATCGACGTCCGGCGCGCGCGGCCAGGTGGTGCTCAAGGTCTTCGGCCCCGACATTCCGCAGCTGCGCGCCATCCTGCAGCAGACCGTGGACCTGGTGAAGGACATCGACGGCGTGGTCGATCTGGGCCTGTACCGCGATGCGCCTGCACCCCAGGTCCACGTGGAGTTCGACCGCCAGTCGCTGGCGCGCCAGGGCATTGCCATGGAGACCGCGCAAAAGACGCTGGAGGCGGCGCTGGCCGGCAACATCTCCACCACGCTGTGGGAGGGCGAGTACCCCGTGCCCGTGCGCGTGCGCCTGCCCTATGTGGACCGCATGGATGAGGAGCGCATCCGCAACATCGCCATCCCCCTGCCCAATGGCGCTGCGGGCGGCTCGGTGCCGCTGCATTCGGTGGGCCAGGTCGCCATCAAGATCGGCAACTCCTCCATCTTCCGCGAAGGCAATGCGCGCTACATGGCGCTCAAGTTCAACGTGGAAGGCCGCGACATCGGCTCCGTGGTCAAGGACACGCTGGCCACGTTCAAGAAGAACGTGAAGATCCCCGAGGGCTACCAGGCCGTCTGGGGCGGCGAGTGGGAGAACCAGCAGCGCGCGGCCGCACGCCTGAAGATCGTGGTGCCGCTGTCGCTGATCATCGTCTACGCCCTGCTGTTCGGCGCGCTGGGCCAGGCGCGCAGCGCCGGCATCATCTTGCTGTGCGCGCCCTTCACCATGGTGGGCGGCATCGCGGCCCTGCACTTTGCGGGCATCGAGCTGTCCATCAGCGCGGCCATCGGCTTCATCGCGCTGCTGGGACAGGTGGCGCTGGCCGGCCTGCTGGTGATCTCGGCCGTGGAGGAATTGCGACGGCAGGGCATGCCCATGATGCAGGCCCTGGTCGAGGGCGCTGCCGAACGCATGCGCTCCATTGTGCTCGTGGCGCTGCTGGCGCTGCTGGGCCTGCTGCCCATGGCGCTGTCCACGGGCGTGGGCAGCGAGACGCAAAAGCCCTTCGCCTCCGTGATCGTGGGCGGCATGGTGGTGCTGCCCCTGGTGGCCCTGGTGCTGCTGCCCGTGCTCTATGCGCTGCTGGGCCCCAAGAACATGTTGACGCAGGAAGAACTCGATGAAAAAGAGTGATAGCCCCCTGAGCGGCTTCGCCGCTTCCCCCTCTCGCTTCGCGGGGGGGACGACGCCCTCGCCGCGAGGCGGCTCTTGCTCGGCGTCCCTGGCTTTTGGTCGCGCCGGTTTTGCAGGCAGCGCCCGTTATCGGGCCCTGTTTGTGGCTGTGGCGCTGTGCTGGGGGGCGGGTTCTGCGCTTGCGCAGCAGGCTGTACCCGCTGTGCCCGCTGTACCGGGCGGGACGGCTGTGCCGGCCATCACTGCGGCGCCTGCCTCCGAGGTGGCTCCGGCGGCGGCGCCGCAGCAGCCGGTGGGGATGCAGGAGTATCTGCAGATGGTGGTGCGCAACCAGCCCCAGCTGGCGGCGCAGCGGCTGCAGATCGGGATTGCGCAGGCGGACAGCCGCACGGCGGCGGCGTTTCCCAATCCCACGGCGTCGCACAGCAGCAAGCCGGGCGAGAAGCAGTGGGGCATAGAGCAGCCGCTGCCCATCTTCGGCCAGCGGCGTTTGCGCATGGAGAACGCGCGCAAGGGCGAGACGGCGGCGCGTGCCAATGTCGAGGTGGCCGTGGCCACCACGCTCAACGATGCAGCCACGGCCTTCATCGACCTGCTGATGACGCAGCAGCGCCTGAAGGTCTGGGAAGAGGCGCAGGAGTCGCTGAACGGCGCAGGCAATATCGTGCGCGGCCAGATCGAGGCCGGTGCGCGCAGCCGCTATGACGGCGCGCGCCTGAGCCTGCAGCAGGCCCAGATGGCCATGCAGGTCAGCCAGGCCCAGTCGGACTGGCAGGACGCCGCCTCGCACGCCGCCGCCCTGGCCGCCCTGCCCCAATGGGCGCCGCGCGCCACGGGCAGCCTGCAGGCCGTGCCCGTGGGCCAGCTGCTGCACGAGCAGGAGCTTTGGGAGGCCGCGCGCCTGCGCCTGCCGGCCCTGGTCGCTGCCCAGGCCGAGCTGGACCAGTTGCGCCACAAGGTCGAGCTGGAACGCCGCGAAGCCCTGCCCACGCCCAGCGTGAGCGTGGCGCGCGTGCGCAACCGGCTTGACGGCAACTACAACCAGATCGGCGTGTCGGTGGAGCTGCCGCTGTTCGATCGCCGCGAAGGCCCCATCGCCCGAGCCCAGGTGGAGGCCGAACAGGCCCAGCTGCGCTACGACGCCGCGCTGATCGAGGCGCGTACCGAGCTGCAGCGCGCCATCAAGCAGCTGAAGCTGCGCCGCGATGCCGTGCGCGCCTACGAAAAGCAGGGCCTGGCGCAGATCGCGCCGCTCAACCAGATGGCCCAGGATGCCTACAAGCTGGGCCAGGGCTCCATCCTGGAGCTGATCGATTCGCTGGGCTCCATCAACGAGCACCGCCTGGAGCACCTGGACCTGGTCAAGGAAATGATGCTGGCCGAGTGGCAGGTGCGCGTGGCCAGCGGCGATCTGCCGATGTGGGCAGCGCCCTGAGGCGCTTGACGCCCTTCCCCTCCTGCTGTGCGGGAGGGGCGGTCGGACCCTGGGTGGCACCCCGCGGTGTGCCTGGTCCGGATCACGCCAGTTTCATGCGGTGCGATGCCGCGCAGCGCAGCCCAAGGCTGAAAAGAGGTGGTAAACATGCCGGCACCCCCACCGATATCGGCGGAGTCTGGCGCGCCGTATAGTGTCTGCCTCAGTTTCGAGTCAGGCCCTGCCGCCCGCATGTACCGCTATCTCATCATCGAAGACGACGCGCTGAACGCGCGCTACATCGCCGAAGGCCTGCGCCAGCAGGGCGCGCAGGTGGCGGTGTGCAGCGATGGTGTGCAGGGCATCGCCATGGCCGTGGGCGAGAGCTGGGATGTGATCATCCTCGACCGCATGCTGCCCAACGGTTTCGACGGCCTGCAGATCCTGCAGACGCTGCGCTCCATGGGCAAGCAGACGCCGGTGCTGGTGCTCAGCGCCCTGTCGGCCACGGACGAGCGCGTGCGCGGCCTCAAGGCCGGCTGCGACGACTACCTGACCAAGCCCTTTGCCTTCTCCGAACTCTCGGCGCGCCTGGAGGCCCTGGTGCGCCGCGCCCAGATCCCGGCCCCCGCGCGCGAGATGCGCCTGGCCGACCTGCGGCTGAACCTGCTCACGCGCAGCGCCGAGCGTGCAGGCCAGCCGCTGGCCCTGCAGCCGCGCGAGTTCCGCCTGCTGGCCTTTCTGATGCAGCATGCGCACCAGATCGTCACGCGCACCATGCTGCTGGAGTCGGTGTGGGACTACCGGTTCGACCCGCAGACCAATGTCATCGACGTGCACATCAGCCGCCTGCGCGGCAAGGTGGACAAGGGCTTCGAGCCCGCGCTGATCCACACCGTGCGCGGCGTGGGCTACAGCCTGTCGGACCGGCCGCAGGACCTGCCGCAGGTGGCCTGATCCGATGTCGCTGGCCAAGCCCTGGAGCTCCACGGCCTTCCGGCTGGCGCTGACCTACGGCGTGCTGCTGGTGCTGACCATGTCCATCGTGCTGTCGGTGTTCTACGTGCAGACCGTGGGCGTGCTGCGCATGCGCATGGACCGGCAGGCCGAGAACCACATGCGCCGCCTGGTCGAGCACCGCGACAAGTACGGCGAGCCCGCGCTGGAGGCCGAGATCCAGCAGACCCTGCTGGACGGCGTCAACACCGATACCGAAATCCTCATCCTCATGGATGGCGACGGCAATCCCATCATCGGCAACGCCGACGTGGTGCCCGCACGCCGCCTGACGGAGATGGGCGTGCGCGATCTCAAGGTGCGGCGCAACGGCCGCATCATCGCGGGCCGCGTGGCCGTGGCCCAGCTGTCCGACGGCAAGCTGCTGGCCGTGGGCAGCGACATGCAGGTGCAAAGCGATGTGGAGGAGCTGTTCGGCCGCGCAAGCCTGCTGGCCGGCCTGGTGGCCCTGGGCATGGCCGTGCTGGGCGCCGGGGCCTTCCGGCGCGTGGTGGAAGAGCGTGCCGCCGACATCCGCAGCACCATGGCGCGCGTGGCCACGGGTGATCTGCGCCAGCGCATTCCGGTCACGCGCCGCGACGATGAGTTCACGCTGCTCAACCGCGACATCAACACCATGCTGGACCGGCTGGAACTGCTGATGGACGGCATACGCCATGTCTCCAACACCATCGCCCACAACCTGCGCACGCCGCTGACGCGCATCCTGCTGCGCCTGCGCAATGCTCAGCAGGCCACGCCCGAGGAAAAGAACGAGACGCTGGCGCTGGTGGCCCAGGAAGTGGCCGAGCTGGGCGTGGTCTTCGACAAGCTGCTGCAGATCGCCGAAGTGGAAAGCGGCGCCAGCCGCAAGAACTTCGCGCCCGTGGACCTGCGTGCCCTGCTGGTCGACGTGGTGGAGTTCTACGAACCGCTGGTCGAGGACGCAGGCGGCGTGCTGCGCCTGGAGGTCGAGGGCACGCCCATGGCGCTGGGTGACGGCGACCTGCTGGCCAGCGCCGTGGCCAACCTCGTGGACAACGCCATCAAGTACGGATCACTGCCCGACAGCGACCACGGCGCCGACATGCTGCTGCGCGCGGGCGTGGCCCACGAGCACGGCATGGACGGCGGCGCCTGGGGCGTGGAAATCATCGTGCAGGACCGCGGCCCCGGCGTTGACGCGCAGACGCGCGAGAAGATGAGCACCCGCTTTTACCGCGCCGAATCGGACCGCGAAGGCTATGGCCTGGGCCTGGCCAGCGTGCTGGCCATCGTGCAGCTGCACGGCGGCAAGCTGGGCTTCGAGAACATGCATCCGGGCCTGCAGGCAAGGATCTGGCTGCCCGGGTTGCCCACGGCCTGAAGCCGTTTCAGCGGTCCTTGTGACCGTAGGCGCAAAAGCCGGGCTTGGGCCCCTTCTTGGGGTGCAGGCGACAGGTTTCGGGCCGCTTGTCGTATACCGTGCAGCGCCGCGACTTGGCATCCAGGAAATTGCAGTCCCCGCTGGCGCGCCGCGCCATGGTGAAGATGTTGTGCTTGGGGTTGTAGTGGTCGATCAGCCGCATCTTCATCAGCCGCTTGGCGATGAGCTTGGGCTCCACGTTGTCCACCTCGAACGGATCCACCAGCTCCAGCCGCACCAGATCGGGCAGCTGCACCTCCAGCGGCATGGTGCAGCAGTTGGCCGCACAGCTGTCGCACATGCCGGGCTTGTATTTGCTCCAGGAGTCGAGGCGGTCGACGTCGACGATGCTGATGGGGGATCTCATGGTGGGGGATGGGCGTGTGCAGGGCCGCTATTTTTCGCCAGAAAGCCCGGCGGCGGTTGCCGCGCCGGCGTAGCCAAGCGACGGGGCGGGTCTTTGGGAGACGCTGCCCCTGCATCCATCCCCTGGCCTTCAGGCCGGCCGCTTCCTCAACAGGTATTTCTGAAACCCGTCGGATACCCGCTCGTCGCGCTGGTTCAGCACCTCGGTGGCCAGGGTCAGCACGCCAGTGGTGTTGCCGGGCTTGAGCTCGGACACCGTCAGCGTGCAGTACAGCGTGTCGCCCACATAGACGGGGGCCAGGAAGCGGCTGCCCTGCTCCAGAAAGCCCTTGAGCGATTCCTCGACCATGTGCGGGAACAGGCCGGCGCCTGCCGCCGTCTGTATGGCCACCTGGTAGCCGTGGGCCAGCATATGGGGCATGCCGCGCGCGCGGCAGTACTCCACGTCGTAGTGCACGGGATGGTTGTCGCCGCTGGCCAGCTGGAAGGCGGCGAACAGGGCATCGGTCATGGTGCGCGAGGGCAGGGCGAAGACCTCGCCCAGCGCGAAGTCTTCAAAGTAGCGCTGGGCGCACAGGGATGGGTGGCGTGGCATGGCGACTCTCCTCAGTTCGCGCTCATGTGGGCGGCGCGGGCGACCTTGCCCCATTTGTCCAGTTCCTGCTTGAGGAAGGTGGCCAGCGCCTGGGGGCGCGGCTGCTTTTCCAGCACCAGGCCCATGTCGTAGGCCTTTTTCTGCAGCCCGGCATCGTCCACCGTGGCCTGCAGGCTGGACTGCAGGCGGGCAATCAGCGCTGGCGGCGTGCCTGCGGGGGCGAACACGGCGTTCCAGGTATAGGCCTCGTAGCCGGGCACCTGCTCGGCAATGGCAGGCGTGTCGGGTGTCTGCGGCAGGCGCTGGGCCATGGTGGTGGCCAGCAGGCGCACCGTGCCCGCCTTGACCTGGGCCAGGCCCGTGGGCGCGCTGTCCAGCATGAAGGCCAGGTGCCCGCCGATGAGGTCCTGTATGGCTGGCGCACTGCCCCGGTAGGGCACATGCTGGGCCCGGGTTCCCGCCATCAGGTTCAGCAGCTCCGCACCCAGATGCGGAGCGCTGCCCACGCCCGCCGAGGCATAGTTGACCTGGCCGGGCCGCGCCCGCAGATAGGCCAGGAAATCCGGCAGGCTCTGCACGGGCAGCCGCTTGTCCACCACCAGCACCAGCGGCGCCCTGGCGAGCAGTCCCACGGGCGCGAAGTCTTCCTCCGTGCGGTAGCCCAGCTTGTCGTGGATGTAGGGATTGACGGCATGCGCCACCGTGGTCAGCAGCAGGGTGTAGCCGTCAGGGGCTGCCTTGGCAACCGCCTCCGTGCCCACCAGGGTGCCGGCACCCGTGCGGTTCTCGATCACCACGGGCGTGCCCAGCTTCTGGCTCCAGACATCGGCCATGGCGCGGCCGAAGGTGTCGGTGGGGCCGCCTGCCGCGTAGGGAATCACCAGCTTGATGGGGCGCGCAGGATAGTCCTGCGATGCGGCCGCGCCGGCGGCCAGAAGCAGGGCGGTGAGAAGGGTTTGGCGTCTTGCCGTCTTGAAGTCCATAATTTTCTCCGTTGTCTCCTGGCGCCGACTATAGAAATGCGCGGCCAATGCAGCCAGTCGAATCATTGATAGGGCGGTTAGAAACCGTCTAACACCAAGGAAATGCTCCCGGCGGGCATGTAACGGATGCGATATGAATTGACGGATCTCAGGGTTTTCCTTGCCATTGCCCAGGCCAAAAGCCTCAGCGCAGGCGCGGCTGAAATGCATTTGACGGCGCCATCGGCCAGCTACCGGCTCAAGAATCTGGAGCAGGCCATGGGTGCATCGCTGTTTGAAAGAACGTCCAAAGGCATGGTGCTCACTCCGGCCGGCATGACGGTCAAGAAATACGCCGATTCCATTTTCGGCAGCGTGGACCGCTTGCACGGAGAAATGCAAAGACACATCAACGGAATATCGGGACATATCCGCGTCTTTGCCAACAGCAGCACGCTGACGGGAATTGCGCCTGTGCTCAGCCGCTATCTGGCCCATTATCCGAACGTCAATGTGGACCTGGAGGAGCGCCTGAGCGAAGACACGGTGCGTGCCGTGCTCGACGGCAATGCCGACGTGGGCCTGGTGGCCGGCCAGATCGATCTGCATGGCCTGCATGCCATCACCTATGGCCACGATGAACTGGTGTTTGTGGTGCCCGCTGGCCACCCCTTGGCCGCCAGCAGCAGGGTGCCGCTGGAAACCGCGCTGACCTACGACCTGGTCTCGATCGGCCGCAAGACCAGCAACTTCCTCTACCTCCAAGGCATGGCTTCCAGGCTGGGCATGAATCCCAGGGTACGTGTGCACGCACCAACATTCGAGGCCGTGCTGCAGTGCGTGCAGGAAGGCGTGGGCATTGCGCTGGTGCCACGTTCCATTGCCCGGCCGGCGCTGCAGGCGCGCAGGCTGGCTGCCGTGGGCCTGGACGAGGCCTGGGCGCAGCGCGAGCAGAAGGTGGTCACGCGCGAACCCGAAACCCTGCCCGCCTATGCCCGCGATTTCGTGGCCTATGTGGCGGCCCAGCCTTTGCCCGAGGAAGGCGCCGTGCAGGAATCCCTGCCTTAGAAGATTTGAAATTCCGCTTAGAAAATGCCGACTGGCTGGGTGATGGTCGCACTTCTAGAATGCGGCGAATCGAATATTCGCCTCGTTCAAGAAAATGCAGACACGCCCATTGGATGGTTTGACGGTATTGGCCATGGAACACGCCGTGGCAGGGCCTTTTGCCAGCCGGCAGCTGGCGGACCTGGGGGCCAGGGTCATCAAGCTGGAGCGATTGCCCGATGGGGATTTTGCACGGGTCTATGACGACAAGGTCCATGGTGAATCATCTTTTTTTGTCTGGGCCAATCGGGGAAAGCAAAGCCTGGCTGCGGATATCAAGACCGCCGAGGGGCGGCATATCGTCGGGAAAATACTGGAAAACGCCGATATCCTGATCCAGAACCTGGCCCCGGGTGCCCTGCAGAGAATGGGCATGGATTTCGACAGCCTGCATGAGAAATATCCGCGTCTCATCGTCTGCGATATATCGGGCTATGGCGAGGGCGGACCGCTCAGCGACAGAAAGGCCTACGACCTGCTGATCCAGGCGGCAGCCGGCCTGATCTCGGTCACGGGCACGCCCGACCAGCCCGCGCGCGTGGGCATTTCCATCGCCGACATCGCGGCCGGCATGTATGCCTACTCGGGCATTTTGTCCGCCCTGCTGCAGCGCGCCCGCACGGGCCGGGGCCTGCGCGTGGAGGTGTCCATGCTGGAGGCGCTGGCCGAATGGATGTCCTACCCGCTGAACTTCGCCCACTACGGCGGCACGGCGCCCGCGCGCAGCGGGCTGACCCATCCTTCCATCGCGCCCTATGGCCAGTACACGGCCGGTGACGGCCAGAGCCTGATCTTCGGCCTGCAGAACGACCGCGAATGGCACAGCTTCTGCACCCATGTGCTGCAGCAGCCCGCGCTGGCGCAGGACACGCGCTTTGCCACCAACCTGCAGCGCGTGGCGCACCGCGCGGAACTCGATGCGGTGATCGCATCCGTGCTGGCCCACCTGAGCCGCGAACAGGCCATGCAGCGCCTGGATGCAGGCGGCATCGCCAACGCGCCGCTCAACGACATGCACGCGGTCTGGAACCATCCGCAATTGCAGGCGCGCGAACGCTGGCGCGAGGTGGTCACGCCCACCGGCAGCATCCAGGCCCTGCTGCCCCCGGCCACGCTGTCGGACGCCGAAGCCGCCATGGGCGCCGTGCCCGCGCTGGGCGAGCACACGCAGGCGCTGTGGGAGGAGTTTGGCGGGCAGGCTCGAGGCTGGCTAGAGTGATGCCCGATGGGTCCAGGCGGGCGATGGTGGTTGAACTACGGCACCCATTCCAGAGTGGCGAACTCGACCGCTTCCTTGGTTGTCATCGGCTCTCTTGAGAGGGACGAAGAGGATCGCGCTCAGGCCGCGAGCGCTGCGCGCAAGCGCTCGAGTCTTCGCCGCCGCTCGGCGCGCGCTTCGAGCGCCTGCGCCATATCGACCTCGACAAAGCGTGCCTTGTGGTTTGGCTGCATCTGGGCGATGAGATCCATGTCGGCGCTGATGACGGTGCCCACCATCGCGTAGCCGCCGCCCGAGACCGCGTCGCGGTGCAGGATGATCGGTTCGCGTCCGCCCGGCACCTGGATGGAACCGTACGGGTAGCCCGCATCGACGATGTTCGACGGGTCGTCGCCCGCGCCGAATGGCGGCGTGCGCTCGTGGAACTTCAGCGGCGTGCCGTTCTTGTAGCGGTAGCCGATGCGGTCGGCCTCGGAACCGACGGTCCAGGTGTCGGCAAAGAAGCTTTGCACCGACACCTCCTGCAGTCGGTGAAAGTAGATGCCCGGCAGCACACGCAGGACCACTTCCTTGTCGAGCACCGGCAGCAATGCGGCCTGCACCGTGCGACCCGCGCGGGCGGTGGCGGACGGTACTCCCACGGGCAGTCTGTCGCCGGCCAGCAGCTTGCGTCCGTTGAAGCCGCCGAATGCGCCTAGGCCGTAGGTCGAGCGGCTGCCCAGCACCACCGGCACGTCGATGCCGCCGGCCACGGCAATGCACATGCGCGCGCCGAGCTTCATGAAGTCGAAGCCGAGCCTGTCGCCGGCCTGCACCGCGAATGCGGTATTGCGTGGCACCTCATTGCCGTTGAGCTTGATCTTCGCGTCGGCGCCGGTCACGGCCACCAGCGCGGGCGCGTCGAACTGCAGCTCGGGACCGAGCAGCGTGCTTTCGATGACGGCCGCACCTTCGTCGTTGCCGACCAGCAGGTTTGCGAGCACCAGGCTTTGCTGGTCGAGCGCACCCGACAGCGGAATGCCCAGGTGGTAGTAGCCGGGGCGGCCGGCGTCCTGCACGCTGGTCGCGAGGCCGGGCTTGAGCACTTCAATCGCCATGGAGCACTTTCAGGAGCTGTTGGTTGTAGCCGCCCGGGTCGGCCAGGAAATCGTTGAGCGAGAACGACACTGGTGCGATGCGCAGCGCGTAGGTGCCGGCCTCGACCTGCGCGATCTGGCGGTCGTACTCGGCGCGGTCAATGGGCTTGTACTTGACGATGTCGCCGGGCTGGAAGAACACCATCAGCTCCTTCAGGTAGGACAGCCGTTGCGCCGGGTCGAAGATGGGCGCGGGCGTGACACCGAACATCTGGTAGCCGCCCGCACCACGCACCGAGTAGATGCAGCTGAAGCAACCGCCGTGGCCCAGCGTGAGCCTGGGCGTGTCGGTGCGCGGGCTCAGGTACTTGGGCACCTGGATCTGGCGCTGGCGCTCGACCATCTGGAACAGAAAGGGCAGGCCGGCCACGAAGCCGACCATCGACACGAACCAGGGCGCCGACGAGTGCGCCTCGATGAAGGCCTCGACCGAGACGTGGCCGTTGATGCGCGCCGCGTACTCGATGTCGGTGCCTGACGGGTCCTGGTGCCGCTCGCGAAAGCGCATCAGCGTCTCGTGCGTCCACGGGTCGTTGTAGAGCACGGGAATCTCGACGATGCGCGTCTGCATCTGCAGGTCGGCATCGCCCAGGCCCGCTTCGATGTCTTTGAGCGTGGCGAGCAGTGCGTCGGGCGCGATCGCATCGGGATCGAAGCGCACGAGGTAGGCGGCGTTGGCGGGACAGATCTCGGTCACGCCCGTGATCTCGCCCGCCTGTGCGCGGCGGCGCAGCTCGTTGCAGATCGCCATGCCCTTGAAGAACGCGGGCAGCGACATCTCCTCGCTGATCTCGACGAACAGGTGCTCGTCGCCGCCGAAGCTGTAGCGGGCCTGGGTGGGGAGGGTGCTGGCAGCGGTCATGCGGTCACCTCCGTAAGTGGAGCGGGTGCGTCGGCCAGCGGATTCACCGCCAGCCAGGTTTCGAGAAAGCCCGTGTGGAATGCGGCCTGCGCCACGCCCGCGTCCTCGCACAGTGCGCGGTGCAGCGGGATCGTGGTGTGGATGCCTTCGACCTGCAGCTCGTCGAGCGCGCGCCGCATGCGGGCCAGCGCACCGGCGCGATCGGTGTCGTGCACGATCAGCTTGCCCAGCAGCGAGTCGTAGTACGCCGGCACGGTGCAGCCGGGGAACAGCATGGTGTCGAAGCGCACGCCGGGGCCGCCCGGCACCACGAGCTGTGACACGAGGCCCGGGCTTGGCATGAAGTTCTTCGCGGCGTTCTCGGCGTTGATGCGCACCTCGATGGCCGCGCCGGTCAGCCGGATGTCTTCCTGCTGCAGGCGCAGCGGCTGGCCCAGCGCGATGCGCAGCATCTCCTTCACGAGGTCGATGCCGGTGATCATCTCGGTGATGGGGTGCTCGACCTGGATGCGCGTGTTCATCTCGATGAAGAAGAACTCGCGCGTGTCGTCGTCGTACAGGTATTCGAGCGTGCCCGCGCCGCGGTAGGCCACGGCATGGGCCAGCCGCAGCGCCGATTCGCACAGCGCCGCGCGCGTGGCCTCGCTGATGGCGGCCGAGGGCGCTTCTTCCCACACTTTCTGGCGGCGTCGCTGCAGCGAGCATTCGCGCTCGAAGCAGTGAACCACGCGCTGGCCGTCGCCCAGGATCTGCACCTCGATGTGGCGCGCCTGGCGGATGAAGCGTTCGAGGTATACCTCGCCGTTGCCGAAAGCGGCCTGCGCTTCCGCCGTGGCGGTGGCGAACTGCTGGCGCAGCTCGGCTTCGTCATGCGCCACGCGAATGCCGCGCCCGCCCCCGCCGGCCGAGGCCTTGATCATGATGGGGTAGCCGATGCCCTTTGCCAGCGCGACGGCGGTGTCGGCGTCTGTCACCACGCCCACGCTGCCGGGCACGGTGGGCACGCCGGCCTTCATGGCCGCGGCGCGCGCGGCGGCCTTGTCGCCCATGGTGCGAATCGCGTGCGGCGTCGGGCCGACGAACACCAGGCCCGCGGCCTCGATGCGCTCGGCGAACGCGGCGTTCTCCGACAGGAAACCGTAGCCCGGATGCACCGCGCCGGCGCCGCTGTCGGCTGCCGCTTCAAGAATGGCGTCTACGCTCAGATAGCTCCTGGTGGCATGCGCCGGGCCAATGCGCACGGCTTCGTCGGCCATGCGCACCGCGAGGCCTTGCGCGTCAGCGTCGCTGTAGACGGCGACGGTCTTGAGGCCCAGTTCCTTCGCGGCGCGGATGATGCGCACCGCGATCTCGCCGCGGTTGGCGATGAGCAGTTTGTCGAATGCGGCGGTCATGGTCCGGGGCCTCACGCCGTTTCGATGACGGCCAGCGCTTGGCCAGGATCGACGGGTTCGCCGTTCTCCACGGCAAAGCCCCGCAGCCGTCCGGCCACGTCGGCCGTGACTTCGCTGAACTGCTTCATCACCTCGACCAGGCCGATCACATCGCCCACGGCCACGGTGTCGCCTTCGGCCTTGAATGGCGGCGCGTCAGGCGCCGAACGGCGGTAGAAGGTGCCCGGCAGCGGGCTCAGGACTTCATGGGTAGCGGGCATCGATGCACTCCTGGAAAGCGGGAACAGGAACGAAAGCGGGAAGAACGGAAAAACTCAAGGCTGCGTCGGCGCAGCCGCACCGGCAAAACCTGCAACTTCGATGCCGTGCTCGGCCAGTGCTCGGCGCGTGGCCTGTACGAGCGCCAGCGCGCCAGGTGTATCGCTGTGGATGCAGACCGAGTCGAAGCCGATCGCCATGTCCTGGCCTTCGACCGTGCGCACCACGCCTTCGGTGCAGGCGCGCAGCACCTTGGCGGCCACGGCCTCGGGGTCGAGCGCGCCGACGCGGCGGGTGAAGACGATGGAGCCGCTCAGGTCGTAGTCGCGGTCGGCATAGAACTCGCGCGCCACGGGCTGGCCCAATTCGCACGCCACCTGGAAGGTGACGGACGATTCCATGCAGAACAGGCGCAGCGTCGGTTCGATCTGCTGCAGGGCCGTGACGAGTGCGCGCGACAGCGCCTCGTCGCGCGCCGCATGCATGTAGAGCGCGCCGTGCGGCTTGATGTGCTGCAGCGTCATGCCGGCCAGCCGCGCGAATTCGCGCAGCGCGCCGAGCTGGTAGACCATGTCGTTCACCAGCTCGTCGGCCGGTGCATTGATATGGCGGCGCCCGAAGCCCACGAGGTCGCGAAAGCCCGGGTGCGCGCCGATGCCCACGCCGTTTTCCCGGGCCAACAACACCGTCTTGCGCATGATGTTCGGATCACCCGCATGAAAGCCTGTGGCGATATTGGCCGAGCTGATCAACGGCATCAATTCCTGGTCCACACCATCGCCGATGGCCCATGGACCGAAGCTTTCGCCCATGTCGGAGTTCAGATCAATCAGCGTCTTCTTCACGTTTTTGCCTTGTGTTGTTGGCACGGCCAGATGGCAGCAATGCGGGACAAGGTGAAGATTAGTGAGCTGAAAATCGGCTGAAAAGCATTATTTACAGGCGATGCGATATCTGAAAAACAGATACTCCGACCGCCTGCAATGAACGCTACCCTGCAGATCAGTGAATACTCGGTATCGGATTTGCGCGCGCTGGCATGTAATTTTTGAGAGATAAGTAAATACCCCAGGAAGACCGCACCATGTCTCTGACCCTTCGCCAGCTCAAATACTTCACGGCGGTGGCCGAAGTGGGGCGCATCTCACATGCGGCACTGCAACTCAACATCTCGCAATCGGCGGTGACCACGGCAGTCCGGGAGCTGGAGGAAATGCTGGGGCAGCAGCTGTTTGAGCGACAGCCTCATGGCGTGGAACTGACCCGGGCCGGACGGCGTTTTCTGAGCCATGCCTATGCCGTGCTCTCTGCTGCCGACGAGGCGATCCGCATGCCGCATGAGGGAGTGAATGTCGAGGGGACGCTGACCATTGCCGCCACCTACACGGTGCTCGGCTACTTCTTGCCCCATCACCTTCAGCGTTTCGAGCAATTGCATCCGCAGATCAAGGTCAAGGTGCACGAAGTAGTGCGTGAAGCCATTGAGGAGGGACTGATCACGCAGCAATACGACATGGGAGTACTGCTCACCTCCAATGTGGTGCTGCGCGAGCTGTCGCTCGAGACATTCTTTGGCTCGCAACGCCGACTGTGGGTGCCGGCCAAGCATGCGCTGCTCGAAAAGGCGGAAGTCACGCTGGCCGATGTGGCGGCCGAGCCCTACATCCTGCTCACCGTGGACGAGGCTGCGGGCACTGCAATGAAATATTGGAGCAAGACGCCGTACCAACCTCAGATCAGGCTGCGCACGAGCTCTGTAGAAGCAGTGCGCAGCACCGTGGCGAATGGCCTTGGCGTGACCGTTCTCTCGGATATGGTTTATCGACCTTGGTCGCTGGAGGGAAAGCGCATTGAAACCATCAGTCTGCGCGACGCCGTTCCTACGATGAACATCGGGCTTGGGTGGAAGCAAGGCATCGAATTTTCCCCAGCGATGACGGCGTTTCGCGATTACTTTCGGCAGTTGTTTCTCGAGCCGGTCGTGCATCAAGGCAGAAGGAGGCCCGGCGGTTGATGTCGTTGGTTGGACATGCCCGTTTCTGCATTCAGCAAAACGGCTTTCAACGAATTTCTCGCGCATGCGAATGCATCAATTGAGGCATCACTTCATGGCCCGGGTGAAGAATGCCGGCGATTCTTGGATCAATCGACATTCTCTTTCAGCCGCTGTTTTTCACGTTTGATCTACGGCATGGCCATGGTCTCATCTACGGCCCTGCGTCACCGCTGCGCCGCAGGCGGCAGCCGCCTTGTGGCGCTGACGCTGGACGGCCAGTCGCTGGGTCACATGATCTCGGCGGATCTGAGAATTCGGGCGTGCGCGGTTCGCTGTTCTTGAGACCTTCCTGAGGGAGCTAGCCCCGCACATGGTTTCGGTCGCGCCCGGGGCAGTCCTGGTTGGGGTGCTTTGCCCCAATGCGCCTCTTGTAGACTTGGCCGGCCATTGAAGAATGGCCTTATCTCTTCTGCTGCATGGTGCAAAAGGTCCCCTCATGAGCGATATCCAGCTTTTCCGTCTGCAAGGCGGCACCGCCACCGAATTGGCCGCCACGGCGGTGGCGCTGGAGCGCAATCTGCAGACACTGATCGAAGGCCAGATGGAAACCTTCCTGGGCGTGCGCTTCCTGGCCACGGAATACGCCACCGGCAAGACGCACCGCGGCCGTATCGACTCGCTGGGACTGGATGAGAACAACTGCCCCGTCATCATCGAATACAAGCGGCACAGCAACGAGAACGTCATCAACCAGGGGCTGTTTTACCTGGACTGGCTGCTGGACCACAAGGCCGAATTCCGTTGGTTGGTGATGGAAAGGCTGGGCAAGGACGTGGCGGACAGCGTGGAATGGTCGGGCACCCGGCTGCTGTGCATCGCTGCGGATTTCACGCGCTACGACCAGCACGCGGTGCAGCAGATCCCACGCAATATCGAGCTGATCCGCTACAAACGCTTTGGCGAAGACCTGTTGCTGCTGGAGCTGGTGAACACGCAGACGGTGGTCGAACCGGCTACGGAAACTGCCAAGTCTTCTTCGGTGGATGCCAGCCCCATCACCTCCAAGCCGCAAGGCAAAGACAAAAGCTTTGCCGAACAGCTGCAAGGCGCGACTGCGGACATCCAGGCCCTGTATGCCGATGTGCGCTCCTTCGTGTTTGCGCTGGGCGACGACGTGACGGAAAAGCAGCTCAAGCTCTACGTCGCCTTCCGCAAGCTCAAAAACTTTGCCAGCGTGGTGATGTACCCCAACAAGATGCTGGTGATGCTGAAACTGGACCCCGACACCGTGACACTGGAGGAAGGCTTCAGCCGCGACGTGCGGCAGATCGGGCACTGGGGGACGGGAGAGCTGGAGCTGTGTCTGCGCAGTGCGGGGGATCTTGAGCGGGCGAAGGTGTTGCTGGAGCGGGCGTATGTGGAAGGGTGAGGAGTTGGCCCGGCTTTCCGGATGGCGATAGCCGGCTTGGTTTTCCGTCGGCCCTCCGTGATGATGAGGCGGGCTTAGACCAAACATCCTCCGCAAAGCCCGGGGCGATTCAGAACGGAACTGGCTGCAGTCCATAATGTATCTATACGTAAAGAAATAGAGGCAATGGAGAGTGAGCAATTTTGACTTTCTGAGCGCACATTCCCAGTCGCTGGCTGCTCTGGGCCTGGCTGCCGAGAAGATCTTTCCTCATGACCCCCCCAGTTGCGTTGCAAAGCTGCGCTTGCTGGCGGAATCCATTGCCAAGGATGTGGGTCACCGTATCGGGCTTCAATTGCTGCAGCCTACACAGGCCGAGCTTCTACGTGCAATTGACAGCCGCCTGAGCCTCGATCCGCAACTGCGTCAAATGTTTCATCTGCTGCGCACGCGCGGCAATGATGCTGTGCATGAAGCGGGCGCCATCATCGGTTATCGCGAGGCCCTGGAAAGCCTCAAGGTCGCCCGAGAAGTCGCGCTCTGGTTTCATCGAACCTTTGGAGCCAACCCTCAATTCAAGCCAGGGCCATTCCAATTGCCGGATGACCCAAGCCAGAAGCTCTATGCACTGCAAAAGCAAATTGAAGCGCTTCATGTGCGACTGAGCAGCGAGCAAGCGCTGGTTTCAGACCGTGAAGCGCTGGCCAAGCTTTTGCATCAGCAGGCCGATCAGGAAAAGTCCCTGGCGGCTCAGGCTCTGCAGGAGCGCGACATTTATGAGCAGCTGGCCAGCGAAGCCAGCGCCACCATCGAGCAACTCAAGGCAGAGCTGGCCAAAGCGCAGGCGGCAGCAGCAACAGCGCAAGCCCCCAGCGCAGAGTCTGTGCGAGCCTGGAGTGAGCGTTCTCGCAAGGCAGCCAGTCTGGTGACGATGGACGAGGCGGCTACCCGACTCATCATTGACCAGATGCTTCGCGATGCAGGCTGGAAGGCCGATACCGTCAAGCTGACCCATGCCAAAGGCGCCCGTCCTGTGCGCGGGCAGAACCTGGCCATTGCCGAATGGCCCATGCAAGGCATGCAAAGCGCAGACTACGTGCTGTTTGCCGGCCTGATTCCCGTGGGGGTGGTCGAAGCCAAGCGAATCAACCAAAACGTAGCTGGCAAGATTGGTCAGGCGGAGCGCTATGCACGCAGCTTTGCCCTGGCGGGTGACTGTGAGATGGCTTGGAAAGAGCAGCCGCCTTCGCAGCCGTGGAAAGATGGGCAAGGGGGTCTGTTCCAGATTCCGTTTGCCTACTCTTGCAATGGTCGTCCCTACGTCAAGCAGCATGAGCAGTCCAGTGGAACGTGGTTTCGCGACCTGCGTCACACGGCCAATCTGGCCAAGCCGCTGCAGGGCTTCTATTCGCCAGAGGGCTTGCTGGATCTGCTTCGACGAGATATTGCCAAGGCACAGGAAAAGCTGGAGGCCGAGGCTGCAATCTATCTGGGCCTGCGTGACTATCAGCTCGACGCGATCCAGGCCGTTGAGCAGAGTCTTGCCAATGGTCAGCGCAACTGTTTGCTGGCCATGGCCACGGGAACGGGCAAAACGCGCACCATCATCGGGCTGATCTATCGCCTGCTCAAAGCCGAGCGCTTCAAGCGCATTCTGTTTCTGGTTGATCGCACGGCATTGGGCGATCAGGCACTGGAAGCCTTTGGCGACATGCTGCTTGAGCAGAACATGCCGCTGTCCAAGCTCTACAACATTGCCGAACTCGGTGATATGGCGGCCGAGGCTGAAGACCGTGTACAGGTCGCCACGGTGCAAGCCATGGTCAAGCGCGTCTTTGGCAGCGACAGCCCGCCACCCGTAGACCTGTTTGACTGCGTCATCATCGATGAAGCCCACCGTGGCTACACGCTGGATCAGGAGATGACCGAAGGCGAAATAGAGCTGCGTGATCAGTCCCAGTACCTGTCCACCTACCGCCGTGTGCTGGACTACTTTGATGCCGTCAAAGTAGGACTCACGGCCACGCCTGCCAAGCACACCAGCGATATCTTTGGCCATCCCATCTACACCTACAGCTATCGCGAAGCCGTGGCGGACGACTGGCTGATCGATCACGAGCCACCGATTCGCTACACCACGCTGCTCTCCAAGAACGGCATCCACTTTGACAAAGGGGATGCGGTGGAAAGCATTCACCTGCAAACCGGAGAGATAGACAAGGCCGAGCTCGAAGATGAGCTGCACTTTGACGTGGCCAGCTTCAACAAGGGCGTGCTCAACGACAACTTCAACCGTGTCATCTGCAACCAGCTGGCACAGGAACTGGACCCGTTCAGTGACGAGAAGACCATGATCTTCTGCGCGACCGACACCCATGCAGACACTGTGGTGCGCATGCTCGGAGAAGCGTTCAAGGAACTGCACGGAGATGTCTATAACCAGGCCACCGTCACCAAGATCACGGGGAAGACCGACAAGGTCAGCCAAATGATCCGCAACTACAAGAACGAGGCCTATCCCAAGGTGGCAGTCACGGTGGATTTGCTCACCACCGGCATCGATGTGCCACCCATCTGCAATCTGGTCTTCATGCGCCGCGTGCGTTCACGCATCTTGTACGAGCAGATGATCGGCCGCGCCACACGCCGTTGCGACGATATTGGCAAAACCGTCTTTCGCATCTATGACCCGGTAGACCTGTACGCCGCGCTGCAAAAGGTCAACACCATGCAGCCGCTGGTCAAAAATCCCAACGTCACCATCGAGCAGCTGGTGGATGAGCTGAACAGCCCGGCTGCCTACGAAGCACCGGGCAGCACGCCGGAGCGCAAGCACGCCGACGACGTGCTCGACCAGTTGAACCAGAAGCTCATGCGCGTGCTGCGCAAGGCCGAGCACAAGGCCGAGAAAAAGCCCGTGCTCAAGGAGCGCCTGCAGCAGCTCGAACAAAGCTGGGGGGTGCCGCCGGCCCAACTGCACAAGCACCTGCATGAAGTCGCCAAGACGCAAGGAACACAGGCCGCCGCCAATTTCCTGAGGGACAACACCCGGTTGCTGCAGCAACTGGGCGAGGTGCAGGAACTCATGGGAACGGCCTACCGCCCTGTCTTGTCCGATCACCATGATGAACTCGTAGCCCGCGAGCAGAGCTGGGGTTACTACGCCAGGCCTGAAGACTATCTGGATGGTTTTGCCAGCTTCATCAAGGAGCAGCTCAACCAATCGGTGGCACTGTCCGTCATCGTCAACCGTCCCAAAGATCTCACACGCGAGCAGCTGCGCGAAGTGCGCCTGCTGCTGGACGGCGCGGGCTTCTCGGAGGCCGCCCTCAAGGCGGCCTGGCGCAACCAGAGCAACCAGGACATCGCTGCAGGCATCGTGGCCCACATTCGCAAGGCGGCGCTGGGTGAAGCACTGCTGCCTTTTGAGGACCGCGTCAACCGTGCCATGCAGCGTATCTACAGCCTGCACAGCTGGACGACGGCGCAGCGCAGCTGGCTGGACCGCATTGCCAGGCAGCTCAAGCATGAGACCGTGGTGGACAGCAGTTTTCTGAACGAGGCTTTCCGCCAGCAAGGCGGTACCAAGCAGGTAGACAAGGTACTGGGCGGACAGCTCGATACCGTTGTCATCCACCTGGCCGAAGCCCTCTGGCAAAAGGTGGCCTGACGCACCAGTGCTTGCCACTATGCTCTGCACCCAGCGCTGCCATCACTACAAGCTGGTGGCATCCAAAAAACAGTCGCCTGCGCACGATAGACGCCGGTTTCAGGCATGCACTGTGCCGAAACCAATCCCTATCAGGCGCTAACAGCGATCAAAAGACAGACAACTCTCATCTCCAATGACCACCTCCGACATCGTCCAGAAACTCTGGAACCTCTGCGACGTCCTGCGCGACGACGGCATCAACTACAGCGACTACGTCACCGAACTCGTGCTGCTGCTCTTCATCAAGATGGAGCACGAGAATCTCAAGTCCGGCGTCATAAAACAGCCGCTGCTGCCCGAGTACGCGCGCTGGAACCAGCTGCGGGGCCTCTCCGGCATCAACCTGCTCAACACCTACCGCCGCACGCTGCAGCAACTGTCAGAGTCCACCAGCCCCCGCATTGCAGCCATCTACGCCAATGCCCAGACCAGTCTGAGCGAGCCGCGCCATCTGGAGCAGCTCATCAGCGACCTTGACCGCATCGACTGGTTTGACACCGACAAGGATGGCCTCGGCGACCTGTACGAAGGCCTGCTGGAAAAGAACGCCTCCGAGACCAAAAGCGGCGCAGGCCAGTACTTCACCCCGCGCCCGCTGATCGACGCCATGATTGCCGTCATGCGCCCACAGGTCGGCGAGACCATTCAAGACCCGGCCGCTGGCACCGCAGGCTTTCTGATTGCCGCAGACCGTGCCATCCGCGCGCAGACCGATGATCTGCTGGATCTGACCGAGGCCCAGCGCGCCTACCAGATCCGCAAGGCCTACGCCGGCATGGAACTGGTGCCCAACACCCGGCGGCTGGCGCTGATGAACTGCCTGCTGCATGGCATCGAGGGCGATAACGAAGGCGCCATCCATCTGGGCAACACCCTGGGCACGGCGGGCCAGCGCCTGCCCAAGAGCGACATCATCTTCAGCAACCCGCCCTTTGGCACGGCCAAGGGCGGAGGCGGCCCCACGCGGGACGACCTGACCTACGTCACCAGCAACAAGCAGCTGGCCTTTGTGCAGCACATCGTCAAGCACCTCAAGGACGGTGGCCGCGCCGCCGTGGTGCTGCCCGACAACGTGTTGTTTGAAGTCGGCGTGGGCGCCGACATCCGTCGGGTCTTGATGGACAAATGCCGCCTGCACACCATCCTGCGTCTGCCCACAGGCATCTTCTACGCGCAGGGTGTGAAGACCAATGTGCTGTTCTTTGAGAAGGTGGGTGAAGCCGCCACCGGCAGCACCAAGAACGTGTGGGTGTATGACATGCGGGCCAACGCACCCAAGTTTGGCAAACGGACTCCGCTGACGGAGGCACACTTTGACGACTTCATCACAGCTTATGGTGAAGATGCGAACGGCAACAGTGTCCGCCCCGATGGGGGCGAGCAAAGCCGCTGGCGCAGCTTTAGCCGCGAATGGATCCGCACCGAAAAGCAGGACAGTCTGGATATCGCCTGGCTCAAGGACGATAGCGTGGAAGATGCCGCTGACTTGCCCGAACCTGCGGTGCTGGCGCGGGATATTACAGATGAACTGAATGCGACGCTGGAGGAGCTGGAAGGGATTTTGGCGGAACTGGGGGAGGGCGCATGACTATTGCTATTCCATCTGGCTGGCTCAATTTAGAGCTAGGCGAGGTGCTTGATTATGGATTAACCCAAAAAATTGAACCACAAGAAATATCTGCTGAAACATGGGTTTTAGAACTTGAGGATATCGAAAAAAACTCTAGCCGAGTTCTACAACGCTTCAACTATGCTCAGAGGAATTCAAAAAGTACTAAAAACAAATTTGCAGCAGGTGATGTGCTTTATGGAAAATTGCGACCCTATCTAAATAAGGTGATTTTTGCAGATTCTGAGGGTGTCTGTACCACAGAGATTGTTCCTTTGAGGTCGAATTTTGCAGTGCATGCAAAATATCTATTCCATTGGTTGAAGCATCCAAAATTTCTGAATTACGTCACTGAAGTCAGCCACGGTGTGAACATGCCAAGGCTAGGCTCAGACGCCGGCCGAAAGGCTCCATTTATACTGGCGCCGTTCCAGGAACAGTGTCGCATCGCCGACAAACTCGACACCATCCTGACCCGCGTCGATGCCCTGAACGACCGTCTCGCCCGCATCACCCCCTTGATCAAACGCTTTCGTCAGTCCGTCTTGGCTGCCGCCACTTCGGGGCGGTTGACAGAGGGTTGGCGAGCTCATTATAAATGTAATTACATTCAAACTTCACTTAAAGCAGTTTGTGAGAAATCTCGGGTCATCACTTATGGAGTAGTCAAACTCGGCAATGAGACGCAGGATGGCGTTCCGTGTTTACGCACAAGCAATGTCCGATGGCTTCGGTTTGATCTCGATGGCACGAAGCTTATTGATCCCGGTCTTTCGGCTGAGTACGCGCGAACGGTACTTCAAGGTGGTGAAGTCCTTGTCAATGTCCGAGGCACGTTGGGTGGGGTGGCTGTAGCACAGCCGAGTATGGTTGGTTGGAATGTTTCTCGCGAAGTGGCTGTCGTTCCGGTTGATAAAGATATTGCAGTTCCCGCCTTCATTGCTTTATGGATTGCTAGCGATGAATGCCAGAGATGGTTGACTGGCGTAACTAAGGGTGTTGCGTATGCGGGTATTAATATCGAAGACTTGCGAGCACTACCAGTAATTTTGCCGATTGTGGCCGAGCAAACCGAAATCGTCCGCCGCGTAGAAATCCTGTTCGCCTATGCCGACCGGCTGGAAGCCCGTCTACAAACTGCCCGCACCACTGCCGATCGCCTGACACCTGCGCTGCTGGCCAAGGCCTTTCGCGGTGAGCTGGTGCCACAAGACCCAAATGACGAACCAGCCACCGAGCTGCTGCGCCGCCTGCGCGAGGCGCGTGCAGCCGAGGCACCTGCCAAAAAGGTGCGTGGCCGCAAGGCGCAGGTGGTCTGATTTTTGATGACCAACATTTGCTCCGCCAGCACTGCGAAAATGCGCTGCGCTGGCGGAGCGGGCATTCCATATTCCTGAGAAAGAGGCAAGCCGTTATGGCAATCAAGTACCGTGAAGATCCAGGCCTGAAATTTCTGGCATTGTGCGACAACGATGATGTGTCGAATCTGGCGCAGATCCTGATTTATGACACGGATGGCGAGATGCGCCGTACCAGCAGCATCCTGACGGACCCCGGCTTTACCGCGCACTTGGATATGCCCGAAAAATGGCTCAGGAGCTGGCAGGCGGTGGCGGGCGAGTTGCAACTGTACGGCGGTGATTCGGTGGTGAATTTTTTCCGTGGCAACGGAGTGTTGTACGAGGAAATTCTGTCCGATGTGTGCGAGCGCGTAGGGGTGAAACTGAGCGCTGAGGATACCGAGGCTGTCCGAAAGGAAGAAAAGCTCATCGAGTTTCTGGCTGACAAAGCCTGGGAAAAGATGAATGAGGCGCAGCGCGCAGAGTTCTTGCAAAAGATCAATCTGCTGGAACGCTTTAAGCAGGCCAGTGGCCTGTCGCCCGTGCGACTGGCATTGGCTACGGGTGGTGCCGCTGCCATGCTGCTCTATGAATATGTCGCGGGGGCCATGCTGGCTTCGCTGGGGGCTGGGTTGGCTGCACGTTTTGCTGGCCCCATGGCTGCGCAGTTCATTGGTACGCGTTTGGGTACAGCGGCCTTTGCCGGGCCATTTGCCGTGGTCCTGGGTGTGGCGCTGACGGTGCCCATGCTTTCCGGTACCGCCTATCGCGTGACCATGCCTGCAGTGATTCAGATCGCCTATATGCGCAAGAAGTATCTTCAGAGGGACGTATTTTGATCAACAACATTGCAGATTTGGTGACCAAGATCTGGGTCCTGGACGAAGAATCCATTGGTGCGACTTTGGTGGAAGCCCTGCAAAAAAGCCAGGCCGTGATTTACGACGGAGTGGCGTATTGGGCGCAGGGCAGTGGCAAGACGGGCATCATCCAGCACCTGAAATTTACCGAGCGCACGATGGATGCGAGCAAGGAGATTCTGGAGCAGCTGAAGTCCGTGGCCTCTTCAGCGCAGGCCATACAGCATATGCAGAATGTGCTGATGGCGGTGCAGGTGCTCAGCACGGTGGCTGTGGTGGGCGCGATTGTGGTGCAGACGCAGTATCTGGGCCGCAAGCTGGATGCGATCCAGAGCACGGTCGATGAAATAGGCGCCTCGCAGCACGAGCAGAATCTGGTGTTCTACATGGACAAGATTGGCGACTACATGGGCGGCGTGGAATATGCGCGATCGCTTTTGCAGGACCGCGCACTGGTGCCTGAAATTCGCGATGTGGCTGCCCAGCTGCTGCCACAGATGGGCGCCAAGCGCAATCACATCATCTCGCTTGTGGACAATATTGCAGCTTATGTGCGCTCAAGCAGCAAGGAGCGCAATGAGAGCAAGAACTTCAAGCTGATGCTGGACTTCATTCACCTGCTGGTGGATGTGCTGCCGGCCGCACTGCATACGGAACATCTGCTGGCCGCACGTGTGGGCAAACCTCGTCTGGCACAGCAGATCTTGCAGACGGGCGCCACAAAGTATGAGCAGGTGCTTGGCAGCTACCGGGCGCTGATGAATCAGCTGCACCGAGAAGCGGTTGCTGGCGCATTGGGCTCCAGCGGGGAGAGGGCGTTCATGGAAAACAAGCCCAAGCTGCTGGAGCTGATGCAGTCACCCGTGAATCAGTTGTTGCTGTTCAGGCAGCCCGCCAGTATTGCCATAGAGCAAATGGCTGCCTAAGCTGCGGGCGTTTTGACCCATCGTGTGCGAGCAAGCGAGGAAGGATCACATGCCCGCTAGCGCTCTCGCGTCGCCACAATCGGATGCTCTTCATCCGTTTTCATCCGTTTTTGCCCGCGCTCTCCCATCCGATAGAACGCTCCACGCCCTGCACCTTCCAGCCGCAGCAACTCCGATCCCTGCATCCGTTTCAGCAAGTCCTTGGCCTGCCCTTCACTCAGGTGGCACAAGCCCATGATCTCTGCTCGGCGGATTTGCCCATGCTGCCGCGCGCAGGTATACGCCGACTGCCGTGGCTACCATCGATGGCACCTTGGGCACCGTAGTCAGTCCCGCCAGTTTGCGGTGCTCGGCATGCAGGCCGGTAGGCCTGCCGTCGCCCTCCACGCCCAGCGTCTGGGTATCTGTCGAGTGTCAGACAAACTGAAACTGAAGCGCCAGGCTCCGCGAGCAGTTTTTCATGGTTAGATGGCGGCGATCATCTAGAAGCATGGCGTAGAACTTGAAAAAATCTGTGGTGGCTGCCAAAGAAGCTGAAATGGTATGGAAGTGCAAGTTCAGCCGCATGTGACGAGCCTATGAAAGGCATTTCTATGTCGCGACAACCTGCTGAAAAATTAGCGCCACGCTCATAGGTCGGATGCATCCTGCTTTTTCAGCACATGGGCAGGAATCGCAAACTCCGCATCCAGCTCGGCTTGTGTCGGCTGTTTCCTTGATGGCTTATCCACAGGCGTGAAGAATTCAGGCTGCACGAAGCGGCGGCGTTGCTCGATGTCCTTGTGCCTGGCTTCAGCAGATGCGTCGGCCGTGGTTTGCCTGTCCTCCCGAGCCGATGCGGTCGCTGCGATGCCTTCCTGAACGCCCTGGTTCATCAGCGTATTCAAGCGGCCGTTGAGCATCATCTTGCGGAAAGCGGCGGTAGTTGGGTTCACCATCACAAACCTCCTGGTCCAATCGTCCTATTGTCCACAGGCCGGCAAAGCCCCTACCTCGAAGAGATGCGCTGAGAGCCACCGAACGGCACTATTCAATTCTGTCCCATTCAGTCCTCTACCGCCGCCGGGAGATTCAACCCTGCAAGGTCTTGCCTCCGGAAAAAATACTGCCGGCCGCCATCAATACGTGGCCCCGTCACAGGCTTGGCAGGTAGCATGGTGAGCAGGGCTGTCGCTGTGGTTCCTGCGGCCTTGGCGAGCGTGCTGAGTGAAACATAGTCGCGTTGAAAGGCTTTTAGGCTGTCATGCTGGATGCGCTTGAGCATCGAGCGTCCCCCGGAGACAAGATCAGCCACCAGCAGGTGCTTGCCGATGAGCTCGTACACCACCTGCTCCTTGACTTCAAGAAGCTTGGACGCCTGGGTCGGCGTTAGCCATGGGATCGTGCGGCGGCGGTGATCTTCAAGCCACGAGCGGGTGCGGTTGCCGTCAAGCACCATTGCCGAAATGACTGTGTTCTCGGTCATTCTCAGTGGCAGCTCACCACTCCAGAGCGCATCGAATAGGGCGCGCAGCTCCTGCGGCGCCAGCTGCCAGAACTGCAGCACCTCCCCGAGAGTCACGCAGGACCCCAGGGCTTCACCAGTGCTGAGCATGCGAAGGCGCGCGATGAAGTCTTGCAGCGCTGCTTTGTGGAAGTGCCAATGTGATCTCCGGCTCCAGTCAGGCCGGCAATCGGCCTGCAGGATGCCCAGCGCAACGAACTGGCGCAAGCGGGAGCGCTTCAAACCCAGTAACTGCGCCGTGCTCTTGAGATCCCGGTAGGCCGCCCGATCAGGCAGCAGCTCAGCAACTTGGGAGGCATTGACGGTAATCGTTTCGCGCCCCTGACCCGAGAGCGACCGGAATCGGATTCCCGGTAGGTAGTCGTTGTGCACCAGGCGTTTGAGCAGGCTACGGCCCATACCCGCTTCGCGGGCGAGTTTGGCGAGCCCCTTGCGGGGATGGTTTTGTAAGGTTTCGGGCCTGAAAGCTCGGTGCCGCCCACAAAGCTCTCCGCGCCAGTGTTCGAGCAGAAAGGTTTCAAATCCGTCGCGCAGGAACTGAAAAGCAGGCTCGGGCAACCGTTGATAGATCACCGTATACAAGGGCGTGAATACACGTCGGATGCTGCCATCCCACGGCGCGGCATCAACGAACTTTTGAAGGCAGCGCCAATACGCGTCTGGCCAATCCTGCAGCAAGGCCAACGTGCCTTGCACGATACCTCTTGCAACGTCCAGATCTTCCAGTGCGGCGATTTGTCCAGGGTGCTCCAGCGTCGGACCTTGAATCAGCCGGCCTGCATAGCGGAGCAACTTGGACCACTCGGCCGTGTTCATCCGCAGGGCAAGGTCTCCAGACACCAAATTGCCCGCTCCATGGAGCGAATCATCAATGGCGCGCATGAGTGCCCGTTCGGCGCTACCGACCTGGTGCGCCGAAGCGCGGTAGTGGAGGCCGCAGCCGCAGGCACCCGTGAGCGCGGTGTTCAAGCGTACGGGCTCATGGCATCGACGGCAGTGCTGAACTAGGGTGATGCCATGCACGGGGCACGCCGTCACTACCTTCAGGCGCCATAGCGGCCGAATCCACGGAGATTCGGCAACGCAGCTTGGGCAGACGCGCATGCGACGATGCGTAAAGCTGGTGGCGGGGAGGCCGAAGGATCGGACTGGAATGCCGATTTTCGGAATCGCGGGAGATCCAAAAGCCACCAGCGATTGACCACCCAGTAGGCCGGCAAGTCCTGCCAGGTGGTCATCTCCGCACTGGCGGATCAAGCGGGTCAGTTCGGAGGCGGTGCAGTCATTGGCATGGGCCAGCCGCTCGATATAGCTGTCCAGGGGCTCGCCAGCGATTGGAGCAGGTCGAAGGGGCAGGGCTTTCATTGCTTGCCCCTTCTCGCCGGCTGGGTGCCGACATCTCCCATCTGGAACGGTTCGCCTTGGCGATCAAGGTTTCGCCACTGAAAACCATGGTCAAACGGGTTCAACGGCCCGATGCCGGCGGGCCAGATGGAGGCCGTAAAAGCCTGGGCCAGTTCGGTGGCCGTGATGCAGTCGCTGCCGTTGTCGATCGCGCAACCATAGGCATGAACCAGTAGCTGCTTGACATAGGCGATACGCCCTTGCGTGGCGAAATGCAGCCGCAGTCCCAACTCCCGCCAGCCTTGAGGACTGGGACTCAGAGGAAGCGGCAGCGCCTCTGCCAACGAGGCGAGCAAGGCAATGCTGTCGGCTTCGTCGGGCTGCTGGTTGCCAGACTCCATCGAGAGCGAGAGGCAGTGAGAAAACCGTCGCCGCAGCTGCTCGTTGACCTGGAGCAAGCGTTGGGTGCGTGGTAGTCCCAGTAACGTCACCGGCAGGGACAGCGCATCGATGAATGCTTTGAGCCAGTCGCCCACGAAGTACTGGCTTTGCGATTTGCCGCGGTCCTGGATGTGCTGGGCCTCGTCGAAGACCAGCATTTCCACGGCGCAGCCTTTGGCCAGCTTGACGGCCCGGGCCGTCTTGACGGAAATCGTGCCACGGTCGGGCTGCAGGTCGCCCAACTGCGTCAGTATGGCTTCGACCGTGCCGGCAATGGTGGCTGCCGCGGGAACGCTGGCGTAGATCACCGGAACCACGTCGCGCTCGAGCAGAGCTTGCCTGGGATAGCGCTCGATGAACAACCGGGCCAGTGTGGTCTTGCCGGTACCGCTTTCGCCCAGCACCAGAAGATTCTGGGCGATGCCGGTTTTCCGATACAGACGCAAATTGGCATCCATGCGCTCAAAGGCCGTTTGGAATGCCGGAAACATCAAGCAAGTACTTTGTAGCTGCTTGACGGTGTCGTAGAACACCTCTGTCATGGACGGCCTCCGTTATTTTGCAGGTCCTGGACAGACCGCAGCAAGGGATACCGCTGAGGGGTGAAGTCCCCTCGCGGGTCCGTAGCGCGCGACGTCGGGATGGGGGTGGACTGCGGGGTCGATGTAGACGCCATGGGGCGAGGTGCCGGGGCTCGTGGCGGCCGCAATGAGCCAGGCGTATCCGTTGGCTTATCCTGCCGGCTGCTGTCTCCCTGGAGCTTGGCAGCCCGCTTGCGGTCACCGAGTTTGCGGCTGGCCATTTGCTCGCGCATCATGTCGATGAGGGTCAGCCGGGCCTCCTGCCTGGCCTGGACGTTGGTTTGTGCCGCGCCGCGTTCTTGCACCATCTTGCGTATGAGCTGGTTCTGCAATTGGGTGAGGCCATGGGCGTATTCCCAATCCAGTGCCTTGACCGTGATCGGGTCGGCCTGGTCCGGCCCCCAGACATGGATCTCGCCCAAATCATCGGGATCAAAGACGATACGCACTTCGACGCCAGGACCATGGGAGCGCAACAGTGGGAGCAATTCCGGGCCGCTGTACCGGATGCCATCAAGGAGGATGCCCTCCCTGCTGAGCTTGCGCTGGCTCACCTGTCCAATGCGCTGTGCCAGTGTGTGGCGGCTGCGGGGCAAGGTCGGCTCATAGTTCTGCAAGCCCTGGTGCCAGCGCGCCCATGGGGTCTCCTGGGTGGTGCGATGCACGGTTTGGGCGTAGTCGTCGAGCAGCCACTTTTCGAACATCTGCGTGAAGTCACCCAGCGTGAGCACCGCATGCTTGAGCGGGTCATAGTCCCCTCGATGGTGCCATCGAGAAAAACTGGTGCCAGGCAAGGTATGCAGGAAACGGCGCGAGATGCTGCCAAAAAAGCGCTCCACAGATCCTTTAAACCAGGGCTGGTATTTGGGGCAGAACAGCACTGCCATCCCCAGGTCCATGCCTATGCTCTGGAGCGCGTGGGCATGGAACTCCAGACCGTTATCTACGACGAGAACCTGCGGTAGCCCATGGCATGTCCACGCATGGGTAGGTACAAGTGATGCCTTTGCTGAAGTGCCGTCATGCTGCGTTGCCGCTGGCTTGGGAAGAATGGCATGCCGCAGCGCGCCAACCACGGCCGCAATGGATGGTGCCTGGTAGCTCACGTAGTAGCCCAAGGGCATCTTGCTGTAGTGGTCGATGCAAACCGTCAGCGTGGGGCGCCCCAATGGCAATTGGGTGCGCTCGTCGATCAGAAAGAGATCCAGGACCGTGTGATCGCACTCGACCCGTTCCAGAATGCGCTTGGAGACGACGGGGCCCTTCAGTACGCGAAATTTGCGCTCGGCTTCCGCTGAGCCATTGCGCAAGCTGAAAGCCTCGTAGGCCTCGACCCGCTGAAGCAGCCGGTACAACGTGCGCATAGAGGGCATGATCAGGAGCCCTGGCCCGTTGTGGCGGGAGATGTTTTCCTGATCGACCTTGCCCTGCAGGATGGATTGGATCACCGCCATGGTCGCGCGGCGCGAGAGCTTGTAGGCTTCGGTGACGGCTTCCTCTGCCAGTGCCAGGAGGCGGTCGGACTGGCGCGGATGGCGGCTTCCGCGGCGGTCATGGCGGGGGATCAAGGCCCGGAAATCGTTGTCGCGCTGGTAGCTCCTGATCCAGCGCCAGAAGGTAGGCGCCGATGGCGGCTGGGGATCGCCTATTTTCCTGGCAATCTCCTGCAATCGCGGCGCGAGGTACGCCTTGGTGAACAGGGGCGAGCCGTCGGCCAGTATCCCCTGCACATAGGCTTGGCGGCGCCGCAACTCCTGCTGCACCTTGGGCGTGAGATCGCTCAACGGGCGTGTGTACACATTGCCAGCAATGATGGGCTCGGAGGTGTTGGATGTCGCGGTGCTCATCGCAGACAGGCTTCCATCGGTATACGCCGTCAGCAACTCAGTGCGCGTCGATGAAACGAGTTGTCCCGAGTTCAGGCGCTCCAGCCAGACGTCGCCATTGGGATGAAGACGCTCGATGCGGTGCTGCGCACCTTGCCATTCAAAAACCGTGTGCTTGCGAAAGGCAAAACCATTCATGGCTTTTCTCCTCAATCAGGTGAAGTTCGGTGGAGGGGCCGAACGGAGTGCTCAGGTCGCACCAGAGGTAACCCATGAGCAGCAGATTGGCCGGGCGTAGGCGCATGGCGGCAACGGCTTGCTGGGCCTCTAGGTACGCCATGGGGAAGCGATGTTCGAGCTGGCGAAATGCGACAGTGACTGCCGTTGAGGTCGGCATCAGGTGGTCGGCTTGTTGCAGGATCTGCCTCAGATTGGTGAGGCGTGGCTCTTGTCGGATGACGGCGCTATCGAGCACCACAAAGGGCTGTCCGGTACGCTCGAGGTGCGCCGCGATGCAAGAGAGCTTGTGCTGTACCTCGGGGTTCTGCAGGCTGCGTACCGGCTTGATCTCGACAAGGAGAGCTTTTCCGGTATCAAGCACCACCTCGAAATCCGGGGTGTAGCGTCGCAAACGAGGGCCGTCCGGGTACTGCAGCGTCATGGGCTGCTCGCGGTACTGAGCGACCCGGTGATGGGCCTCAAAGAGCGTGATGGCATCGCGCTCCAATAGGCCCTCGTGGTGCACAAGGCGGCCGTTCTTTCTGCTGGGAACAAAGCCGCGCAGGATGCCGCCCGTGGGCCGTACGACTTCACGCGCGCGCTGATGGACCTGGCCAGCCGCGTTGCGGCCTTGCCAATGGCCGCGCCAAAAATGCGTGGACATAGGTTCTCCCTTCCGCCCGGTTTTGTTGTGCTCGGGCTGGAAACACGTCAAAGAGTCCCGCGTTTTTGGGCAAAAAGATGCCCGCACCGGGTCATGAACCGGTGTCACACGGGGATGGAGATTGGGGGGTGCCTTGACGCTGGGAGGGCAGCTGGGGATACTTGCGGTGCAAAACGACGTATCGAAAGATGCTTCACCCAGCGGGACGGTCCGAAAGGCTGTCCCGTTTTTTATTGCGCGATCACATGGTGGCCTCCTGTTTGGCATGAGGACGCTGGCGGGCGCCGCATGCATCTGCGGTGCAGGCAACCGCTTGCCCTTCTATAGGTAGGCTGAGCACGTCACGGATGACGCGTATCTGCGTGGGCGATAGCTTGTGCAGCCGCTCCCGCAACTCCTTGAGTAGCCAGTAGGCATCTTCCGGGATGTCGCTGTTCACGACCACTTTGCGCCGAGATGCATCGGCGGCCTCATGGAGGTGCTGGCGTTCTGCTTCGCTCAGCGACAGGGCGCGGACCAGTCTGTCTATGAATTCCGGCGTTGGAGGCCCCTTCAGACCCACCTCGACAGCTGAGATGTAGGTCTTGTCGTAGCCCATTTTTTCGGCAAGCGCGTTCTGCCTCAGATCGTGTCTTTGGCGTAATTCATGCAGCAGGCGAGAGAAGGGACTCACGATGACTCAGATGGGGCACTGGATTGGCTGTGAGCGTAATCGAGCGGTCAAGAAAAGTCAAAATAATCAATAAAAACAAGCACTTAGTGATATATTTCTATCGCACTGATTCGCGTTTTCCAGCGAGATGGCTTCGTACCGCCCTAGCTTTTTGAGGCATTTCTGCTGTGCAACATCCGCCGTGGGATTCTGGGCTAGCAGCGCTCCCGACCCGATGGGACTTTCTACAACTCACACATTTTTCTCAAAATGCTAGGTTGTGCGCATAGGGAAATAATTACCAACTGTGTCACATAAGCTGCTCTAGTGCGTCGATGAACGCCTTAGCAGCATCGGCGTGACGCTTAGAACGCTCAACGATCGCCTCAAACCGTTCAATAAGACTAGGTGTTGTCGGTGGTCGCTCAGCCTCCTCAAGTTCTTGCAAAATTAGAAGAAATTTTTGCAAATTTCCTCCTTCCCTTTTCATGTGGCCGTTCTCGAGACGTGACAACTGGCCTACGTTTACCGCGGTGAGTGCAGAGATTTCTGTCAGAGTTCTTCTGAGGGACTTCCGCCGGTTGCGAAGCTCTAAACCAAGAACCTTTGGATCAATAATGGGCTTGCGTTTTTGATTCATTTTGCATAAAATTATGCAATTAAATTTGCATGAGGGCAAGTATGGCCGTCTATGTTGATGACGAGCTGATCCCTTGGCGTGGGAAGCTCTGGTGCCACCTGGTAGCTGACAACCTCCCTGAGTTGCATGCGTTCGCGCGCCAACTGGGGTTGCGGCAGGCCTGGTTTCAGGCAAGCGCTGCTTATCCGCACTACGACGTGACGGTACGCGTACGCGACCGCGCTCTAAGCATGGGGGCAAGCATGGGGGATCGTCAGACCATCATTGCATGCGCAAGAGTCTTAAAGCATGAATTGCAATCGGAAAACGATCTATGGCACAGTCTTGATGCAGAAGATTGTATGAGGACGACAATATGAAAAATGCTGGAAGCGTGAGTAATGGCAAGTCCCCTATGTCACTTCAAGAGTATCAGGAGCGAGCTGATGCTGCGAATCAATTTAAGGGTAAGCCTGAAGCGCTCAGTCAACTAAGATTTGGCCTATTCGGAGAAGTTGGTGGTTTGCTTGCAGCGGTGAAAAAATCTTATCGTGACATTGGAGCTGCTCAGCAAGCAATCGTTCGAGAGGAGTTAGGAGATTGCTTTTGGTATTTGACGGCTGTCTCCGTTGAGTACGGACACTCGCTTTCCAGCGTCGGAATGGCAGGGTTTAATGAATTGCAACGCCGTTTTTCCATCTCTAGTTCGCAGCCTGTTGAGCAAATTACTTTCTTGCGATTTGATGGCGTTTACGCGATGTGCCACGAGCAGCTTCCATCGCTTGATCGTACTCAACAGCTATCGGATTTTGGGATCCATGCCGGTCAGCTGATGAGCATTACAAGTTCTCCTCAACTCTCGAACTCATCCTCTTTGGAGTTGCTTGCCAAGCTGTTGGCAGACCTAGTAACTGTAGGATGGATGTTCGAACTAAAATTTGCTGATATAGCTACTACCAATCTTGAGAAATTTGAATCACGCTGGCCTAAGGCGGGAACGCAATATATCCCCCCATTTGACGAGAAATCACCATCGCACGAAAAATTCGAGCGCAGGTTCGAGGTTTCCTTTATCGAACGTTTTTACAATGAAGGGCAAGATAATGAGCGCCCTTATGTCATCCAGCAAATCCGAAATGTCAACATCGGTGACCGCTTAACCGATAACCGAACAGAGTTGGACGGCTACCGATTTCACGATGTATTTCATCTCGCTTACGTAGCGCATTTAGGTTGGTCGCCAGTGATTCGATCTCTATTGAAAATCAAGCGGAAAAGCGATCCGAAGCTTGATGAGAATGAGGATGGAGCTCGGGCTGCTATTATAGAAGAAGGTATTGCAACCTGGATTTTTAATCACGCTGATCGTCACGACTTCTACGAAAACACAGAAATAGGTAAGCTAGAGTACGGACTATTAAAGCAAGTGCAGGATATGGTCGAAGGCTATGAAGTAGCGGTTTGTCCTCTCTGGCAGTGGGAACGGGCCATCCTCGATGGTTTCAAGGTGTTCCGCCAACTGCGTGACAGTGGTAGTGGTGTCGTCACTGTCGATATGGAAATGCACTCGGTAACCTTTGCTCCTTTAGATCTGCCACCTGAGTCCGCTCCGCAAACAAAGTCGCGACGCTCGCGGGAGATCGGCGTCACTTTGCCTCTCAAACCTGAATTTAAAGTATGACTCCACGCACATTTGTCGCTGCTCTTGCGAGCATCCAACTGCACGGCGTCTTCAATCCTTATAGTGATCACTGTGAAGTGCATGATCTAGCCAATGCACCCGCGATGCGACGAAAGAATCTACGAGACTACCTTGCTGCTGTCGAGAGTCTTGGCACAGACACGATATGGATGGGACGCGATTTGGGTTATCGTGGAGGGCGGCGCACAGGTCTAGCGTTAACAGATGAGGCACGCTTGCCCCTGATTGCAGCACATTACCCAGGCACGTCACCATGTAAAGCAACTAAGGGGCCGTCGATCGCCGAACGCACTGCGACAGAAATTTGGACAGTTTTGGCGCGCCTAGAGCAACCACCTCTTCTTTGGAATGTTTTCCCGCTCCATCCCCATGATCCCGATGACCCAATGACCAATCGGCGGTTTGCTGCTCGTGAGTTATCTGAGGTCACTGAACTCAACAATGCGCTCATTAACTGGTTGGGAATTCGTCGCATCGTTTGTATTGGACAAGATGCCGTAACTTATGCTTCAACCTTCGGTATTGAGGTAGAGTGCGTCCGTCATCCAAGCTATGGGGGGGTCACAGAGTTCCGGCAGGGCATGCATCGCATATATGGCGATGCAATGAAGCCAAATCAGATAGGGTCGCAGGCTGATTTGTTCTGAATAGGGTTTTGCTGAGTTATTTAAACGCCAAGAATGGAGTCTGTCTTTGAAACTCCACCCCATTCACTGACGTCGAGTTCAGCGTGAGTCGAGAGACAACTGAGCATGCCCACCTCGAGGTGGCTCTCTCTCGCCACGAAAGAAAGTAATTGAGCAAGGCCTAGAAGATTACCAAGCGCTCGTGCGCAATAGTGATGTGATCTATAAATTGCTGTTAGATCAACCGCATAGCCATTTTCGTGTGGAACGCGTTTAAAGCTTAGGTGCGAGAGGCATGGAAGGCCAAGCCATCTTTTCATGTCAAGCGCTGGGTTGTAGGTGGGTATTTCGCCTCCAACCTCTAGCTGGGGCTGCAAATCCTCTTGAGGATCTGCAACACTCAATTCATACGTTGAGACATACTGCGCCTTTACACCATCTTTTCTCTGTGGCTGCCCTTCGTTGGCTAGCTTGTTTACAAGGTACTCTAATGGATTAATTGTTGTGCCTGGTTCCTTCCCTGGTCGAGAAATCATCCGATGGGCATAGGTGCCCCATGTGTTTGCAGCCTTGCCGCGCTGCAGCATTTCCGCGTATTTTTCGTAGTAGCCGGGTCTTCCATATTTTTTGTACATGGCTATTGGAAATATCGTTCCAGCGACTGTTTTCAACGTAAGTGCAGACGTCGCTAGTGCCTGATCGACTTGGCCCATCACTGCGAGGTCCTCAGCAGTCAATTCCAGGGGATTCGAGATCTCCAAAAGAAGATTTTTCCCCTGTCTGGGTCGCTGTGTATTGAGGTACCGTGCTGCCGCCAACCAAGTTGGAACAATGCGATCTTGGGAATCAAAGAGTGTAGCCATATTTATATTAAAAAGCCGTCTACGAGAATAATATCCAGCAGCGCAGTTGGCATCCAGGCATGCCCGCTATGGCCCCAAGATGGACCCCATGAGTTGCGCAATAACACATGATTATCTCCGGATCCCGAATCAATACCGAGTCCCACACCAATCAGTGCATGATACTGATCTGGAATGACGAGAGGGTCGAATTCAATGATTCCATCCTTTGGTGCCAAGAGTGACTGACATACTTGAACAACCAAGCCAACGGGTTTATTATTGCTCAGTTGTCTTACAATCTCAGCGCTAGTCAGATCTGCCTGACGTGCAGTTGGTGAGTTGAACAGCTCGAAGTCGCCACTGGGAACAACTAGTGGCGTATCGTGACCGTATGGTTGATACGGATAGTGTATCTCGATTGGCTGGCCTGGGGTTCGAAGCGCACCGAGGACATGTTCAATTTGGAAGCCGCGGCCCGGTTGCCAATTCCCTGCTAGCTTCGCAGCGTAGTGGCACAGAAATTCTGTGCTTAAATGTCCAACACCTTTTGAATCTGCATTCAAGTCGGAGCCGGCGAAAATTAGACAGGTAGGCCTTTGGCCCTGGTCTCGAGCTTCACCCATTCGTGCTGAAAAATCGATTTGTGCGGTAATCATTAGACGTGTCGCATCCCTGCCAATCGCCGATCACGCTCAGGTTGCGAAAAACCATCCTCAACCCGTTCGAACTCCGCGAACAGGCTAAGTTGGCCAGTTGGCATTCGCCCCGGCTGCCATGGCGCACGTTCGCTAAGCGAAATCTTTCTCCTACGTGAATTTAACCTTAAAACGAGGTCTCCATCAGCAGCATAATTTTCGACCTCACCGTTTTCTATAGCCCAAGGAGCTGCAATATCGGAAGGCGTGGTCAGCTCATAGCGGAGCGTCGATCCATTACCTCCAACAAAAACATCTGAGCCGCGAGGCGCTGGCATAAGGCGGGCATCTCGCACAAATGGTTTTAGCAGAAAGCCTTCGCTCTGTGCCTCGTCGACCGACCAGATATGCCCTGAGCTAGCATGATTAGGTAAGTCAAAGACTATCTGGTCACTCATGCCTGGTTCTAATATGCGGTCACGGTCAGTTTCTGTCAGCATCCACACGTCACTGCGTGGATTGCTGAGGGTGGTGCCGCCAAGGAGTTCGCGCTTGAGTGAGCTCGGCTGAACATCGACGATTCCAAGAGCATCATTAAGCGAGAGGTGACCCAGACGATTGAGCGACCACACCATTGCTTTGTAGCTCATACCCAACCGCAACGACATCTGATAGACGATCGATGGGCGTCGGATACTGTCGCGGCCCCAGCTTTGACGGCGCATTGTTTGGGAAACCAGCCAGGATGGTGCTAGTAGAGCGTATGCAAATTGATTCGCGGTGCGCTCAATTAGGGCGGCCTGCTTAGAAACATCGACGGTTATGTCTGAGGTGCTCTCGTGACCAAGCGCGAAATGGCCGAGCTCATGAGCACAGGTCATGTGTACAAGGCCGCGCGGTCGATCCCAGTTAACGATGATTCCTGGGTTCCCGTCTTCGAGTAAAAATCCGCCGAGCAGCCGTTCGAATTTTCGATACATTACGATGACTTCTGAGGCAGACGCGATCAGCTCGGCATCTATCCGGGTGTAACCCGTATCAATGCGCTTCCTGACTTCAAATTCCTCAAGAACTTCGGTTGCTCTACGTGCGGCGGCCATTAGGGCTTCGTCATCGGCCTTCATACAGCGCGCCTTTTAGATTTCGGTGAATACTTCAGGAATGAAGCAAAGCGGGCAAGTTCATCTAAGTCGCTTTCAGACAGCCCTTGGGTCGCGCGTGCGAGGAAGGCGATGCGCGTGTTGTCTGCCGGAGCGTTCCCCGTTAAAAAATAGTCCACTGTTCTACCGTACAAATCGCTCAGTTTGCTTAGTTCAAACGCGTCAACTTTTCTTGCACCTGCTTCAATGTTGCCTACGGCTGGCCGGGATATTGATAGAGCGAAGGCTACTTCTTCCTGCGAAAGACCGACATACTCTCGCGCAGCCCTAAGACGTTGACCTAGCTGCAATCGGTCTAGCTCATCCACATCGGCCGTAGTCTTTTTCATAACTTCGCCTTCTTCGTTACATGGGCTAGTACAGCAGCACTGAGCTTGTTGACAAATTCATCCTTTGTGTTGTACCCGCCGGGTTGGATGATGGAATTGGGCAGCTGAACCCCAGTGATCTTATCCAAGACAACCAGTACTTCAACCGCAATCATAGACTCGACCGGGCCGATGAGATCATCGACGGTAGCTGCGGCCCCTTCTTCTGGTGGAATGGCGCGTTCATCCCAGAATGCCACCAATGCTGCTTTGATCTTGGCTGCTAGTTCATTAATCATTGTAGACCTCGTCATAAAAATCAACATTAAACGTACGAAAATCGTACATCAAGACTGATGTCCAAGCAAGCGATAGCGGTGGAGGGGTGTGGTGGTGACTATCAGTGCATCGACCGGCTACAGCAGTTCATGGCGCTTAGGTTGCACATATACGAAAAAAAAGTGAGCCCGGATTGCTCCGGGCTCACTTTTTGAAAAACTGTGTCAGAGATTTTTCACCAACTTGGCACAGTTTTCACTTTCTCTGTCACCCGACAGTATCACACGTCGATATTCCCGGCCCGCAGCGCATTCGTCTCGATGAATTCCCGGCGTGGCTCCACTTCATCGCCCATGAGCATGGTGAACACGCGGTCGGCCTCGATGGCGTCGCCGATCTGCACCTGCAGCAGGCTGCGCACGGTGGGGTCCATGGTGGTTTCCCACAGCTGCTCGGGGTTCATTTCGCCCAAGCCCTTGTAGCGCTGGCGGGCCGTGGTGCGTTCGGCTTCGTGCAGCAGCCATTGCATGGCCTGGCGGAAGTCGCCGGCCTTGTCGCTCTTGGCCTTTTCGCCCTCGCCACGCGTGACCTTGGCGCCTTCGCCCAGCAGGCCGTTGAAGTTCTGGGCTTCGTCGGCCAGCGCGGCGTAGTCGTGGCTGCGCACGAACTCCTGGGTGAGGATGGAGCTCTTGATGTTGCCGTGGTGGTGGCGGCTGATGCGCAGCACGGGCTTTTCGGAGACCGGGTCGATTTCGGCCGTGACCTCGGCGGGCACGCCCGTGGTGGTCAACTCGCGCAGCTTGGCCTCCAGGATGGGGGCGCAGGCCTGGGCCGCCTCGATGCTGTCCAGCGTGATCTGCACGCCGTCGGCGATGGCGCGCAGGGCCTCGGCATCCATGAAGTTGGACAGGCGGTCGATGACGGTCTCGGCAGCCAGGTGCATGTTGGCCAGCTTGGCCAGTTCCTCGCCGTCCAGCGTGCGCGGGTTGGCACCGCCGGTGCTGACGCTGGCGTTCATCAGCGCGATGCGCAGCAGGTACTGGTTGAGCGCGGGGCCGTCCTTGATGTACAGCTCTTCCTTGCCGTTCTTGACCTTGTACAGCGGCGGCTGGGCGATGTAGATGTGGCCGCGCTCGACCAGGTCCGGCATCTGGCGGTAGAAGAAGGTCAGCAGCAGGGTGCGGATGTGGGCGCCGTCCACGTCCGCGTCGGTCATGATGATGATGCGGTGGTAGCGCAGCTTGTTGGGGTCGAAGTCGTCGCTGCCGCTCTTGCCCGATTCGGCCGTGGCCTTGCCGATGCCGGTGCCCAGGGCCGTGATCAGGGTGACGATTTCGTTGCTGGTCAGCAGCTTTTCGTAGCGGGCCTTTTCCACGTTCAGGATCTTGCCGCGCAGCGGCAGGATGGCCTGGAACTTGCGGTCGCGACCTTGCTTGGCGGAGCCGCCGGCGGAGTCACCCTCGACGATGTAGATCTCGCACAGCGCCGGGTCCTTTTCCTGGCAGTCGGCCAGCTTGCCGGGCAGGCCCATGCCGTCGAGCACGCCCTTGCGGCGCGTCATCTCGCGGGCCTTGCGCGCGGCTTCGCGGGCACGCGCGGCATCGACGATCTTGCTGCACAGGATCTTGGCGTCGTTGGGCTTTTCCTCCAGGTAGTCGGTCAGCGCCTTGGCGACGATGTCCTCCACGGGCGCGCGTACTTCGCTGGAGACCAGCTTGTCCTTGGTCTGGCTGCTGAACTTGGGCTCGGGCACCTTCACGGACAGCACGCAGCACAGGCCTTCGCGCATGTCGTCGCCGCTGACCTCGACCTTGGCCTTCTTGGCCAGTTCGTTCTGCTCGATGTACTTGCCGATCACGCGCGTCATGGCGGCGCGCAGGCCCGTCAGGTGGGTGCCGCCGTCGCGTTGCGGGATGTTGTTGGTGAAGCACAGCACCTGTTCGGCATAGCTGTCGTTCCACTGCATGGCGACTTCGACGCCGATCTCGGTGCCGGGGATGCCGCCGTAGCTTTCCGCAGGACGCGTGCCGTTGGCGTGGAAGGCCGTGGGATGCAGCACCTTCTTGTTGGCGTTGATGAACTGCACGAAGCCCATGACGCCGCCGGCGCCGGAGAAGTCGTCTTCGCGGCCGTCGCGCTCGTCCTTGAGGCGGATGCGCACGCCGTTGTTCAGGAACGAGAGTTCGCGCAGGCGCTTGGCCAGGATCTCGTAGCGGAACTCATGGTTCTGCGTGAAGATTTCCGTGTCGGGAAGGAAGTGGACCTTGGTGCCGCGCTTGTCGCTCTTGCCGACCACGCGCATGGGCGAGACCTCGACGCCGTCCACGATCTCGATCGGGCGGTTCTGCACGTGGCCGCGCGAGAAGTCGATTTCGTAGACCTCGCCGTCGCGGCGCACGTTGAGCTTGAGCCAGATGGACAGCGCGTTCACGCAGGACACGCCCACGCCGTGCAGGCCGCCCGAGACCTTGTAGCTGTTCTGGTTGAACTTGCCGCCCGCGTGCAGTTCGGTGAGGGCGATCTCGGCCGCCGAGCGCTTGGGCTCGTGCTTGTCGTCCATCTTCACGCGCGTGGGGATGCCGCGGCCGTTGTCGATGACGGACAGGGAGCCATCGGCATGGATGGTGACCAGGATGTCGTCGCAGTAGCCGGCCAGGGCTTCGTCGATGGAGTTGTCCACCACTTCGAAGACCAGGTGGTGCAGGCCCGTGCCATCGGAGGTATCGCCGATGTACATGCCGGGGCGCTTGCGCACGGCCTCCAGGCCTTCGAGGATCTGGATCGCACCTTCGCCATAGCCGCTGGAGTCTGAGCCTTCGGGGGCAATGGTCTGGTTTTCTGGCTTGTTCTCGTCGGTCATGGAAGGCCCTGGGGTAGTTCCGTCGGAAGCTGTCGCTTCGCTTGAAAATGTTCGATTCGGCCGCTGGCGCGGTGCGTAGGGACGCGCGCTGCGGGCTACGAGTCGGGTAGGGTGGTTGCGCTCCGTGCACCGGCTTGTGCCACCGGGCGGCGGGTGCAGGGGCTGCGCAATGTGTCAGGCATCGGTGTCGTGTGGCGCGCGGTCAGATGCGCATGGGCATCACGACGTACTTGAAGCTGTCGTTCTCGGGGATGGTCAGCAGGGCCGAGCTGTTGCCGTCCTGCAGGTCGATCCTGATCATGTCCTGGCTCATGTTGGACAGGGCGTCGATCAGGTAGGTGACGTTGAAGCCGATCTCGATGGTGTCGCCACCGTAGTCGATGTCCAGCTCGTCCGTGGCCTCTTCCTGCTCGGCGTTGTTGGACGCCACGCGCAAGGTGCCGGGCTCCACCGTCAGGCGCACGCCCTTGAACTTGTCGCTGGTCATGATGGCCGTGCGCTGCAGGCTGGCCAGCAGCGGGGCGCGGCCCAGGGTCACGCTGTTGGTGTGGTTGCGCGGGATGACACGGTTGTAGTCGGGGAACTTGCCCTCGACCAGCTTGGTCACGAACTCCATGCCGCCAAAGGTGAACTTGGCCTGGTTGTTGGCGAACTGCATCTCGATGTGGGGCTGGTTCTCGCCGCCGGCATCCGACAGCAGGCGCTGCAGTTCCAGCACGGTCTTGCGCGGCAGGATCACTTCCTGCTTCGGCACTTCCACGTCCAGCTGGCTGCTTGCAAACGCCAGGCGGTGGCCGTCGGTGGCCACCAGGGACAGCTGCTTGCCCTCGGCCACGAACAGGATGCCGTTGAGATAGTAGCGGATGTCCTGCACGGCCATGGCGAAGGAGACCTGGCCCAGCAGGTCCTTGAGCACCTTCTGCGGCACGCTGAAGGAAGGGCCGAAGGCCGCAGCCTCCTGCACCAGCGGGAAGTCCTCGGCCGGCAGGGTCTGCAGCGTGAAGCGGCTCTTGCCGCCCTTGAGCACCATCTTGGCCTGCTGGGTCTCCAGGCTCACGGTCTGGTCGCCGGGCATGGTCTTGAGGATGTCGATCAGCTTGCGCGCGCCCACGGTGGTGGTGAAGTCGCCGGTGTCGCCGCCGAGCTCGGCGGTGGTGCGGATCTGGATTTCCAGGTCGCTGGTGGTCAGCTGCAATGCGTTGCCGGTCTTCTTGATCAGCACGTTGGCCAGGATGGGCAACGTGTGGCGGCGTTCGACGATGCCGGACACCGATTGCAGGACCGCGAGAACTTTGTCTTGTGTGGCTTTCAGGACGATCATGTCAACCTCTGATTTAAGGATGCGGGTCTCGGTAGGAGCGGCGGCTCACAAATGAGCCCCCTCTTGCCGCTCGAATCCCCCATTTTGCCGCGTACATACGACCAGAACGGGGGAGTTTTCATCAACCTTTGAGAGTTTGCTCCAGCACGTGCAGCTGCTGGTTCAGCTCGGTCAGTTGCTGGCGTTCGCCGGCGATCTTGCGCACCGCGTGCAGCACGGTGGTGTGGTCGCGCCCGCCGAACAGCTCGCCGATCTCGGGCAGGCTCTTCTGGGTCAATTCCTTGGCCAGGTACATGGCAATCTGGCGCGGCCGGGCGATGCTGGCCGGGCGCTTCTTGCTGTACATGTCGGCCACCTTGATCTTGTAGTAGTCGGCCACCGTCTTCTGGATGTTCTCCACACTGATCTGGCGGTTCTGGATGGACAGCAGATCACGCAGGGCCTCGCGGGCCAGCTGGATGGAGACTTCCTTTTGGTTGAAGCGCGAATAGGCCAGGATCTTGCGCAGCGCGCCTTCGAGCTCGCGCACGTTGGAGCGCACGTTCTTGGCCACGAAGAAGGCGACTTCCTCGGGCATCTCGGCGTTCTCGGCGCGGGCCTTGTTGATCAGGATGGCCACGCGCATCTCCAGCTCGGGCGGCTCGATGGCCACCGTCAGCCCGGAGTCGAAGCGCGATACCAGCCGCTCGTGGATGTTCGCCAGACCCTTGGGATAGGTGTCCGAGGTCATCACGATGTGGCTCTTCTTGGCCAGCAGCGCCTCGAAGGCGTTGAAGAACTCCTCCTGCGTGCGGTCCTTGTTGGCGAAGAACTGCACGTCGTCGATCAGCAGCAGATCCAGCGAGTGGTAACGCTCCTTGAATTCGTCAAAGGTGCGGCGCTGGTAGGCCTTGACCACATCCGAGACGAACTGCTCGGCGTGGATGTAGAGAACTTTCGCGTCGGGCTTGTCGGCCAGCAGCTTGTTGCCCACGGCATGCACCAGGTGGGTCTTGCCCAGGCCCACGCCGCCGTAGATGAACAGCGGGTTGTACAGGTGTCCGGGCGAGCCCGCCACATGCATGGCGGCCGAGCGTGCCATGCGGTTGGCCGTACCTTCCACCAGGGTCTCGAAGGTCAGCGCGGCGTTCAGGCGCGTGCGAAAGACGGGCGCTGCCGCGTCTTCGCTGGTGACCGTGGGCACCGAGGTGACAATGGTTTCCGGCGGGGCCGAGCGCTCGCTGGAGGAGGGGCGGACGTAAGTCCGCACAACGCTTTCCCGCTGAGCAAGTGCCAACTCAAGCGTCACCGGCTGGCCATAGAGCGACTCCAGCATGGCCGAGATGCGGCCTGCATATTGGGCGCGGATCCAGTCGAGCTTGAAGCGGTTGGCCACGTAGACGGTGACTTTGGAGAAGTCTTCGGCGACGTGCGCGGTCAGGGGCTTGATCCAGGTGTTGAACTGCTGTTCGGGCATTTCCTGCCCCAGTTGCTCAACGCAGACTTGCCACAGGCCCTGGCCTGCATCGTTCGTAGGTTCCTCTGTCATTGTCGAAGTCTAGTTGTGGATAGGAGGAACTGTTGCGAGGCTGCCATTGTAGCTTTTGCGGAAGTTATCCACAAAATATCAGGAGCTTGTCCTCCGCCTTGTCGCAAAATGGGCAGGCATCCTTCGGGTTCGAAGGGCATTGCATCAAGTGGACAACGCTGTGATAATCGCGGGTTTCCCTGAATGTGTTCAGGGTGATATGTCCCGCCCGTCTGCATCGGGTCTGCATGCTGCCGCTGGCGGCCTTGGGCGAAACCTCTCGGGGTTGCTCCTTGGGCTGCACATGGCAAGTGCATCGTGCAGATTTTTGGCAGGTGGCCTGGCGGTTTGCCTTTGTGGCGGCTGCTGACTGCACTGCGTGTAGCGTGCCGGATACGGGACCGGTGCAAAACTGAACCTTCTCTAGGAACCAACATGAAACGTACTTACCAACCCTCCAAGACCCGTCGCGCCCGCACCCACGGCTTTCTGGTCCGCATGAAGACCAAGGGCGGCCGCGCCGTGATCAACGCTCGCCGCGCCAAGGGCCGCAAGCGTCTGGCCGTCTAAGGCCAGCCATTGCTGGGCGGTTTGCTCGCTGCACTGAACCCCTGAACGGGGTGCTGGCATGCAACGGCTGAAAACACGTCCGCAGTTTCAGGCCGCCATGGCTGCCGGTACGGTATCGCGTACCGCGCATTTCGCCCTGCACCGTCTCGTTCTGACGGAGCAGGGCGGCGCCATGGCGCCACCGACAGGGCCCGGGTCGCAAGACCCGCAGGCCCTGTTCGGCGTTGGCGCCGTGCGCCAGGATGCCTGGCTGGGCGCCATGGTGCCCAAGCGCTGGGCGCGCCGCTCGGTGACGCGACACACCATCAAGCGGCAGATCTATGCCGTGGGCAGCGAGCATGAGACCCTGATGCTCCAAGGCGCCCATGTAGTGCGGCTGCGCTCGGGCTTTGACCGGCGCCAGTTCGTGAGCGCCACTTCTGATGTGCTCCGGCAGGCCGTGCGCGCCGAGCTGCAGCAGTTGTTCGCCTGTGCGGCGAAACGCCTGTCGCAGCCTGCGCCCGAGCTGCCGCAGCCTGCACAGGAACGCGCCGCAGCCGCTGGCGAGAGCATCGGGGTTGCGCCATGATGCAGCGGCTGCTGATGGCGCTGGTGCGCGGCTATCGGCTGATGCTCAGTCCCTGGCTGGGCTCGGCCTGTCGCTTCACGCCCACCTGCTCGGCCTATTCCCTTGAAGCGTTGGAGCAACACGGCGCTGCGGTAGGCTCCTACCTGACGCTGCGCCGCCTGGCGCGCTGTCATCCGTGGTGTGACGGGGGGCATGACCCTGTGCCAGAGCAAAAGCCCAGGCTGTTCACCAGCCTGACGGCTGCGCCCGAAAACACCCAACCTTCCTCACCTAAGAAGTCTTCATGAACGATATTCGCCGCACCATCCTGTGGGTGATATTTGGCTTTTCGCTGGTCTTGCTATGGGACAAATGGCAAGTGCACAGCGGCAAGAAGGCCACTTTCTTCCCCGCGCCTGCCGTTGCCACGGCCCCGGCACCTGAAACGGGCAAGGCGCCCGGCGATGCCAGCGTGCCCTCGGCGGCTGCTGCGGCAACGGCCGGTGCCGGCGAAGTGCCTGGCGGCGCTGCCGCCGCGCCCGAGGCAGCCCCGCGCCAGAACGTCACCATCAGCACCGACGTGCTGCGCCTGACTTTCGACAGCCAGGGCGGCACGCTGCGCCATGCCGAGCTGCTCAAGTACGCGGATTCCGTGCACAAGGACAAGCCCGTGGTGCTGTTCGACGAGAGCGTGCACCGCGTGTACCTGGGCCAGTCGGGCCTGATCGGCGGCGGTTTCCCCACGCACAAGACGACCATGACCGCGCTGCCCGGCGCGCGCGAGCTCAAGGACGGCGAGGACCAGATGGAACTGCGCTTCGAGTCGCCCGACATGGGTGGCGTGAAGCTGGTCAAGATCTGGACGCTCAAGCGCGGCGCCTATGACATCGGCGTGCGCCATGAAGTGGTGAACACCGGCACGGCGGCCGTGAGCCCGCAGCTGTACCTGCAACTGGTGCGCGACGGCAACAAGCCCGAAGGCGAACAGTCCACCATGTACTCCACCTTCACGGGCCCGGCCGTCTACACCGACGAGAAGAAGTACCAGAAGGTCGAGTTCAAGGACATCGAGAGCGGCAAGGCCAGCGTCGAGAAGTCGTCCACGGGCGGCTACGTGGCCATGGTCCAGCATTACTTCGCCAGCGCCTGGCTGCTGGCCGAAGGCATCCAGCGCGACAACTTCCTGCGCAAGGTGGACAACAACCTCTACGCCGTCGGCATGATCACGCCGGTGGGCACCATCGAGCCTGGCCAGAGCAAGAGCGTGGAAGCGCGCCTGTTCGCCGGTCCCCAGATCGAAAAGCGCCTGGAATCGCTGGCGCCCGGGCTGGAGCTGGTCAAGGACTATGGCTGGCTGACCATCCTGGCCAAGCCGCTGTACTGGTTGCTGGACAAGCTGCACGGCTTCCTGGGCAACTGGGGCTGGTCCATCGTGGCCCTGGTGCTGCTGCTGAAGATCGCCTTCTACTGGCTCAATGCCAAGGCCTACTCCTCGATGGCCAAGATGAAGGCCATCAACCCGCGCATCATGGAAATGCGTGAGCGCCTCAAGGACAAGCCCCAGCAGATGCAGCAGGAGATGATGCGCATCTACCGCGAGGAAAAGGTCAACCCCATGGGCGGCTGCCTGCCCATCATCATCCAGATCCCGGTATTCATCGCGCTGTACTGGGTGCTGCTGTCCAGCGTGGAAATCCGCAACGCGCCCTGGATCGGCTGGATCACCGACCTGTCGGCCAAGGATCCTCTGTTCATCCTGCCCGTGCTGATGACCCTGTCCTCGCTGCTGCAGACCGCGCTGAACCCCGCTCCGCCGGATCCGATGCAGGCCAAGATGATGTGGATCATGCCCCTGGTCTTCAGCGTGATGTTCTTCTTCTTCCCGGCCGGCCTGGTGCTGTATTGGCTGACGAACAACATTCTGTCCATTGCCCAGCAGTGGATCATCAACACCCGCATGGGCGTGCCGCCGCAGTTCAACCTGCCCAAATTCGGCAAGTCCACGCCGGCCAAGTAAGCCTGCGAAGGCCCTTGCTCCAAAGCCCGCTTCGGCGGGCTTTTTCATGGGCGGCCTATCATCGGCGGCCTGAAATCCCTCCCAAGAAAGCTCCATCCATGCTGCCCCGCCACAACGACCCCATCGCCGCCATCGCCACCGCCCCGGGGCGGGGTGCCGTGGGCATCGTGCGTGTGTCCGGCAAGGGCGTGGCGCCGCTGGTGCGGGCGCTGTGCGGGCGCGACCTCAAGCCGCGCGAGGCCACCTATCTGCCGTTTCGCGATGCCCAGGGCGGCCCCATCGACCACGGCCTGGCCCTGTTCTTCCCGGCGCCGCACAGCTATACCGGCGAGGATGTGCTGGAGTTGCAGGCCCACGGCGGCCCCGTCGTTCTGCAACTGCTGCTGGCGCGCTGCCTGGAGGCTGCGCAAGCCTCGGCAGAAGACCATCGCAGCGTGCTGCCGGGCCTGCGCCTGGCCCAGCCCGGTGAATTCACTGAGCGTGCCTTTCTCAACGACAAGATCGACCTGGCCCAGGCCGAGGCCATTGCCGACCTGATCGATGCCAGCACCGAGGCCGCCGCGCGCAGTGCGAGCCGTTCGCTGTCGGGCGCTTTTTCCGAGGAAATCCATGGCCTGCGCGACGCGCTGGTGCACCTGCGCATGCTGGTCGAGGCCACGCTGGACTTTCCCGAGGAAGAGATCGACTTCCTGCAAAAGGCCGATGCCAGCGGCCAGCTCGCGCGGCTGCGTGGCAAGCTGGACCAGGTGCTGTCGCGCGCCCACCAGGGTGCGCTGTTGCGCGAAGGCATCAAGGTCGTGATCGCGGGCCAGCCCAACGCGGGCAAGAGCTCGCTGCTCAACGCGCTGGCCGGTGCGGAGCTGGCCATCGTCACCCCGATTGCCGGCACCACGCGCGACAAGGTGCAGCAGACCATCCAGATCGAGGGCGTGCCCCTGCATGTGATCGACACGGCAGGCCTGCGCGAGAGCAGCGACGAGGTCGAGCGCATCGGCATCGCACGCGCCTGGGACGAGATCGCCGCGGCCGATGCCGTGCTCTTCCTGCACGACCTCACACGCATGGGCGAGCACGACTACCTGGCGGCCGATGCCGCCATTGCCGAAACCCTGGCCCAGAAGCTGCCGCGCCAGGTGCCCGTCATCGACGTCTGGAACAAGACTGATCGCGCGGAACCCGCCCAGATGCAGGCGCATGGCGGCCGTGAAGGCAGCGTGGCACTGTCGGCACGCACGGGCGACGGCCTGGATGCCCTGCGCCGGCGCCTGCTGGACGTGGCCGGCTGGCAGTCGGCCCCAGAAGGCCTGTACCTGGCGCGTGCGCGCCATGTGGAGGCGCTGCAGGCCGTGGCCGCCCACCTGCAGGAGGCCGAGCTCCAGCTGGCGGCCCAGGCCGCCCACCTGGACTTGCTGGCCGAGGAACTGCGCCTGGCCCAGGTCTCGCTGAACTCCATCACCGGGGAATTCAGCTCCGACGATCTGCTGGGCGTGATCTTTTCCAGCTTCTGCATCGGCAAGTGACCGGGCTGCCGGATGGCCCCGACCCATTCGCACAGCCGGCAGAGTTGCTGCAATACTTATCTTTTGCTACAAAATTTGCCGACGAAAACCCGCTTGCCGGCATTGGCGTGCCCGCTGCCGTCGCTTAGCATGCGGCGTGCCGCAGCGGCCCTCGTCGCTGCCTGCCGCCGGGCGCAGCCCTGGCGCGGGTGCGCGGCCCCAATTCGAACCGGATCCGCCATGTCTTCTTCCTCCCACAATGATTTGCGGCCACTGGCCCAGGCCATGTCGTCGGCCGTGGCTGTCGATGGTGTGCAGAACGCGCTGACCTTGGAGCAATGGGATCTGCTGGCGCCCTACCTGGTGCCGGTCACGCTGGCGGCGGGCGAGCTGCTGTTTGCCGAAGGTTCGCTGGACCGCAATCTGTACTTCGTGGAGTCCGGCAGCCTCAGCGTGCACTACCAGGATGCGAAGGAGCGCATCCGCCTGGCCATCGTCGGCCCGGGTTCCATCCTGGGCGAGGGCGCCTTCTTCGCCCACCGTGCGCGCCATGCCACCGTGCAGGCGGCTGCGCCGGGACGGCTTTGGTGCCTGACGGCCATGCGCTTCGCCGAACTCAGCAATCGCCAGCCCGGTGTGGCGCTGGCCCTGGTCATGGCGGCCGGCCAGGTGCTTGCCCGCCGTGCGGTGGACAGCCGCCGCCGGGTGGCCAGTACCTGAAAGGCTCCCGGGCAGCACCTGGGGCGGGGCGTTCTGCGGGCGCGGGGCGGTGACAGGCCGGCCTTTGCGCTGCGACAAATTGATACAGCGGTTTTGCTGCGCCCGTGCTCGAAATGTCGCAAAGTTGCAGGCACAATGCCGCGAGTTTGTGACTATTCGTGACAATGAGAGCCCCCATGTCTGTGTTCAACTGGTTTTCCCGCAAGCCTGTGCCGGAGCAGGGCCGTGGTTCGCCCGGAGACGATGGCCAGGCTAATGCCGTGGCGCGTCGTGATGCAGGGCCCGGCGGGCGCCGCAGCGAGCGTTCCGAGCGCCGTGAGCAGCTCTACGGTGTGGTGCGCGATGTCATGGTGCGTGCCGGGGTGTTGTCCGCCAGCTACAAGTTCAAGGTGCTCTCGCTGGACAACGTGGGTCAGCGCTTCGTGGTGATGATGGACCTGGCGCGGGCCTATGCCAGCGAAACCGCGCGGCTCAGCGAGATCGAGGCCATGCTGGCCCAGGCGGCCAAAGCCCGCATGGGCGCGGTCGTGACGGCCGTGTACTGGCGGGTCAGCGACCAGAACGCTGCAGCCCAGGCCCAAGCCCAGGTGCATTCCGCGGCGACGCGCGCACCGCGTCCTGCCCCGCCCATGGCCGTCCCGTTGGCGGCCTCGATGGAGGCGGCAGCGCCCCAGCGCCGCAGGCAGGACATGGCGCCCTTCGAACCCATAGATGATCAGGAAATGGCGGCCTTCAAGCTCGCCGTGGCAGCCATGCCCGCAGCCGGGCGGGGAGCGGGTTCTGCAGGCTCTGCTGCAGCGGCTCCCGCTGGTGTGCGCCGCTCGGGCCCCTTGCTCGGGCCGGGCGCAGGCGATCGCGGTGCGGACTTTCCCCACAGCACGCTGGACCACCTGGACCTGGGCGTCACCCAGTACGGCGAACTGCGCTGACCGGGCTGCGGCCTGGCTCAGTGGCCGGCGAAATCCACCAGCGTGAACAGCGGCAGTCCACCATCGCGCAGCAAGGTGGAGCCGCCCAGCTCGGGCAGGTCCACGATGGCCGCGCCCTCGATCACGGTGGCGCCGAGTTTTTCCAGCAGCCGCTTGCCGGCCATCATGGTGCCGCCGGTGGCGATCAGGTCGTCGATCAGCAACACGCGGTCGCCCGCCTTGACGGCGTCGGTGTGCAGCTCCACGGTGGCACTGCCGTATTCGAGTTCATAGGTTTCCTCCACCGTGGTGAAGGGCAGCTTGCCCTTTTTGCGGATGGGTACAAATCCCACGCCCAATTCGTGGGCCACCACGGCGCCCAGGATGAAGCCGCGCGCATCGAGCCCGGCCACCACATCGGGGCGCATGCCACGCTGCATGTAGCGGTGCACAAAGGCGTCGGTCATCACGCGAAAGACCTGCGGGTCCTGCAGCAGCGGCGTGATGTCGCGGAACTGCACGCCGGGCGCCGGCCAGTCGGGAACGGTGCGTATGTGCGTGCGCAGGTAGTCGTTGACGCTGGGGGTGGTATGCATGGCGCTGGATCGGGGGGCTGGAGAAGACGGGCCAGTGTACCCAGGCGCCCGATGGCGACCGCCGCCGCCGGATGGCCAGACCGCCTAAAATCATCCAGATGAATTCTGATGCTGCCACCCTGGATGCGCTGGACACGCCCCGTGCCCTGCGCCTGGCCCGCGACACCCTGGGCATCGAGGCCGATGCCCTTCAAGCCATGTCGCAGCGCCTTGATGGCGTGTTCGGCGAAGTGGTGCAGCGCATCCTGCGGCTGTCCGGCCGCGTCGTCGTGATGGGCATGGGCAAGAGCGGCCATGTCGGGCGCAAGGTGGCCGCCACCCTGGCTTCCACGGGCACGCCTGCGTTCTTCGTGCATCCGGCCGAGGCCAGCCATGGCGATCTGGGCATGGTGACCGGCATCGACTTGGTGCTGGCGCTGTCCAACAGCGGCGAGGCCGATGAGCTCGCTGCGTTGCTGCCGGCCATCAAGCGCCAGGGCATTGCGCTGGTGGCCATGACCGGCGGCGCGCAATCCACGCTGGCCCGCCATGCCGACTGGGTGCTGGACACCCGTGTCGAGCGCGAGGCCTGCCCCCTGAACCTGGCGCCCACGGCCAGCACCACGGCGCAGATGGCCATGGGCGACGCCCTGGCCGTGGCCCTGCTCGATGCGCGCGGCTTTGGCGCCGAGGATTTTGCGCGCTCCCATCCGGGCGGCGCGCTGGGCCGCAAGCTGCTGACCCATGTGCGCGATGTCATGCGCAGCGGCGATGAACTGCCGAAGGTCGGGGCCGATGCCAGCTTTGTCGAACTGATGCGCGAGATGAGCGCCAAGGGCCTGGGCTGCTCGGCCATCGTCGATGCGGCAGGCGTGCTGCAGGGCATCTTCACCGACGGAGACCTGCGCCGCCGCGTGGAGGCCGGCACGGACCTGCGCGCGCTGCAGGCCGGCGATGTCATGCACAAGGGGCCCCGCACCATCGCCGAAGACGCGCTGGCCGTGGACGCCGCCAGCATGATGGAGGAGCACGGCATCACCGCGGTGCTGGTGGCCGATGCGCAGCGTCAGCTGCGCGGCGTGGTCCATATCCGCGACCTGATGCGCGCCAAGGTGATCTGATGGCACGCGCTCCTTTGACGCCCGTGCAGAACTGGGACGCACAACTGCTGCTGCTGGCACAGGATGTGCGGGTGGCCTTCTTCGATGTCGATGGTGTGCTCACCGATGGCGGCCTGCTGTTCTCTGGCGAAGGCGAGGTGCTCAAGCGCTTCAACACGCTGGACGGCCATGGCCTGAAGCTGCTGCAAAAGGCCGGCATCACGCCCGCCGTGGTGACGGGCCGCGATTCGCCGGCCCTGCGCCTGCGGCTGAGCAACCTGGGCGTCACGCATGCGCGCTTTGGTACGGAAGACAAGGTGCCTGCCGCCGAGGCCATTCTGGGCGAGTTGGGCCTGCAGTGGCACCAGGCGGCAGCCATGGGCGACGACTGGCCCGACCTGCCCGTGATGCGGCGTTCCGCCTTTGCCTGCGCGCCGGCCAACGCCCATGACGAGGTGCTGGCCGTGGCCGACTGGATCACGCCGCGCAGCGGTGGCGAAGGGGCGGTGCGCCAGCTGTGCGACCTGCTGCTGGCCGCGCGTGGCGCCTATGCCGGGCTGCTGGCGGAATACGCATCATGATCCAGGCCTGGCGCCGCGTCGGTGACCGGCTTTCCCTGTACCTGCCCGTGCTGCTGATGGGCCTGCTGGCGCTGGGCACCTGGTGGCTGGTGCGCAATGCACCGCAACCCGTGGCCAGCGGCACCGAAAAGGCCGTGGCGCATGAGCCCGACTACTTCATGAAGGATTTCTCGATCAAGAGCTTCGACGCCACGGGGCGGCTCAAGAGCCAGATCGAGGGCAGCATGGGCCGCCACTATCCGGATACCGACACCCTCGAAATCGACAACGTGCGCATGTTCGCGGTCTCGCCTGAAGGCCGCATCACGCGCGGCAGCGCCAAGCGGGCGCTGAGCAATGCCGATGGTTCCGAGGTGCAGATGTTTGGCAATGCCGTCGTCACGCGCGAGCCATTTGTGACAGCAGGTAAACAACCGCAGCCGCAGTTGCAGTTCCAGGGCGAATTCCTTCACGCTTGGCCCAACGAGGAAAGAGTGAGTTCCAACCAGCCCGTGGTGCTGACCCGTGACAAGGACCGTTTCACGGCCGACAGCATGCAGTACAGCAACCTGGATCTGGTGATGAAGCTGCAGGGCCGCGTGCGCGGCACCCTGCAGCCGTCCAGGACCAAGTAAGGCGCCAGCGCAAGCGCAGGCCTGCCGATGGAGAACAAGCCATGACGACATCCTCGCGCAGCCCGGCACCGCTGGCCTTCATCACCGGCGCATCCAGCGGCATAGGCCAGGCCCTGGCCTGGCATGCCTACCAGCAAGGCTGGTCGCTGGCACTGGTTGCCCGGCGTGGCGACGTGATGGCGCAATGGGCTGCGCAGCAGGGCCTGGAGGCGCCGCGCTTCGCCATCTACGAGGCCGATGTGGCCGTGCCCGACAGCATCATCGCTGCCGCCCGGCGCTGTGAGCAGCAGCAGGGCCTGCCCGATGTCGTGATTGCCAATGCCGGCGTCAGCTGGGGTGTGGACACCTCGATGCGCGAGGATATCGACACCATGCAGCAGGTGCTGGCCGTCAACACCATGGGCGTGGCGGCCAGTTTCCATCCCTTTATCACGCCCATGGTGCGGCGTGGCAGCGGGCAGTTGGTCGGTATCGCCAGCGTGGCCGGGCTGCGCGGCCTTCCGGGACATGGTGCTTATTGCGCCAGCAAGGCTGCAGTCATTGCCTATTGCGAAAGCCTTCGCGGTGAATTACGCAGTAGTGGCGTAAAAGTCACTACATTGCTTCCTGGTTATGTAGATACACCCCTCACACGCGGTAACCGCTATGGCATGCCATTCCTATTGCAGCCCCATGAGTTTGCTGCAAGGGCCTGGCGTTCCATTGATGCCGGGCGCAGCCTGGCCATCATCCCCTGGCAAATGGCGTGGGTTGGCCGTTTGATGAAAATTCTGCCAAACCCCTTGTTTGATCGGCTGCTTGTAGGACGAAAGCGCAAACATCGTCATTCGAAAAATCCCTGAAGTTCGTCGTGCTCAGGGAATATGTTCATGCATAAACTTGCACCCGCAAAAAAGGCTCCCTGAAGGAGCCTTTTCTTGTTTGGGAGAACATGGGAGACCGGGGTCTCATTCTCCGTTGTTATTGTTGTTTCCCCAGCCGCCGCCACGGCCGCCATTGCGAGGGCCGGAGCCATAGGGGCTGCGGAAACCACCATCGCCACGGCCGCCGTAGCCTCCACCGCCGTCACCACGGCCATAGCCACCACCGCCGCCGCCATCGCTGCGTCCGTAGCCTCCGCCATCACCGCGGCCACCGCCACCGTAGCCACCGCCGCCGCCATCACCACGGCCATAGCCGCCACCACCGCCGCCGCCACCAAAGCCGCCCGAGCGCGGGGGACGGGGCTCCATGGGGCGCGCTTCGTTCACCACGAGGCTGCGTCCGCCCAATGGCTGGCCATTCATGCCTTGAACGGCTGCCTGTGCCTCGGCATCGCTGCCCATTTCGACAAACCCGAATCCCTTGGAGCGGCCTGTGTCGCGTTCCATCATGACCCGGGCGCTGGTGACAGCGCCGAACTGGCTGAATGCCTGCTCCAAGTCGTTGTCACGCACACCATAGGGAAGGTTGCCGACGTAAAGCTTATTGCCCATCAAAAACTCCTCAACTCCTCAATGCTCACTGGTTTGCGCTCGGCTTCAGGACGCACAGACATCAGGTTCTTTGTATACAAGAGCCTGTCCAACCTTCCTAAACACATAGCGTTCGAACGGGTCTGCCCGAAACCAAATTATGAAGCACAAAAATCAAAAAGATAAATGCTCGAAAACACAAGCTGATAACGTTTGGCAACAAAAAAGGGGCCCGAAGGCCCCATTTTTTGCTAACGCAAGCTCTAAGCGAGTGCTTAGTAGCTGTTGCGACGGCCGCCGCCACCGCCGTAGCCGCCGTCACGGTTGCCGCCGCCGAAGCCGCCGCCACCGCCGCCACCACCAAAGCCGCCGCCGAAGCCGCCGCTACGGGGAGCGCGGGGCTCCATCGGACGGGCTTCGTTGACCACCAGGTCACGGCCGCCGCGGTTTTGGCCGTGCAGGCCTTGGATAGCAGCTTGTGCTTCGGCATCGCTGCCCATTTCGACGAAGCCGAAACCCTTGGAACGGCCGGTGTCGCGCTCCATCATCACTTTGGCGCTGTTGACGGCGCCGAATTCGCTGAAGGCTTGCTCCAGATCGCTGTCACGGAAGGTGTACGGCAGGTTGCCGACGTAAAGCTTGTTGCCCATGGAGGACTCCTGAAAAAACTGGAAAACGCGATGGAGCCCTAGGGAGTCAACACGGGATGACAACGTTAGAGACGCAAACGCACTCGCCCTCATTGAGCCGAAGCCCGAACGAAAGCCTGCCCATTATGTGGCAGAAGTTTTCGCACGTTATTACTGTTTCGCAAAAATTCGTCGTGCCCGCCACAGAATGCCCCTGGGAGTAACCCTGAAATTGCGGCAGCGCATAAGCAAGTGCCGTGGCGGCAGTGGTGGTCGGCATGCGGATCGGGGGGCTGCTATGATCGCCGCCTCAGTCTTTGGGGAGTAGATCGTTCGGCTCAGTGGCCGGATGCATGCGTCAACAAACTTGGGCCTTCGCTGGCCTATGGCGTATGCGGCGCGCAGTGCAATGCTGCGTGTGACCGATCGAGACCATTGACCGCGCACCGATCCAAAGGCCGGAGTCGGAGCGTGGTCAATGCGTGCTCTATCCGGCCGGATAAATCCCCACACCATGGAAGCCTTCCTGATTTCAACCTCCGTCGTCGCACTTGCCGAGATGGGGGACAAGACCCAGCTGCTGTCGCTGGTGCTCGCCGCGCGTTTTCGCAAACCCTGGCCCATCGTTGCGGGCATTTTCGTGGCCACGCTGGTCAACCATGCGCTGGCCGGTGCCGTGGGTGCCTGGATCACCAGCTACCTGGGCGAGAACGCCATGCGCTGGATCCTGGGCCTTTCCTTCATCGCCATGGCGATCTGGATGCTGATCCCCGACAAGCTCGACGAGGACGAGGTCTCCGGGCATTCGCGCTGGGGCGTCTTCGGCACCACGCTGGTGGCCTTCTTCCTGGCCGAGATGGGCGACAAGACGCAGATCGCCACCGTGATGCTGGCGGCCAAGTACAACGCCTACCTGTGGGTGGTGGCCGGCACCACGCTGGGCATGATGCTGGCCAACGCTCCCGTGGTGTGGCTGGGCGACAAGCTGGTCAAGCGCGTGCCCATACGCCTGGTGCATGTGGTCTCGGCCGTGATCTTCCTGGTGCTGGGCGTGCTGGCCCTGTTCCTTCCGGGGACGGGCGTTTTGGCATAATGAGCCTTCATGCGCCGATTTGCTTCTGCTTGCGGGCGCTTTATAAATCCTGCTAAAGACGACACCAGAGAACCCGGCCTCGTTTTTAGCGATGCCGGGTTTTTTCATGTCCTTCATCGCCACACCACAAACCATGCACTTCGACGAGCCCCTGCCGCTGCAGGGCGGCGGCTCGATCCGGGACTACGACCTCGCCTACGAGACCTACGGGCAGCTCAATGCCGATCGCAGCAACGCGGTGCTGGTCTGCCATGCGCTCAATGCCTCCCACCATGTGGCAGGCGTCTACGAGGGCCAGGCCAAGAGCGAGGGCTGGTGGGACAACATGATCGGCCCGGGCAAGCCCGTGGATACGAACCGGTTCTTCGTGATCGGCGTGAACAACCTGGGCTCGTGCTTTGGCTCGACCGGCCCCATGCACGCGCATCCCGACACCGGCAAGATCTATGGCGCCGACTTCCCCGTGGTCACGGTGGAGGACTGGGTGGACGCCCAGGCCCGGCTGCTGGACCGGCTGGGCATTGGCCAGCTGGCCGCCGTGCTGGGCGGCAGCCTGGGCGGCATGCAGGCGCTGTCGTGGTCGCTGCGCCACCCTGACCGCATGCGCCACGCCGTGGTCGTGGCCAGTGCGCCCAACCTCAATGCCGAGAACATCGCCTTCAACGAGGTGGCGCGCCGCGCCATCGTCACCGACCCTGATTTCCACGGCGGGCATTTCTACGAGCACGGCGTGGTGCCGGCGCGTGGCCTGCGCATCGCCCGCATGATCGGCCACATCACCTACCTCAGCGACGACGTGATGAACCAGAAGTTCGGCCGCCAGCTGAGGGAGGGGCTGGACCTGAAGTACAGCACGCAGGACGTGGAGTTCCAGATCGAGAGCTACCTGCGCTACCAGGGCGAGAAGTTCAGCAGCTACTTCGACGCCAACACCTACCTGCTGATCACGCGTGCGCTCGATTATTTCGACCCGGCGCGCGCGCATGGCGGCGACCTGACCCGGGCGCTGTCCGTGGCCAAGGCCGGCTTCCTGCTGGTGAGCTTCACCACCGACTGGCGCTTTGCCCCCGCGCGCAGCCGCGAGCTGGTCAAGTCGCTGCTGGAGAACAACCGCGACGTCAGCTACGCCGAGATCGACGCGCCCCACGGCCATGACGCCTTCCTGCTCGACGACCCCCGCTATATGAAGGTGATGCGCTCCTACTTTGACAACATCGCCCAGGAAACCACGACAGCCGCCAAGGAGGCCGCATGACCGAGCTGAACACCATGCAGGCGATTGCGCGCCTGATCCCCAAGGGCTCGCGCGTGCTCGACCTGGGCTGCGGCGATGGCGCCCTGCTGTCGCACCTGCAGCGCGAGCGCGGCTGCACCGGCTACGGCGTGGAGCTGGACGATGCCAATGTGCTGGCCTGCGTGCGCCGGGGCGTGAACGTGCTGCAGCTGAACCTGGAGGACGGCCTGGCCATCTTCCAGGACAACAGCTTCGACGTGGTGCTGCAGATCGACACGCTGCAGCATCTGCGCAATGCCGAGACCATGCTGCAGGAGACGGCGCGCATAGGCCGCGCGGGCATCGTCGCCTTCCCCAACTTCGCGCACTGGCCCAACCGCCTGTCCGTGCTGCGCGGGCGCATGCCGGTGACGCGGCGCCTGCCCTACCAGTGGTATGACACGCCCAATATCCGCGTGGGCACCTACAAGGACTTCGAGGTGCTGGCCACCCGGAACCGGCTGCGCATACTGGACTCCTTCGGCCTGCAGGATGGCCGCAGCGTGCGCAGCCTGCCCAATCTCATGGCGGGCACGGCCGTCTTCCATTTCGAGCACGCCTGAGCGGCGGTCCGGGCCATGCCCGTGTCATGGGTGGCGCGCACAATCGACGGATTGCGAACCCGAAAGGCAGACATGAACCGCTTCCCACGCCGCCGCGCGCTGGCCCTGGCCGGCGCGGCCGCCGGCCTGCTGCTGGCAGGCTGCGCCACGCCGCAGGCCGCCAATTCCCCATCGCAGGCCGCGGACTGGCCTCCCCGGCCCGCGCTGATCGCGCACCGCGGCGCATCGGCGCTGCGGCCAGAGCACACGCTGGAGGCCTACCGGGAGGCCATACGCGCGGGCGCCGACTTCATCGAGCCCGACCTGGTCATCACGCGTGATGGCGTGCTGGTGGCGCGGCATGAGAACGCCATCGCCATCCTCGCGGCCGACGGCAGCCTCAAGGAGGCCACCACCAATGTGGCCGACCGCCCCGAGTTCGCGGCGCGCAAGACCACCAAAACCATCGACGGGCAGGCGATCACGGGCTGGTTCGTGGAGGATTTCACGCTGGCCGAGCTGAAGACGCTGCGTGCGCGTGAGCGCATCCCGGCGATCCGCCCGGCGAATGTGCAGTTCAATGACCGTTTCGAGGTGCCCACGCTGCAGGAGGTCATCGACCTGGCAAAGGCGGAGAGCGCGCGCACGAACCGCACCATAGGCATCTATCCCGAGACCAAGCACCCGAGCTACTTCCAGTCCATCGGCCTGCCGCTGGAGCCCGTGCTGCTGAAGCTGCTTGTGGACAACGGCTGGAACCATGCACAGGCGCCAGTCTTCGTGCAGTCCTTCGAGGTAGAGAACCTGCGCTGGATCCGTGCGCGCAGCAGCCTGCGCCTGGTGCAATTGCTGGCGCCCAAGGGCAAGCCCTATGACAGCGTGGTGCGCGGCACGGGCCCCGGCTATGCCGACATGGTCACGCCCGCAGGCCTGGCCGAGATTGCGCGCTATGCCAATGGCATAGGGCCGAGCAAGAGCATGGTGATCCCCGTGGTGCAGGGCGCGAATGCCGCGCCCACGGCGCTGGTGGCCGATGCCCACCGTGCCGGGCTGCTGGTCCATCCCTGGACGCTGCGGCCCGAGAACGCCTTCCTGCCCCTGAGCCTGAAATCGCCGCCCGCACAGGACGGCACCCGGCGCGGCAATGCGCGCGCCGACATGGACGATTTCCTGCGCACGGGCATCGACGGCATCTTCACCGACGATCCGTCGGTGGGGCGCGCGGCCATCGATGACCTGCTCAAACCGAAGCCTTGAGACGGCGCGCCGCCGCGCGCTTGCCTGCTGCCTGCGCCTGCTCCAGCCACTGCTGCACACGGGCGGCCTCGGCGCCGAGCACGGGGCCGAAGCTGTGTATGCGCACGGGCCGGATGCCGCTGAATTCCAGGATGGCGCGGCGCATCTGGTGGTGGCCCGGCATGTGCGCCACCCAGCGGTAGTACCAGGGCGGTGAATCCATGCTCACCAGCAGGTCGGCCGTGCGGCCGGCCAGCAGCCGGTCCCACAGCACCGAGCCCTTGCGGTACTTGAACGCGAAGCCCGGCAGAAAGATGCGGTCGATGAATCCCTTGAGCAAGGCCGGCAGGCCACCCCACCAGGTGGGATAGGCCCATGCCAGGTGGCTGGCCCACAGGATGTCGGCCTGGGCCCGCTGCAGGTCAGGCTCCAGGGGCTGGTCCTGGCGGTAGCCGGCATGCAGCAGCGGGTCGAAGTCCAGTTCGCCCAGGCGCAGCAGGCGTACCTCGGCGCCGCTGTCGCGTGCGCCCTGTGCGTAGGCGTCGGCCAGGCCTGCGCACAGGCTGCTGGCCGACGGGTGGCCGAGGATGATCAGGATGCGCTGGGGATGCGTATCGGCAGGAGGGCGGGAGGTGCTTGGAGACATGGCGCCCATGTTCGCCTTGCCCCTTGGGGCAGGGTCAAGCACCCGGGCTCAGGCCGCGTGCTCAGGCCAATGCGGGTTCGCAGGCGCCCTGGGTACCTGCCGTCTCCAGGCTGCATTCGAGCAGTTCGCGCTCCAGCGCCGCCAACTGGGACTGCTGTGCCTGGAGGCGCCGGATTTCTGCCTGAACCTGGGTGCTGCGCTCGCGCAGCAGCCGGGCCAGGGCTTCCCAGCTTGTGGCCTCATGGATGCGGTGCAGGCCGTGCAGCTCGTCCAGCCGAAAGCCCAGTCCCAGCGCCTGGCGTATGCGCTGCACAAGCACCAGGTCCTGCTCGCCATAGATGCGGTAGCTGCCTGCCCGTGCCACGGCGCCGAGCAGGCCCCGTGATTCATACAGCCGGACGGCCTTGGGCGAGCAGCCGGCGCGTCGGGCGAGTTCTCCGATATACATGGCGCGATCGTAGTCGTTGGCGGCGGGGTGTCCGGGGTCCGTGCCGCCTTGGCGCACAATGACCGGATCGCGGCGCTGGCTTCGCTCGAACGGTGCGCCGACCCATGACACGAGGACCCGCCATGAACGCACGCACCCCTTCGCAACTGCTGCAGCCCGCAGCCGCGCTTGACCAGATCAGCCGCTCCTGGGACGAGCGCATCGTCCCGGCGCTGACCGAGTACATCGCCATTCCCGCCAAGTCGCCCATGTTCGCGCCCGACTGGGAGCAGCAGGGTCACCTGGAGACCGTGCTGCGCAATGCGGCCGACTGGGTGCTGGCGCAGAAGGTGGCGGGCCTGACGCTGGAGATCGTGCGCCAGCCGGGCCGCACGCCGGTGCTGTTCTTCGAGGTGGAAGGCACGCAGGACAAGGCGGCCTCCAGCCCCACGGTGCTGATGTACGGCCATCTGGACAAGCAGCCCGAGTTCGACGGCTGGCGCAGCGACCTGGGCCCGTGGACGCCCAAGTACGAGAACGGCAAGCTCTATGGCCGTGGCGGCGCCGACGACGGCTACGCGGTCTACGCCAGCATCGCGGCCGTGCAGGAGCTCAAGCGCCAGGGCGTGCCGCACCCGCGCATTCTGGGCCTGATCGAGACCTGCGAGGAAAGCGGCTCGCGCGACCTGCTGCCCTATGTCGATGCCCTGCGTCCGCGCCTGGGCGATGTGGGCCTGGTGATCTGCCTGGACAGCGGCGCCGGCAACTACGACCAGCTGTGGCTGACCACCAGCCTGCGCGGCATGGCCAGCGGCACGCTGAAGGTGGAAATCCTCACCGAGGGCGTGCACTCGGGCGATGCCTCGGGCGTCGTGCCGTCGTCCTTCCGCATCCTGCGCCAGGTGCTGGATCGGCTGGAGGACAGCAAGACCGGGCGCCTGCTGCCTGCCAGCTTCCACTGCGAGGTGCCGGCCGAGCGCATGGCGCAGATGCGCGACACGGCGGCCATCCTGGGCGAGGAGACCTATGCCCGCTTCCCCTGGGCGCACTACGACTGCGGCGGCTCCACGCTGTTCGCCCTGCCCACCACCACCGACCCGGTCCAGGCCCTGGTCAAGCGCACCTGGGAGCCCACGTTGAGCGTGACCGGCGCCGAGGGCCTGCCCGCGCTGCAGGATGCCGGCAACGTGCTGCGCCCCTATACCGCCTTCAAGCTCAGCCTGCGCCTGCCGCCCCTGGTCGATGCCGCTGCCTGCGTGCAGGAAATGAAGGCGCTGCTGGAGGACAACGCGCCCTACCAGGCCCGTGTGACCTGGCAGGGCCTGTCGGGCGCCAGCGGCTGGAATGCGCCAGCCATGGACGGCTGGTTCGAGGACGCGCTCAACGCGGCAAGCCAGGCGCATTTCGGCGCCTCCTGCGGCTACATCGGCCAGGGCGGCACGATTCCGCTGATGAACATGCTCAGCCAGGGCTTTCCCAAGGCCCAGATGATGGTCTGCGGCGTGCTCGGTCCCAAGAGCAATGCCCACGGTCCCAATGAATTCCTGCACGTGCCCTATGCCAAGAAGCTCACGGCCGCCGTGGCCCAGGTGATCGCCGCCATGGCCGGGGCGCAGGCAGCCGCCGAGGCGGACGCTGCTGGCGTGGCGTGATGGCAGCGCCGGCCCCCGCACCCGTTCCCGCACCTGCCTCGCAAGGCCAGGTCACGCGCCTTGCGTCCAGCGACGGCGCCGAGCTGTCACTGTGCGACTGGCCCGTGGACGGGGGCCAGGCGCGCGCCACCGTGCTGCTGGTGCACGGCCTGGGCGAGCACATCGGCCGCTATGAGGCGCTGGCCCGGCGCCTCAATGCCTGGGGCTATGCGGTGCGCGGCTACGACCAATACGGCCATGGGCGCTCGGCAGGGCCGCGCGGCGGCTTGACGGCCGATGGCCGGCTGCTGGATGACCTTGCGGCCGTGGTCGATGCCACGCGTGCCCAGCAGCCCGCTGGCCAGCCGCTGGTGCTGCTGGGCCACAGCCTGGGCGGCCTGGTGGCTGCGCTGTTCGTGGCGCGTGCCATCCGGCCTGTCGATGCGCTGGTGCTGTCTTCGCCGGCCCTCGACGTGGGTTTGTCGCCCATCCAGAAACTGCTCGTGGGCACGCTGCCGCGCCTGGTGCCCGACCTGCGCGTGTCCAACGGCCTGCAGATTCCCTATCTCTCGCATGACGTTGCGGTCTGCGATGCCTACCGCGCCGATCCGCTGTGCCATGACCGCATCTGCGCGCGGCTGGCGCGGTTTCTGGCGCAGGGCGGCCCGCAGGTGCTGGCCCGCGCGGGGCAGTGGAGCGTGCCCAGCCTGCTGATGTGGGCAGGGGACGACAGGCTGGTGGCGCCGGCCGGCAGCCAGGCCTTTTCCGACCGCGCGCCGCCAGCCGTGGTACAGGCGCAGTGCTTTGACGGCGCCTACCACGAGCTGTTCAACGAGCGCGATGACTTCGCCGCGCCCGTGTTCGCGCGGCTGCGCGACTGGCTGGGCCGCTTCAGGCCAGCGTGAGCGCCGCCAGCGCGGCCAGGGGCGCGGTTTCCGCGCGCAGCACGCGTGGCCCCAGCGTGACGGGGACAAAGCCCTGAGCACGGGCCAGGGCCTCCTCGGCAGGCGACAGGCCGCCCTCGGGCCCGGAGAGAAAGACCACGGGTGCATCCTCGGCCGTGGCATCCAGGATCTCACCCAGCGGCCGCGTGCCCTCGCCCAGCGACAGCAGCAGGCGCAGCGTGCCGGGCGGCAGATGTTTCGCACCGCCCTCCAGCCAGTCCTCCAGGTCTGCAGGGGTGTGCAGCGGGGGAACGCGGTTGCGCGTGCACTGCTCGCAGGCCGATACGGCCACGGCCTGCCAATGGGCGAGTTTTTTCTCGGCGCGCTCGCCCTTGAGCTTGAGCACGCTGCGCTCGGCCACCAGTGGGGTGATGCTGGCGGCGCCCAGCTCGGCCGCCTTCTCCACCAGCCAGTCCATGCGTTCGTTGGCCGTGATGCCGGCCAGCAGGTGCACGGGGCGCAGGGGCTCGCGTTCCACGGCGTGGTGCGCGCCTATGCGCACGGCCACGTCGCTGCGGCCCATGCGCAGCACGGTGGCCTCGAACTCGCCGCCGCTGAAGCCTTCGCCGGCGCGGCCTTCGAAGAGGGTGATGCCGTCGCCGGGCTGCAGGCGCAGCACCTGCACATGGCGCGCCGCGCCGGGCGGCAGGTCGATGTCGGCGCCGCTGCGCAGCGCAATGGGGCAGTGAAAGCGTGGCATGGCGTATCCGTTCTCAGACGCGCCCGTAGGCCCAGCCGACCTGGGGCTGGATGTTTTCGATCTGGTCCACCAGGCGCAGCAGCGGCGTCAGCTCGCGGTAGCGGCTGCAGGTGGAGCGGATGTAGTGGATGAAGCGCGGCGCGTCGGCCAGGTAGCGGGGCTTGCCGTCGCGCAGCGTCAGCCGCGCGAAGATGCCGGCCACCTTGAGGTGGCGCTGCAGGCCCATCCACTCCACGCCCCGGTAGAACTCGCCGAAATCGTCGCCCCAGCCGCTTTGGCTGCGCGCGCCGACCAATCCCGACTTGCGCGCCTTCTCCCAGTAACGCACGGTAATGTCGATGACAAAGTCCTCTTCCCAGCTGATGAAGGCATCGCGCAGCAGGCTGGCGATGTCATAGGTCACCGGGCCATAGACCGCATCCTGGAAGTCCAGCACGCCCAGCGGGCCGCTGGCGGTCACGGGCTGCATGAGATTGCGCGTCATGAAGTCGCGGTGCACGAAGACGCTGGGTGCCTCCAGGTTGTGGGCCACGATCTGGTCGAAGGCCTTGGCCAGCGTGGCCTGCTGCCTGTCGTCGAGCACGGTCTCGCGGTGGCGCGCGATGTACCAGTCGGGGAACAGCTGCAGCTCGCGGCGCAGCAGCGCGTCGTCATAGGCGGGCAGCACGTCGGGGCGCGAGGCGGTCTGCCAGGCCAGCAGCACCTCCAGCGCCGAGCGGTACCAGGCTTCCGCGTCCTGGGGCTTTTCCGGGTCCAGCGCCTCGATGACGGTGTGGCCGCCGAGGTCGGACAGCAGCATGAAGCCGTGCGCCGCATTCCAGTCCAGGATCTGCGGCACGGCCAGCCCGGCCTCGGCCATCAGCGCCTGCACATTGGCGAAGGGCGCGCAATCTTCCTTGTCCGGCGGGGCATCCATGACGATGAGGCTGGCGCCAGCGCTGGTGTCCAGGCGCAGATAGCGGCGAAAGCTGGCATCGGCCGAGGCAGGGCGCAGGGTTTCGGGGCGCAGCGCGTGGCGGGCGGACAGCGGGGCCAGCCAGGCGTCGAAGGCGGCGTGGCGGGCGGGGTCGGCCCAGACAACGCCGGCCGTGGGGGTGTTTGGATGGCTCATGGATAATCGCGATTCTACAAACCGCCACCCCGGCGAATGCCCGGCGGTGATGCTAGGCTTGCGCCTTTGTCCACCCGCCGCTGTTGACCACCGTGTACCTCCGACCGCCGCTCCCCGATCCGCTGGCTGCCCGCGCGCCCGCGCGCCCCGCTGTACGCCCGCTGGCCTGGCTTGTGGCTCTCGCATGGGCCGGTGGCTCGACGATGGCCCAGGCCCAGCCCGCTGCAGCCGACGAAGGCCGGCTGCAGCAAGTCCGCCCGCTGCGCCCCAGCACGCTGATGCAGGAAACCTATCCCGAGGCAGTGCGCTCCCAGCAGCCCGTCTATGTGCGCGGTGACGCGCTCAGCGGCCAGCCAGACATCAACTCGGTGGTCGAGGGCAATGCCGAACTGCGCCGTGGCGACACCATGATCCGCGCCGACCGGCTCGAGTACCAGGTGCCCGACGACCGCGTCAATGCCTCGGGCGCGGTGCACATCAACCAGGCCGGCAATGTCTACGAGGGCTCGCAGCTGGACTTGGAGGTCGATGCCTTCAAGGGCTTTTTCGACAACGCCGGATATCGCTTCCTGGCCAATGGCGCCTACGGCAAATCCTCGCGCGTGGACTTCATCGACCGCGACCATGCCGTGGTCCACGATGCCACCTACACCACCTGCCAGCGCGACGACGAAGCCAGCTGGGAGCCGGCCTGGATGCTGCGCGCCCGGACCCTGCACATCGATATGGCCGAGGAAGTAGGCGTGGCCGAGGGCGCGGCCCTGCAGTTCAAGGGCGTGACCGTGCTGCCCGTGCCGCGCATGAGCTTTCCGCTGTCGGACAAGCGCAAGTCGGGCCTGCTGCCTCCCACCATGGGCCTGGACAAGCTCAGCGGCATCGAATACACGCAGCCCTACTACTGGAACCTTGCGCCCAACCGCGACATGACCCTGTATCCCTCGGTCATGAGCAAGCGCGGCGTCAACCTGGGCGCCCAGTTCCGCTACCTGGAGCCGACCTATTCGGGCGAGGCCTATGCGGCCTACATGCCCGGCGACCGCCAGCGCGACCGGGACCGCTGGGCCTACTCGCTGCAGCACCGGGGCGTCATCGACTCGCCCATCGGTGGCCTGGGGTTGAACATGAACCTCAACCGCGTCAGCGACGACAACTACTGGCGCGACTTCCCGCTGGCCGCGAAATCGCTGCGCGAGCGCCTGCTGCCCAACGATGTGAACCTGTCCTGGGCACGTGGCGACAATGTGCTGACCCTGCGCACCCTGTACTGGCAGACCATGCAGGATGCATCGGCGCCCATTGCCCCGCCCTACGGCATGAAGCCGCAGCTGCAATGGCGCTACACGCCGCTGGACCTGCCGCATGGCCTGGACTTCAGCTTTGTGGCCGACACCACGCGCTTCGAGATCGACAAGCCCCTGGCCGGCATGACCTACAACAACGGCCAGCGCAGCTACATGCTGGCCCAGGTGAGCCGCCCCTTCCTGTCGCCGGGCGCCTTCATCACGCCCAGGATCCAGTTGCACACCAGCAACTACCAGGTGGACAGCCTGATGAGCAACGGCAGCCGCAACGCCTCGCGTACGCTGCCTACGTTCAGCGTGGACAGCGGCCTGGTGTTCGAGCGCGACACCACGCTGTTCGGCCGCCAGCTGCAGCAGACCTTCGAGCCGCGCGCCTTCTACACCTATACGCCCTACCGCGACCAGAGCTTTCTGCCGCTGTACGACACGGGGCGCAACGACTTCAATTTTGCCAGCATCTATGCTGAGAACGACTACAACGGCCAGGACCGCATTGCCGACAACCACCTGCTGACCCTGGGCGCGACCACGCGCCTGATCGACGGGACCACGGGTGCGGAAAAGGCGCGCTTCGGCATTGCGCAGCGCGTGCGTTTCTCCGACCAGAAGGTCATCCTGCCCGGCGAGGTGCCGGCCACCAGCCGCCTGTCCGACGTGCTGCTGGGTGCGGCCATCAACTGGACCGATGCCTGGTCCACCGAAGGCACGACCCAGTACAACCGCGACCTCAACCGCTCGGTGCGTACCACCTTTGGTGCGCGCTACAGCCCCAGCTCCTACCGCACGGTGAACGTGGCCTACCGTACCCAGTACGACACCGTGGCGCGTACCGACGCCAGCAAGCTGGTCGATGTGGGCTGGCAATGGCCCATCAACGACCTGTGGGGCGACAAGGGGCGCGACCTGGGCGCCGGCCGTGGCCAGGGCGGCGGGCGCTGGTACACGGTGGGCCGGTTGAACTACAGCCTGAAGGACCGCAAGCTCGTCGATACCGTGGTCGGGCTGGAGTACGACGGCTGCTGCTGGATTGGCCGCGTGGTGCTGGAGCGCCTGCAAAGCTCCATCACCCAGTCCAACACCCGGCTGTTGTTCCAGATCGAGTTCGTCGGCTTCTCGCGGCTGAGCCTGGGTGCAGACCCGCAGCGCAGCCTCAAGCAGAATGTGCCGCGCTACCAGTACCTGCGCGAGTCCGTGACGCCTCCCAGCCGCTTCACCAACTACGATTAGAGCCAACGCTCCAAACACGCTTTTTGCAAGGCATCTCTCCCATGCGTTTTCTTTCCCAGACCCATTGCTGCGCAGCTGCCGCTGTGGCGCTGGCCTTGCTGGCCACCACAGCCCAGGCGCAAGGCCTGCGTGTTCCGGGCCAGTCCAGGGCGCCCCAGGCCGGCGATGCCTCCGTCTCGCGTGCGCTGGACGCCACCAACCTGCCCTCGTCGCGCGATCGCGGCGCCAAGGCAGGCGTGCGCTCGGCCGATTACATCGTCGCCGTGGTCAACTCCGAACCGGTGACCAACAACGAAGTGCGTGCCCGCATGGCGCGCGTGGCGCAGAACATTGCCGAGCAGGGTGGCCAGATGCCGCCCGAGGCGCTGCTGGCCCGCGAGGTGCTCGAGCGCCTGATCGTCGAAAAGGCCCAGCTGCAGGAAGCCAAGGACACGGGCCTGCGCGTGGATGACTACGCCGTGGACCAGGCGCTGACCAATGTGGCGCGGCAAAACGGCCTGGACAAGGCTGGCCTGCAGTCCCGCCTGCGGGCAGAAGGCGTGAACGAAAAGCAGTTCCGCGAAGAGCTGCGCCGCCAGATCACGCTGCAACGTCTGCGCGAGCGCGATGTGGACGGCCGCGTGCGCGTCACCGATGCCGATATCGATCGCTACCTGGCTGAGCAGCGCAGTGGCGGTGCCGACAAGGCACCGGCCGCCGTGAACCTGGGCCACATCCTGATTTCCGTGCCCGAGAACGCCAGCCCCGCCGAAGTGGCCGAGCGCGAGGCCCGCGCCAAGCAGGCCGCCGAGGCCGCCCGCACGCAAGGCGACTTCCTGGCCGTGGTCAAGGAGTTCTCCGATGTGCCCGACGGCCAGGGCGGCGGCGCCATGGGCATGCGCCCGCTGGACCGCTATCCCGAGCTGTTCACCAAGGCCGTGGGCCAGACGGCGCAGGGCGGCATCGTCGGCCCCTTCCGTTCGGGTGCGGGCTTTCACGTGCTCAAGGTGCTGGAGAAGTCGCAGGCCGGCATGCCGTCCGTGGTCACGCAAAACCATGCGCGCCACATCCTGCTGCGCATTGGCGACCAGATGACCGAGGCCGATGCCGCCAAGCGCCTGGCCGACTACAAGCGCCGCGTGGACAGTGGCCAGGCCAGCTTCGAATCGCTGGCCCGCGAGTTCTCGCAGGACGGCAGCGCGCGCAACGGCGGCGACCTGGGCTGGGCCTCGCCCGGCCAGTTCGTGCCCGAGTTCGAGCAGGTGCTCAATGCGCTGCAGCCCGGCCAGGTCAGCGACCCGCTGGTCTCGCGCTTCGGTGTGCACCTGATCCAGCTCATCGAACGCCGCCAGGCTGCGCTGACGCCCCGCGAGCAGCGCGACATGGTGCGCAACGTGGTGCGCGAGCGCAAGCTCGAAACCGACTACCAGACCTGGCTCCAGGAGCTGCGTGGCCGCGCCTACGTCGAGTACCGCGAGCCTCCGCAATAAGACACCCCCCGAGCAGCTGCGGCTGCGGCAGTCCACAATGGAAGGCGGTGCCATGGCGCACCGCCTTGCTTTTTCTATGAAACACATTCCTCGCAAACGCTTCGGCCAGAACTTCCTGACCGATGACGGCATCATCGACGGCATCGTGAGCGCCATCGACCCCCGGCCGGGCCAGTCCATGGTCGAGATCGGGCCGGGCCTGATGGCCCTGACCCAGCCCCTGGTCGAACGCCTGGGCCGGCTCACCGTGATCGAGCTGGACCGCGACCTGGCCGTGCGCCTGCGCCTGCACGAGCAGCTCGACGTGGTCGAGTCCGACGTGCTCAAGGTGGACTTCCGTGCCATTGCCGCGCGCCTGGGCGTGCCCAAGCTGCGCATTGCGGGCAACCTGCCCTACAACATCTCCAGCCCCATCCTCTTTCACCTGCTCGAGCAGGTGGACGTGGTCGAGGACCAGCATTTCATGCTGCAAAAGGAGGTCATCGACCGCATGGTGGCGTCGCCCTCCACGGCCGCCTATGGGCGGCTGACGGTCATGCTGCAGTGGCGCTATGCGATGGAGAGCGTGCTGTACGTGCCGCCCGAGAGCTTCAATCCGCCGCCCAAGGTGGACAGCGCCGTCGTGCGCATGGTCCCGCGCGAGGCGCCGGCGACCCTGGACGCGAAGCTGCTGGAGGAGATGGTGCAGGTGGCCTTCAGCCAGCGGCGCAAGATCCTGCGCAACACGCTGGGGCGCTGGCTGGAAGCCAAGGGCTTTGACGGGGAATTCGACCTGCAGCGCCGCGCCGAGGAAGTGCCGGTGTCCGAATACGAGGCACTCGCCGCCCGGTTCACGCGCGCCTAGGCACAGGCGGCGCCCAGCGACTGCAGAGCCGACAGCACCCGATTGGGCGCTGTCGGCTCTGGGCCATCAATGTCCTGCGCTTACAGGAACGAGTAGAAGCAGCGGAACGGAATCTTGCGCTCGGCCCAGTACTCGGCCGCGTCGCGGAAGCTGTCCAGCAGCTGCTCGCGCACTTCCTTGTCGAACTTGGGCGTGGTCGGGATCTGGTCGAGCACGAGCACAAAGCCCGGCTGCGGGCCGGCCTTGTGGATGGGGTCGGTCAGGCAGTCGTAGAGCGCGTCGAAGTTCTTGCCGAAATGCGCAGGGAAGAAGAACTGCGTGGCCAGCAGTTCCAGGATATCGGCCTTGGTCTGCGCATGGGCCAGGTTGGCATACAGAAAATGGCACCCCAGCGTCTCGGCCGCCTGTTGCAGATCCTCCACCCTGTAGGCGCGGATGGACTGCACGATGTTGGCGCGCACGTTCCGCAAAGGGGTGTCGGGGATCTTACGAAGTGGTGCATCCATCTCCGTGGCTCTTTCTCTAACGTGGATGTGGCCTGCGGGGACGGGCTCATGGCCTTCGGCATCCCTGGGCTGTGGATGAAATGCAGACCCCTGCCAGCGCACTGCGTCGGACACGGAGGGTCGAACTGGCTGTAGAGACTGGGTCGAGGTCATTCGATGATCTTGCGAAAGCTGCTGTAGTGGTCGCTGGTGTAGTAGCAGGCATCGGGCTGCTGGGGCTCTCCGCCGCAGACGATGCGGCGGGCTCCACGGTCACGCGAACCGGGCGTGCGCACCGTGTACTCACGGTAATAGCCACGCGACTGGCGCGGCAGGATGCGCTCGCGGTTGCCGAACACCGTGCCGTCCTTGTCGTGGGCAAAAGGCCCGCCGCGCAGGATCAGCGTATACGTGGAACGGCCTTCGCGCGGCAACTCGGACAGGGCGACGGTGGCCACGGCCGCCGTCGTCTCCACGCTCTCGGGCGCCGAGCGGCGCGCATCAGCGAGCGAGGGCGACAGCACAAAGGCGGCCCCGACGATGAGCGCTAGACCGGACTGGTACGCCTTGGCGGCGGCTGCCTTCAGCATCAACTACACCTTTCAGAAATCCAGGGAAGCCCTGAAATCTCGACCCGCTAGTGTGACGGAACACCCCTCAAAATGCAAGTTCTGCCCAAAAAACAGGCAGCTTGACCAAGGAAATGTCTGGGGATTGAACAGTGAGAAGGCAACTCTGCGCCTGAGTTGCCTGCTATTCAATGCAAATGCCGCCCGTTGTCAAAAAAAGCGCGCGCGGCCAAAACGAGGGACACCGAGCAAGGGCCGCCCCGCAGCGAGGGTGTCGTCCCCCTCCCGCGAAGCGAGAGAGGGGGAAGCGGCGAAGCCGCTCAGGGGGTGCTTACCGATTAGCGTTAGCGTCCGCCACCGTCAGCGCCGTCATGTTGACGATGCGGCGCACCGTCGTGCTCGGCGTGAGGATGTGCACGGGACGGGCGGCGCCCAGCAGCACGGGGCCGATGGCAATGCCGCCGCCAGCGGCCTGCTTGAGCAGGTTGTAGCTGATGTTGGCCGCGTCGATGTTGGGCATGACCAGCAGGTTGGCATTGCCCAGCAGCGTGCTGTTGGGCATGAGCTGGGCGCGGGCCTTGCCGTCCAGGGCCACGTCGCCGTGCATCTCGCCGTCCACTTCCAGCCACGGTGCCTGCTCGCGCAGCAGCTCCAGGGTCTGGCGCATCTTGACGGCGCTGGGCTGGTTGCTAGAGCCGTAGTTGGAGTGCGACAGCAGGGCGGCCTTGGGCTTGACGCCGAAACGCATCATTTCCTCGGCGGCCATGATGGTGATCTCGGCCAGCTGCTCGGCCGTGGGGTCGTAGTTGACGTGGGTGTCCACCAGGAAGACCTGGCGGTCGGGCAGCAGCAGGCCGTTCATGCAGGCATAGGTCTGCACGCCGGCGCGGCGGCCGATCACCTGGTCCACATACTGCAGGTGGTGCGATGTCTGGCCCCAGGTGCCGGTGATCAGGCCATCGACTTCGCCCTTGTGCAGCAGCATGGAGCCGATCAGGGTCAGGCGGCGGCGCATCTCGATCCGGGCGATGGGCACGGTGATGCCCTTGCGCTCGGTCATGCGGTGGTAGGTCTGCCAGAAGTCGCGGTAGCGCTCGTCGTGCTCGACGTTGACCACGTCGTAGTCCGTGCCTTCCTTCAGGCGCAGGCCGAATTTCTCGATGCGCTGGGCAATGATGGCCGGGCGGCCGATCAGCGTGGGGCGCGCAATGCGCTCGTCCACCACGATCTGCGTGGCGCGCAGGATGCGCTCTTCCTCACCCTCGGCGTAGGCCACGCGCTTCTTGGCGGCCTTCTTGGCCGCGGCGAACAGCGGCTTCATCATCGTGCCCGAGGCGTAGACGAAGGTCTGCAGGTGGGCGCGGTAGGCATCCATGTCCTGGATCGGGCGCTGGGCCACGCCGCACTCGGCGGCAGCCTGGGCCACGGCCGATGCGATCTTCATCATCAGGCGCGGATCGAAGGGCTTGGGGATCAGGTACTCAGGGCCGAAAGTCAGCTGCTCGCCCACGTAGGCGGCCGCCACTTCCTCGCTCTGCTCGGCCTGGGCCAGCTCGGCGATGGCGTGGACGGTGGCGATTTCCATCTCGGTGGTGATGGTGGTCGCGCCGCAGTCCAGGGCACCGCGGAAGATGTACGGGAAGCACAGGACGTTGTTGACCTGGTTGGGGTAGTCCGAGCGGCCCGTGGCGATGATGGCGTCGCTGCGCACGGCCTTCACGTCTTCGGGAATGATCTCGGGGTTGGGGTTGGCCAGCGCGAAGATCACCGGACGCGCGGCCATCTTGACCACCATGTCCTGCTTGAGCACGCCGCCAGCGGACAGGCCCAGGAAGACGTCGGCGCCTTCGATGACCTGGCCCAGCGTGCGCAGCTCGGTGGCGCGCGCGAACTGGGCCTTGTCCTCGTCCATCAGCTCGGTGCGGCCCTCGTAGACCACGCCGGCCAGGTCGGTGACGAACACGTTCTCGCGGCGCAGGCCGACCTTGAGCAGCAGGTTCAGGCAGGCCAGGGCAGCGGCGCCCGCGCCCGAGGCCACGAGACGGACCTCCTCGATCTTCTTGCCGGCCACCTTGAGCGCGTTGACCATGGCCGCTGCCACGGTGATGGCCGTGCCGTGCTGGTCATCGTGGAAGACGGGGATCTTCAGGCGGCGGCGCAGCTCGCGCTCCACGAAGAAGCACTCGGGTGCCTTGATGTCTTCCAGGTTGATGGCGCCGAAGGTGGGCTCCAGCGCGGCGATCACATCGACCAGCTTTTGCGGGTCCTTCTCGTTGATCTCGATGTCGAAGACGTCCACGCCCGCGAACTTCTTGAACAGGACGGCCTTGCCTTCCATCACCGGCTTGGAGGCCAGCGCGCCGATGTCGCCCAGGCCCAGCACGGCGGTGCCGTTGGAGATCACGGCCACCAGGTTGCCGCGCGCCGTGTACTTGAAGGCGGCAGCCGGGTCCTTGACGATCTCTTCGCAGGGCGCTGCCACGCCGGGCGAGTAGGCCAGGGCCAGGTCATGCTGGTTGGCCATGGGCTTGGTCGGCACGATGGTCAACTTGCCGGGCTTGGGAAACTCGTGGTATTCGAGTGCGGCACGGCGCAGCTGGGCACGTTTATCGGAAGGGGTCGGGGCCGTGTTGTCGGACATCAAGCGTCTCCAGCGAAGGCATGGCCAACGCACGCGCGGATCAGCCCGCGTGCCGTCGGCCGAGGTAGGGGGGAACCGATTGTAGGCCGACAGGCAATAGCCGGGCCCTGCTGTGAAACTGTTGTGATGCCTGGTTGCCCAATGCCCCGCAGCGGCGGCGGTCTTTGCTTGCGCGCCGCCGCAAAGCCGGGCAATCACCTGGCATCCATCAGATGGCGTCCAGCGGAAACACCGGGCGGCTGACCCGGGCGAACGGAAAGCGCGAATAGTCCGAGGTGGTCACGCCGGGGCTGTCGCATTCGACCAGGCCGGCCGACAGCGGCACGAAGACGGGCCGGCAGTACATGCGCGACTTGAGCAGCACGAAGCGAAAGCGCGTCGGGTCGATGCGCACGCAGTGGAACACGCCCAGGTCCCAGGGCTCGTGCGTCTGCTCGGTGATCACGATCTGCGCTGCGCCCGTGTCCAGGCAGACCGTGCGGCCCATGTGGCAGCGCTGGCCCGTGTAGATGGGGCCGCTGACCGTGTAGGCGCCGTCGCTGACGGCACGCACCGTGCCGCGCAGCCGCAGCGGCTGCTTGTGCAGGCCTATGCCTTCGAGCGATACCTTGTTGCCCAGCGCGATCTCCACCTCGGCGCCTTCGCCCGCCGCCGTGAGCGAGGCAACCGCTTCGGGGTCGCACAGCGGGCCTACGGCAATGCCTGACAGGCCCAGCTCCAGCGCGGTCTGCAGCACGTCCATGGTGTCGCAGGTGCCGCCGGACATGCAGTTGTCGCCGTGGTCGAGCAGCAGCACGGGGCGGTCGGCGCCTTCGGCCAGGGTTTGGGCGCGGCGCAGCGAATCGGCCAGCGGCTCGCTGCGGTAGATGAAGTCGGCGCGCCGCTGCCAGATCCGGGCGGCCAGCGCGTCCACGCTCGCCTGGGTGGCCGCGCGCTCCTCGGTGCGACAGGTGGCGACCACGCTCACGCAGGGCGCGGCGATGTCGGCCAGCGAGAAGCCGCCGAACACCGAGACCGCGGGCAGGCCCTCCGCTTCCAGGGCGCGCGCTGCGTTCACGGCGTCCAGCATGGGACCGTCCAGCGTGGTGCTGCGCAGCGTGTGGCTCATCAGGGGCAGGCGGTGCCAGCACACGGCGTAGCGCGCGCGGCCGGCCAGCATGTCCAGCAGCAGGCGGCCCGCGTGCTCGCCGGTCTCGTACATGTCGATGTGCGGATAGGTCTTGAAGCCGACCATCACATCGGCATTGCCCACCATTTTTTCGGTGATGTTGCCGTGCAGGTCCAGCGCCACGCCAACGGGCACGCCGGGCGCGGCGGCGCGCACGCGTTCGAGCAGGTCGCCTTCGCCGTCGGCGCTGTTCTCGGCCACCATGGCGCCGTGCAGGTCCAGCAAGATGGCATCGCAGCCCGGCGCGGCCGCCACGATGCGGTGCGTGAGTTCGTCGTAGGCGGCCGCATGCACGGGGCCGCTGGGATTGGAGGTGGCCGACACGGGCGTGACCAGGGTGGCGCCCGCCGCCTCGGCCAGGTCGATGAAGGCGGCCATGGCCGTGCGCATGCCCTTGTTGGCCGAATAGGCGGCCTCGCCATAGGTGGGCGCAAACGCCTCGATGGGCGTGGGCACGGGTGAGAAGGTATTGGTCTCGTGGTTGAGCCGGGCAATCAGGATCTTCATGCCGGCACCCCGCCGTCCGCTGCCTGCACCACGCCCGCGGCCGCCAGCATGGCGCGCAGCAGCACGTTGCAGCCGGCCTCCAGGTGGGCGGGCTCGGCGTCCTCGATCTCGTTGTGGCTGATGCCGTCGGCGCAGGGCACGAAGATCATGGCGGCAGGCGCCACGCGGGCCAGGTAGACGGCATCGTGGCCCGCGCCGCTGACCACGTCCATGGCGCTGTAGCCCAGGTCGGCGGCATTGGTGCGCACGGCCTCCACCAGGTGCGGCGTGAAGGGCTGGGGCGGGAAGTAGACGACCTGCTCCACGCCAATGGTCACGCCACGCGCGGCGGCAATGCGCTCGCAGGCCGCGCGCAGTGCGGCATCCATGTCCAGCAACTGGCCGTCGTCCGGCGCGCGCAGGTCCACGCTGAGCTTGACGCCGCCCGGGATCACGTTGCGCGAGTTGGGAAACACCTCCAGCGATCCCACGGTGCCGCGCGCATGCGGCAGGCGGTCCAGGGCGATGCGGTTGACCTCGGCCACGATGCAGCTGGCGGCCAGCAGTGCGTCGTGGCGCAGCTCCATGGGTGTGGGGCCGGCATGGGCCTCCATGCCCTGCACGCTGACGTCGTACCAGCGCTGGCCCAGCGCGGCGCTGACCACGCCGATCACGCGTTCATGGTTTTCCAGCACCGGGCCCTGCTCGATATGGGCTTCGAAATACGCGCCCACCGCAGGCGCCGGGCCGGCCGGCCCGGCATAGCCGATGGCGCGCAGCGCCTCGTCCACGCTCACGCCCTGGGCATCGCGCTGGGCCAGCGCATGCTCCAGCGTGAAGGCATTGACGAACACGCCCGAGCCCATCATCACGGGCACGAAGCGCGAGCCTTCCTCGTTGGTCCACACGGCCACCTCCATCGGGGCACGCGTGCGCACGCCGCCGTCGTTGAGCGTGCGCAGCACCTCCAGCCCGGCCAGCACGCCGTAGTTGCCGTCGAACTTGCCGCCCGTGGGCTGGGTGTCGATGTGGCTGCCCGTCATCACGGGCGGCAGCGCATCATCCAGGCCCGCGCGCCGCGCGAAGATGTTGCCGATGGCATCGACGCGGATGCTGCAGCCGGCCTCGCGCGCCCACTGCACGAAGAGATCGCGCCCCTGGCGGTCCAGGTCCGTCAGCGCCAGGCGGCACACGCCGCCCTTGGGTGTGGCGCCTATGCGCGCCAGGTCCATCAGCGATTGCCACAGGCGGGCGCCGTCGGTGCGCAGCCCGGCCGCAACGGCGGTGGCTGCAAGAGGGGTACTGAGATCCATGAATGACTCCTGGGAATGCGAAAAGCGGTGGATCAGGCGATCCCTACACCGAGATACCGGTCCTTGATGGCGTCATCGGCCAGGAAAGCGGCATTGCCTGCCTCGTGCGCAATCGCACCCTGTTCGATGATGTAGTGGCGGTCGGCCAGCTGGGTGCAGACCTCCAGGTTCTGCTCCACCAGCAAGATCGCCACGCCAGCGGCCTTGATGGTCTTGAGCTGGGCCACGATCTCCTCCACGATCACGGGCGCCAGGCCCTCGACGGGCTCGTCCAGCATGAGCAGGCGCGGCGCGTTCATCAGGGCGCGGCCTATGGCCAGCATCTGCTGCTCGCCGCCCGACAGCTGCCCGCCGCCGTTGCCGCGCCGCTCCTTGAGGCGCGGGAAGATGCGGTAGATGTCGGCCAGCTGCCAGGGGGAGCGTTTGCGCTGGCCCAGCAGCAGGTTCTCCTCCACCGTGAGCAGCTTGAAGATGCCGCGGTGCTCTGGCACCAGGCAGATGCCGCGCTGGGCCACCTGGTGTGTGGCCAGCCGGTGCACGGGTTCACCGCCGAAGCGGATCTGCCCCTGCGAGGGCTGCATCACCCCCGCGATGGACTTGAGCGTGGTGGTCTTGCCCGCGCCGTTGCGGCCCAGCAGCGTGACCAGCTCGCCGTCCTGCACCTGCAGCGACACGCCCTGCAGCACATGGCTCTTGCCGTAGTGGGCGTGTATGCCCTCGACCGAAAGCAGGGGACCGCTCATGCCTTTCCTCCCGTGATCATGTTGCCCAGATAGGCGCTGCGCACGCGCTCGTCGGCGCGGATCTCGTGGGGCAGTCCTTCGGCCAGCACGCGGCCTTGCTGCATGACGGTGATGGTGTCGGAGATGTCCATGACGATGTTCATGTTGTGCTCGATGAGCACCACGGTGTGCTCGTCCCTGAGGCCCTGGATCAGGCGCTTCATCTCGTCCAGGTCGTCGATGCCCATGCCCGAGGTCGGCTCGTCCAGGAAGATGGCCTTGGGCCGTGCGGCCAGGGCCATGCCCACCTCCAGCCGCCGCTGCTGGCCGTGCGAGAGGTTGCCGGCCGGCGTGTCCGCGTGGCGCTCCAGGCCCAGGCGCGACAGCACGCTGGCCACGGTGTCGGCCATGGAGCGCGCGCCCACGGGCGCGTTCCAGCAGTCCAGGGCCCTGGCGGGGGCCACGCCCTGCGCGGCCAGGCGCAGGTTCTCGCGCACGGGCAGGGTCAGGAACAGGCTGGTGACCTGAAAGGACCGTGCCATGCCACGGCGCACGCGGCGGTGGTCGGGCTCGCGCGTCACGTCGTGGCCGTCGAAGACGATGCGCCCGCCGCTCACGCTCTTGGTGCCCGTGAGCATGTGGAACAGCGTGGTCTTGCCCGCGCCGTTGGGGCCGATCACCGAGTGCACGGTGTGGGCGCGGACCTTGAGGTCCACGCCGCCCAGGGCGACGAACTTGTCATAGCGCTTCTCGACGCCCACGGCCTCGAGCAGGATGGGAGATGCTGCGGCGCTCATGCCTGGCCTCCTTTGGTTTCTGCAGCGGCCGCCTCGGCATCCGCCGGCCCTTTGCGTCGCACCAGGGCCCACAGGCTCTCGCCCAGGCCCCACAGGCCGCGCTGCAGGCCCAGGCTCACGATCATCAGCACCACGCCCAGCAGCAGCAGCCAGCGCGGCCACAGGGTGGACAGCCAGTCGCCCAGCAGCACATAGAAGGCCGCGCCCAGCACCGAGGCCAGCAGGTTGCCCGTGCCGCCGATCACGGTCATCACCAGGATCATTTCGCTGGTGTGGTACTCGGCGTTGGACAGCGGGGCGATGCCCGTCATCATGGCGTGCAGCGCGCCGGCCAGGCCCGTGACCGCGCCCGAGATCACGAAGGCCTGCAGCTTCAGCAGCCTCAGGTCGTAGCCCACGGCGGCGGCGCGTTCCTCGTTGTCACGCACGGCCAGCAGGGTGCGGCCGAACATGGAGTCGCAGACGCGGCGCAGCAGCCAGAACACCACCAGAAAGAGCACGGCCACAAAGCCGTAGTACTGCCAGGGCGTGGCCAGCGGCCACAGCGTCTGGCCGGCCACCGCGAGGGCGGGGCGGGGCACATCGAGCAGGCCGTTGTCGCCGCCGGTGATGTCCGTGGCCGAGTAGGCCAGAAAATAGAACATCTGCGCAAACGCCAGGGTGAGCATCACGAAGTAGGTGCCGCGCTGGCGTATGGCCACCCAGCCGACGATGGCCGCGCCCACGGCGCCCATGGCCGTGGCGGCCAGCAGGGCCAGCGGCATGGGCAGGGGCCAGCGCGTCAGCAGCAGGGCGATGGTGTAGCTGCCCAGGCCGAAGAAAATGCCCTGCCCGAAGGACAGCAGCCCCGTGTAGCCCAGCAGCAGATTGCAGCCCATGGCCGCAAGGCCGAAGATCAGCACTTCGCTGGCCAGCGAGCCCGACTGCATGCACAGCGGCATGGCCACCACGATGGCCAGCGCGAGAAGGAGATGGGAATGCCTGGTCATGGTCTTCATCCTTTGCGGCCCAGAAGGCCATGGGGTCGCAGCAGCAGCACCGCGGCCATGGCCACGTAGATCATCAGGCGCGCGCCCTCGGGCCACAGCGTGCTCATCACGCTTTGCACGATGCCGATCAGCAGGCCGCCGACCAGGGCGCCGCCGAAGCTGCCCAGCCCGCCCACGACCACGATCACGAAGGCCACGCCCAGCGCCTCCACACCCATGAAGGGCTCGGCGCCGCGTATGGGCGCAGCCAGCACGCCGGCCAGCGCCGCCGTGGCCGCGCCCAGCGCGAACACCAGGCTGAAGATGCGCAGCACGTTCACGCCCAGCAGGGACACCATCTCGGTCGATTCGCTGCCCGCGCGCACCGCACTGCCCAGCCGCGTGCCCTCCAGCAGCCACCACAGCAGCACGGCCAGCACGGCCGTGAAGCCGATCACGAACAGCCGGTACTTGGGATAGACGAAGCTGCCCCACATCACCACGCCCTGCAGCAGATCGGGCACGGCCACGCTGTCGCCCAGCGGGCCCCATTGCACGATCACCAGCTCCTGCACCACCAGGGCCAGGCCCACGGTGACGATGATGTGGAACTCATGCGCCTTGGCATACACATGGCGCAGCATGAGCTTTTCCACCAGCCAGCCCAGCGCGCCCACGGCCAGCGGCACCACGACCAGGGACAGCCAGAAACTCATGCCCCAGCGCGTCATCTGGTAGCAGAAATAGGCGCCCAGCAGGTAGAAGGCACCGTGCGCGAAATTCACGAAACGCAGCAGGCCGAAAACGATGGACAGGCCCACGGCCAACAGGAAATACAGCATGCCTATGCCGATCCCGTTGATGGTCTGAAGCAGATAGATGCTCATACAGGGTCCGAAACGATGGACGAAGGAGGCGCCGTGGCGGCCTTGATGCGCGGTTCGCCATGAAACTGGCGAGGCCCAGGCGAGGGGCACCGAGCAAGGGCCGCCCCGCCGCGAGGGTGCCGTCCCCCCCGCGACGCGAGAGGGGGAAGCGGCGTAGCCGCTCAGGGGGCTTTCAAGCCAATTTGCAGCCGGTCTGATCGATGGGCAGGAAGGACTTGCCGGAGCTGACCACATCCACGTAGTCGTCCTTGTTCTTCATCTTGGACTTGGCCTTGCCCTTGAGCAGGTAGTAGCTCTTGAGCACCTGGTGGTCGGCCTTGCGCACTTCTTCCTCGCCCGTCAGGCCCTGGTACTTCATGCCTTCCAGCGCGGCGACCACGGCCTTGGGGTCGGCCGTGCCGGCCTTGATGATGGCGTCGATCATCAGCTTGGTGCAGATGTAGTGGCCGGCCAGGCTGTAGTTGGGATTGGCCTTGAACTTGTCGTTGCAGCGCTGCACCAGATCGCGGTTGAGCGGCGTGTCCACCGTGTGCCAGTACTGGGCGCCGAAGTACACGCCGTCGCACAGGTCGGCGCCCAGCGATTCGAACTGCTCCAGCCCCGAGGCCCAGGCGATCAGGATGGTCATGTTCTTGTTCATGCCGAAGCTGATGGCCTGGCGCAGCGTGTCCGAGGACTGGGCGCCGAAGTTCAGCAGCAGCAGCACGTCGGGCTTGGCGGCCACGGCATTGGTCAGGTAGCCGCTGAACTCCTTTTCGGTCAGCGAGTGGTAGCTGTTGCCCACATGCTCGATGCCCTTTTCCTTGAAGATGTTCTTGGCCGCCGTCAGCAGGCCGTCGCCGAACACGTACTGCGGCGTGATGGTGTACCAGCGCTTGGCCTTGGGCAGGGATTCGACCAGCGGGCGCACGGTCTGCTCGATGGCGCCGAAGGTGGGTGCCGACCAGCGGAAGGTGGCGCTGTTGCAGTCCTTGCCCGTGATCTCGTCGGCGCCTGCGGTGGTGATGAAGATGCCGCCGGTCTTCTCGGCCTCCTTGCCCATGGCCAGCGCCTCCGACGACAGGATGCCGCCTGCGAAGAAGCGCGTGCCCTGCTGCTGCGAAGACTCCTGCAGCTTGCGCACGGCCGTGGCGGGCTTGCCCTCGGTGTCCAGCACGGTGTAGGCCAGCGGCCGGCCCAGCGCCTTGCCGTATTGCTCGATGGCCAGCTTCATGCCCAGGTCCGCATACTTTCCGTTGGCCGCGAAGGCGCCCGACATGGGCACGGGGCAGGCGAACTGGATGCTGTCCTTGGACTGCGCCCAGACGCTGCGGCCCAGGCCCAGCGATGCGGGCAATGCGCCCAGTGCCGAGAGTTGCAGGAGGTGACGACGTTGCATGGGATCTCCGTGATGGGAACTGAAGGCGCGGCGGCCCGGGTACGCTTTTCAGAGCAAGTTGCATGCCAGTCGAAATGGGTGCGTGCAGGCTCCTTGATTCATATTTATAGTGATAAATAGAAGAAATATGGCGCGTGCTAACCCTAGGCGGGCACGGCCACGCGCCATGGCGGTGCATACTGCACCAAACCCGCATGCAGACTGGGCGCGGACACGATCCGGTGCCCTTCCGGAGAACACAACAATGGATACACCCAAGTCGCCCTCCCTGGCAATCCGGCAGCTCAAGCGCCCGGATCTCGTGGCCCAGGAGATCAAGCGCCTGATCACCGAAAAGAACCTCAGCCCTGGCGACCGCCTGCCGCGCGAAAGCGAGCTGCAGGCACAGTTCCAGGTCAGCAAGGGCACGATCCGCGAGGCCCTCAAATCGCTGGAAGTGCAGGGGCTGATCACCATCTCCACCGGCCCTTCGGGCGGTGGCACGGTCGTCGAGGTGCCGCTGGACCGCACGCTGCAGTTCATGCAGAACTACCTGTTCTTCCAGGAGGTGACCATCGACGACATCTACACGGTGCGCCAGATGCTGGAGCCCGAGCTGGCGGCAGGCGCCGTGCCCCATCTGACCGAGGCGGATTTCGACGCGCTGGAGCACAGCATCGCCTGCTGCGACCCCACGCAAAGCAGCGAGGACCTGGTGAGCCAGCGGCGCGAGGACGTGAACTTCCACGACATCCTTGCAGCGGCCAATCCCAACCCCTTCCTGCGCTTCACCTGCGAGCTCATCAACGAGATGATTCGCCAGCTCATCGTCTTCGCCAACCGCACGCCCCAGTCCGAGCACCGGCGCTTTGGCGAGGCCAATGCCCGGATCCACCGCGACATCGTGCAGGCCGCACGCGAACGCGATGCCGTGAAGGTGCATGCGCTGATGCAGCAGCACATGCGGGATGCAGCCAGCAGCGTCAAGCGCATGAAGGGCCGCATCCAGGGGCGGCTCATCCTGGATGCCGACAGCCTGCGCAGCCCGCGTCCGCAACGCGCCGTGCAGCCGGTGGAAAAGCCTGCGATGGCAGTGCCGAGGACTGCACCAAAAAAGGCACCGAAACCGGCAGCAAAAGCAGCGCCAACAACAACGGCAAGGCCGGCCGCAAAGACCGCCGCAAAAGCCGTCGCGAAGACCACCGCAAAGGCGGCTCCGAAGGCGCCCGCCAAGCCACTGTCGGCGCGTCCCGCCGCCGCACGCAAGCGCGCGGCCTCCTGAACTGTCCCGCGCCGGTCATTGCCGGCCCAGGCCACGCGTTTCGCGCCGCCCGCTGCTGGTATGCTGCCGCGCGCTCGGCCTTCACGCATTCCACCCCCTCACGAGACAACAGCATGAGACAAACCCCTTTCGCATCTTCCCGTACCCCTGCCCTGTGGCGCGCCCTGGCCGGCGGCCTGGCGCTGGCGGCCACGCTGGCGGCGCCCCTCGCCCATGCCCAGGGCGCAGGCAGCTATCCGTCCAAGACCATTCGCCTGGTCGTGCCCTTTGCGCCTGGCGGCTCCACCGACATCCTGGGCCGCCTGCTGGCGCAAAAGATGGGCGAGAGCATGCACACCACGGTGGTGGTGGACAACAAGCCCGGCGCCAACGGCACCATCGGCTGCGACCTGGTGGCCAAGGCGCCGGCCGACGGCTACACCGTGGTGCTGGGCGATGTGGGCTGCATGGCCATGGCCAAGGGCCTGTACACCAAGCTGCCCTATGACCCGCTGCGCGACTTCGCGCCCATCAGCCTGGTGGCACGCAGCCCGCTGGTGCTCACCGTGGGCGCGCAAAGCCCGTTCCACTCGCTCAAGGAGCTGACGGCGGCGGCCCAGGCCCAGCCCGGCAAGCTCAACTACCCCTCGTCGGGCACGGGCGGCCCCAACCACCTGGGCGCCGAGCTGTATGCCATGCAGGCCAAGGTCAAGATCGGCCATGTGCCCTACAAGGGCAGTGCGCCTTCCGTGGTGTCGCTGGCCGCCGGTGAGACCGACTTCGGCTTTCTCACGGCCGTGACGATTGCCGCGCAGCTCAAGGCCGGCAAGGTGCGTGCCCTGGCCGTGGCCCACAACGAACGCCTGCAGTCCATGCCCGACGTGCCCACCATGTCCGAGGCCGGCCTCAAGGACTTCACGGCCGATGCCTGGTTCCTCGCGGCCGTGCCCGCAGGCACGCCCAAGCCCATCGTGGACAGGCTCTACGCCGAGATCGCCAAGGCCCTGCCCGCGCCCGAGGTCAAGGAAAAGCTGGACGCCATGGGCGTGCTGCCCTCGGGCCTCAAGCCCGATGCCTCGGCCCAGTTCCTGCGCGTGGAAGTGGACAAGTGGCGCGATGTGATCAAGAACGCGGGCATCACGCTGGACTGATTTCGCAGCCTTGCCATTGCCATGTAAAAAGCCCCTGCGGCCTCACGGCCCAGGGGCTTTTCTCATGTGCCGGAGATGCTCAGTTCGTTTCGGTCAGGGCATCGCCCAGGGCGCTGACCAGCCGCTCGATCTCGGCCTTCTCGCTGATGAAGGGTGGCGCGATCTGGATGGTGTCGCCGCCGTAGCGCACGTAAAAGCCCTTGTCCCAGCACTTCATGGCGATCTCGTAGGGACGGCGGGCCGGCTCGCCGGGCAGCGACTCGATGGTGAAGCCCGCAGCCAGGCCGAAGTTGCGGATGTCGGCCACATGCTTTGCTCCCTTGAGGCTGTGCACGGCCTGCTCGAAGAACGGGGCCAGCGCGCGCACGCGGCCCGGGCCGTCCTCGCGCTGCAGCAGGTCCAGCGCGGCCACGCCTGCTGCGCAGGCAATGGGGTGGGCCGAGTAGGTGTAGCCGTGCGGGAACTCCAGCATGTACTCGGGGCCGCCCGCTGCCATGAAGGTGTCGTAGATCTCCTTGCTGGCCACCACGGCGCCCAGGGGCTGGGCGCCATTGGTCACCTGCTTGGCGATGTTCATGATGTCGGGCGTGACGCCGAAGGCCTCCGCCCCCGTCATGGCGCCGCAGCGGCCAAAGCCCGTGATGACCTCGTCGAAGATCAGCAGGATGTTGTTCTGCGTGCAGATCTCGCGCAGGCGCTGCAGATAGCCGGCCGGCGGAATCACCACGCCGGCCGAGCCCGAGAAGGGCTCGACGATGACGGCCGCGATGTTGCTGGCGTCATGCAGGGCGATCAGGTCCAGCAGCCGGTCGGCCAGCGCGCGGCCATCGGTGGCGGGCATGCCTTTGTGGAAGGACCCCAGCGCCGGCTGCGTGTGCGGCAGGTGGTCGGCCTCCACGCCCTGGCCGAAGGTCTTGCGGTTGCCCACCATGCCGCCGACGGAGATGCCGCCGAAGTTCACGCCGTGGTAGCCCTTCTCGCGCCCGATCAGCCGGGTCTTGCTGCCCTGGCCCTTGGCGCGCCAGTAGGCGCGTGCCATCTTCAGCGCCGTGTCGGCCGCCTCCGAGCCCGAGCCCGTGAAGAACACATGGTCCAGGCCTGCAGGCGTCAGCTCCTTGATCTTGTTGGCCAGCGCGAACGAGGCCGGGTGGCCGAACTGGAAGGCCGGCGCATAGTCCAGCTGCTGGGCCGCGCGGCCGATGGCTTCGGCGATCTCGCGGCGGCCATGGCCCAGGCCCGAGCACCACAGGCCCGACAGGCCGTCGAAGATCTTGCGGCCGTCGGCATCGGTGTAGTAGGCGCCCTGGGCGCTGGTGATCATGCGCGGGCGCGCCTTGAACTCGCGGTTGCCGGTGAAGGGCATCCAGTGGGCGTCAAGCCAGGCGGCATCGGTGCGCGTGGCGGCTGCAGCGCCTTGTTCGGTGGGAACCAGGGTCATGGTGATCTCCTCGGGCCGGGAAAGAAATAAAGGAACCGGCCCATTGTGATCGTGCCTTTTGATTTCTCGAAGTGCGTGATATCGAGGTTCACTTGCGGATTCCTGCAAGTGAGCAGGGGCTTGCCGGTCCGGGCCCGGAGAGCGCGCATTGTGGGAATCCATGGCCGATGCCGCCCTGGTGCTCGCCTATAGTGGCTCCCCTGTAGTGGTGGCCGGTTCAGGCGGGCACCGGGAGGCGAAGGGCGATGGCGGATTTTTCGATGGACAGCACCCCAGGCCGCCCGGCGCGGGACGGGCGCGCGCGCGCCGCGCTGGGCCAGCTGGGCGACATGGACCTGCGCCTGCTGCGCGTGTTCAAGGCCGTGGTCGAGTGCGGCGGCATGTCGGCTGCCGAGCTGGAGCTGAACATCGGCAGCTCCACGCTGAGCCGCCATATGAAGGACTTGGAGGAGCGCCTGGGCCTGACGCTGTGCCGGCGCGGGCGCGCGGGCTTCGCGCTCACGCCCGAAGGCCACCGCATCTATGAGGCCACCTTGCAACTGCTCGGTGGCGTGGAAGGCTTCCTGGGCCAGGTGGACGACATCCATGGCCGGCTGGCCGGCACGCTGGACGTGGCGCTGTTCGACAAGACCGTGGGCAATCCGCAGTCGCGCATTCCCGAGGCGATCGGCGTTTTGCACGACCAGGCGCCGCAGCTGCATCTGCGCCTGCATGTGGCCTCCATCCAGGCCATCGAGCGTGGGCTGATGGAGGGGCGCTGGCAGGTGGGCGTGCTGCCATCGGCACCCAGTTCGGGCGCGCTGGACAGCGCCCGGCTGTTTGGCGAGCGCATGCAGCTGTATTGCGCTCCCGGCCATCCGCTGCATGGCGCCGACCATGGCGCGCTGGACTGGAGCAGCCTGGGCGCGCATGCCTTCGCAGGCCTGGGCTACCAGTCGCCCAACATGGCGCTCAGCCACCAGGCCGGCCTGCAGCGCCAGGCCACCGGTTTTGACCAGGAGGCCATTGCCATGCTGGTGCGATCGGGCCGCTACCTGGGCTTTCTGCCCGATCACTATGCACAGGCCATGCAGGACCAGGGCCTGCTGCAGGCCGTGGCACCGCACCGCTTTTTCTATCTGTGTGATTTCTTCGCGGTCTGGCGCAATGCCGTGGCCCCTGGGCGTGCGGCCCGGGTGTTCATTGACGCCCTGCTGTCCGTGCACCATGGATGAACGGGTTCATCACAGCCTTGGAAAGAGGAAATTCACAGGTTTGATATCAGGATGTGCACAGGTTTTTGCACAGCTTGTGCTCAGGTTTTTGCAGCGTATGCGCTTGACAATGTTTGGCATTGTGGCCGGGGCCAGGGCTTCAGTCCGCCCCGATTGCGCCGACATGCATGCATGGATTCCGTGTCGGCCCTGGGCCGTACGAGCAGCGCCTTGATACCAACGATTTCGCATTTCCCGGGTTCTTGCCACCATGCGCCGCCATGTCCACCTCTCTTGCCGCCACGGCAGGGCCGGGTTTCAGCCCGTGCCGCCATCGACCATCCTGGCCAGGGTCTCGGCCAGCCATTTCCCGAATGAGTCTGCGCCAAGGGGCTGCATGGGTGTCGGCATGGGCATGGGCATGTTCATCTCCGTGTTCCCGGCAGGCTCAGGCTGCGGCCGTGGGCGGCGCCATCGCGGCGGCGGCATCGGCACGGCGGCGCAGGCCCCGTTCCCAGAGCTTTTCATGGAAGAAGAAGGCCACGGCCTGGACGGTGGGCTCCAGCAGGCTGAGCGTCAGCGCAGCCCAGAGGTTGCGGGTCACGGCATAGGCCACGGCCGCCGCCACCGTGACGTGGATGACGTAGTAGCTGGCGGTTTTCATCAGCGTGTGACGGTGGTGGTGCAGGGTCTGGCGGATGCGGGTCATGGGGCTTTCCTCGGGGCTTTTCTCGTGATGAGACTCCATGCTAGGTGTGATCAATAGCTGCGGCCAATCGAAAATGATTATCAAAGATATTAAGACTATCGATGGCGGGCAGGCAGGTGCCGTGGCCCTGTGCCATTCAGGGGGGGCGCCATGAATTGGGACGAGATCTTCGTGCTCGGATGGGCACCCCATCCGCAGTGGTTCCAGTGGCTGCATCCGGGCCTGGTGGCGCTGTCGGTGGGGGTGGCCGTGGCCACGTCGATGATGGCCATGCAGATCGCGGGGCTGGCGCGCAATGCCGCCTCGCCCCGGATACGCCGCACCGGCGTGCTGACCGGCGCCTTCTGCCTGGGCGCCGGCATCTGGGCCATGCATTTCATCGGCATGCTCGCCTTTGTGCCCTGCACCTTCGGCGACTACGACCCCTGGATCACCGCGCTGTCCATGCTGCCCAGCATGCTGGCGTCCTGGCTGGCGCTGACGCTGATGGTGCGGCCCCGGCTGTCCGCCCAGGCGCTGGTCGGCGGCGGCGTGCTCATGGGGCTGGGCATTGGCTCCATGCACTACATCGGCATGGCGGCGGCCCAGACCTGGAGCCTGATGCTCTACGACCCCTGGGGCGTGCTGCTGTCGGTGATCGTGGCCGCCACCATGGCCATGCTGTCGCTGTGGGTGCGCTTTCGGCTGGGCAACACGGGCCGCCTGTGGCCCACGCTGGTGGCCGGCATAGTCATGGGCCTGGCCATTTCCTGCATGCACTATGCGGGCCTGTACGCACTGCGCCTCAAGCCCGGTATCGATGCGCTGGCGCAGCAGCAGGCGCCCACGCATGCGCTGCTGGTGTTCTCCATCGTGGGCGTGGTGGTGCTGATCTTCGGCCTGGTGCTCGCGGTCAACATGACGCTGCGCTACCGCCAGATCTACCGGCAGGTCCAGCGCAGCGAGTCGCGCCTGCGCGCCGTGGTGGATACGGCGGTGGACGGCATCGTGATGATCGACGGGCGCGGCAGCATCGTCTCGTTCAACGGCGCGGCCGAGCGGCTGCTGGGCTGGACGGCGCATGAGGTGCTGGGCCGCAGCGCCAGCCTGCTCATGCCTGCGTCGGGCTGCGATGGTGAGGGCGGCTCGCTGGAAAAGCAGCTGGCCGCGGGCTTTGCAGGCCTGCTCGGCTCCAGCCGCGATGTCCATGCCCTGCACAAGGACGGCACGCAGATCGCCGTGCGCCTGGCCGTGGGCCGGGTGGCGATTGCGGGCGATCCGCTGTTCGTGGGCTTTGTGACCGACATCCGCGAGCGCCGCCAGATGCTGCAGTCGCTGCGCCGCAGCGAGGAGCAGTACCGCACCCTGATCAACAACGTGCCGGGCACCACCTTCCGCTGCCTGTATGACGGCAAGTGGACGCCGCTGCTGCTCAGCCGCTCCATCAAGGAGCTGACCGGCTGGACTGAGCAGGACTTCACGGACGGACTCACGGGCTGGGACCGGCTCATCCATGCCGAGGACCGCGACCGGCTGGAGGCTGCGGTCTCGCATTCGCTGTCACGGCGCCAGACCTACAACGCCGACTACCGCCTGCTGCACCGCGACGGCAGCACCCGCTGGGTGTCCGAGACCGGGCGCGGCGTCTTCAACGAGCACGACGAGCTGACCTGGATCGACGGCGTGATCATGGACCAGACGGCGGCGCGCGCGCGCAATGCCGAGTTCGAGGGCACGGTGCGCGCCATCGACCTGTCGCTGGCCACCATCGAGTACGACCTGCTGGGCCAAGTGCTGCGCGCCAACCGCAATTTCCTGGACCTGTTCGGCTACCGGCTCGACGAGGTCGCGGGCCGCCACCACGGCATGTTCTGCGAGCCCGGCTATGCCCACACGCCCGAGCATGTGCAGTTCTGGCGCCGCCTGGCCGAGGGTGAGTTCCAGGCCGGCGAATTCCTGCGCTGCGGGCGCGAGGGGCGGCGCATCTGGGTGCAGGCCACCTACAACCCCATACGCGACGCCGACGGCCGGCCCTACAAGATCGTCAAGCTGCTCACCGACATCAGTGCCCAGCGCAAGCTGGCCCAGGAGCTGGTGCTGGCCAAGGAGCATGCCGAGGCCGCCGCCGCCGCGCGCAGCACCTTCCTGGCCAACATGAGCCACGAAATCCGCACGCCCATGAACGCCATCATCGGCTTCACCGAGGCACTGCGCGAAACCGCCCTGCAGCCCACGCAGGCGCGCTACCTGGACACGGTGCACTACGCGGCGCGCTCCATGCTGCGCCTGCTCAATGACATCCTGGACACGGCCAAGCTCGACAAGGGCGCGGTGGAGCTGGAGATCGAGGATTTCTCGGTGCGCGAGCTGTGCCAGCAGATCCTGGCGTCGCTGCGCATCACGGCCGACCGCAAGGGCCTGGACCTGCGCCTGGACTACGATCCGCACACCCCGGCGGCCCTGCGTGGCGACGGCATGCGCGTGCAGCAGATCCTGGTGAATCTGCTGGGCAATGCCGTGAAGTTCACCGAGCGTGGCCATGTGCTGCTGCGCGTGCGCTACGAGCAGGGCGTGCTGCAGCTCGATGTGCATGACACGGGCATCGGCATCGCGCCCGAGAAGATCCACCGCATCTTCGACCCCTTCGCCCAGGCCGACGCCTCGACCACGCGGCGCTTTGGCGGCACGGGCCTGGGCACGACCATCTCGCGCCAGCTGGCCGAGCTCATGGGCGGCAGCATCCAGCTGCACAGCACCGTGGGCGTGGGCACGGTGTTCGAGGTGCGCCTGCCCCTGCCGGTCGGCGAGAGCCCGCTGTCCGAGCGCGGCGCGGCCAGCCGCGGCCTGCCGCCGCTGCACATCCTGGCCGTGGACGATGTGCCCGAGAACCTGGAACTGCTGCAGATCAACTTCTCCAGCCAGAACCACCAGATGGCGCTGGCGCATGACGGCGCCGAGGCGCTGCGCTGCGTGCAGGCGCAGGAGCCGCCCTTCGACGTGGTGCTGATGGACCTGCAGATGCCGGGCATGGATGGCCTGGCGGCGGCGCGCGCCATCCGCGTCTGGGAGCGGCAGCTGCAGCGCCGGCCCGTGCCCATCGTCGCGCTGTCGGCCAGCGTGCTGGAGAAGGACCGCAGCGACGCCAGCGCCGCCGGCATGGACGGCTTTGCCTCCAAGCCGCTGGACATGGCGCGGCTGCAGGCCGAGATCGCGCGGCTGCTGTCGCTGCAGGTGGCGCTCAAGGAGGCCAGGCCGCCCGCGCCCGCCAGTGCCCAGGCGGGGCTGCCCGATGTCACGGTGGACTGGGCCTCGGGCATTGCGCTGTGGGGCCGGGTCGATCCGCTGGTGGCCGCCATTCGGCGCTTTCTGAACGAGCAGCTCGACCTGGCCGATCGCCTGCGCCGCGCCCTGCAGCGCCCGGGGACCGAAGCCCTGGTGGGCCTGGCGCACCGCGTGCGCGGCGCGGCAGGCAACCTGGGGCTGCAGGCCATATACCGCCTGGCATCGCGCCTGGAAGGCCATGCGCAGGATGGCGCCCCGCAGCCCCAGCTGCTTGCACTCATCGACCAGTTGCAGCAGGCGCTGGATGCGGTGACGCAGGAGCTGCGCCAGCGCCATCCGGCCGCCATGCCGGTGGGCGAGGTCGCGGGTCAGGCGCTGCCCGGCGGTACGGCACCGGCGCCGCCCGTGGCCGATGCCGGGCCGCAGGGCGGCGCGTCCTGCCTGCCGGCCGATACCCGGCCCTGGCTGGAGCGCATCGTTGCCGCATTGCAAAGCGGGGAGCTGGACGGGCAGGCCATGCAAGCCCTGGTGCGCATGCTGACGGCCGAACAGCTGCAACCACTGCAGCAGGCACTGGATAATTTCGACTTCGAGCGTGCGCAGGAATGCGCCCAGCAGCTGCAGCAGCAACTGCCCTCGATCGATGGAGACAGAGCATGAATGCGCCCAATCTACTGGCAACGGACAAGCGCCCGCGCCTGCTGCTGGTCGATGACGACCCGACCAACCTGCATGTGCTGCGCCAGATCCTGGGCGAGGACTACCGGCTCTCGTTCGCCACGGACGGGCGCAAGGCACTGCAGCTGGCACAGCACCAGCCGGACCTGATCCTGCTGGACATCATGATGCCCGAGCTCGATGGCTACGCCGTGTGCCGCCAGCTCAAGGCACAGGCCGACACCGCCCGCATCCCGGTGATCTTCATCACGGCCCTGTCGGACGGGCAGGACGAGGCGCTGGGCTTTGCCTCCGGCGCGGTGGACTACATCGTCAAGCCCGTGCGTGCGCCCGTGGTGCGCGCGCGGGTGCGCAACCACCTGTCGCTGGTCAAGCTCGACGAGCTGCGCAGCACGCGGCTGCAGATCGTGCAGCGCCTGGGCCGCGCGGCCGAGTACCGCGACAACGAAACCGGCATGCACGTGATCCGCATGAGCCACTACGCAAAGACGTTGGCGCTGGCGGCCGGCTGCACCGACGAGTGGGCCGACGACCTGCTCAACGCCGCACCCATGCACGACGTGGGCAAGATCGGCATCCCCGACGCCATCCTGCTCAAGAACGGCCCGCTGACGGCCGAGGAATGGACCGTCATGCGCCGCCATCCGCAGATCGGCGCCGAGATCATCGGCGAGCACGACTCCCAGGTGCTGCAGATGGCCTACAGCATTGCGCTGACCCATCACGAGAAATGGGACGGCACGGGCTACCCGCAGGGCCTGGCGGGCGAGGACATTCCGCTGGCCTCGCGCATCGTGGCCGTGGCCGACGTGTTCGACGCGCTCACCACGGAGCGCCCCTACAAGCACGCCTGGACCGTGGACGACGCCATGGAGCACATAGAGCAGCAGGCCGGCGCCCACTTCGACCCGCGCCTGGTGCCGCTGTTCATCGGCCTGCGCCCGCAGCTGGAAGACATACGCGAGCGCTGGAAGGATTGACCGCACCGGCAGCACCGATTCCGGCAGGGCATGCTGGGGCATGGACCATCGCTTACCCTGGCGGGCCTGCCATCGGCGCTCAAATGACCTGTCCATGTCTTCTCCCCCGCCCCTCGCTGGCCGCTTCCATGTCCGCGCACTGACCGCTGCCGACCTGTCCGATCTGCTGCACATCCAGCTGGCCTGCTATGGCGCGGACTATGCCGAGAGCGGCGAGGTCTTTGCGCGGCGCCTGGCCAGCGCGGTGAACTGCTCGCTGGCGCTGGAGCAGGGCGGCCGGGTGCGCGCCTACCTTGCGGCCTACCGCAGCCGGATGGCCAAGATCACCCCGCTGCATGGTGACTTCGAAGCCGTGGAGCAGGCCGACACCCTCTACCTGCACGACATGGCCGTGCACCCCGACGCTGCAGGCCAGGGCCTGGCGCGCGCGCTGCTGGCGCCGCTTTGGGACAGGGCGCGTGCCGAGGGCCTGCGCCACACGGCCCTGGTGTCGGTGCAGGGCTCGCGCGGCTACTGGGAGCGCCATGGCTATGCCGTGCAGGCGCTGGCGAACCCGCTGCAGCAGCAGCGCCTGGACAGCTATGGCGATGGTGCGCTGTACATGGTCCGGCCGCTGTAGGGCGCGGTGTCGCGTGGGTGGCCGGCAGGGCGTGTTGAGGGGGTTTTGGCCGGGGACGTGGCGGCCGCCTCTGGTCATAATGCGCGCCATGCCCGATCGCTGGAAACCCAATGTCACTGTGGCGGCCATCATTGAGCGCGATGGCCGTTTTCTGCTGGTGGAAGAAGACACGGCCGATGGCGTGCGCTACAACACGCCCGCAGGCCATCTCGACCCGGCCGAGTCGCCCATCGCCGCCTGCGTGCGCGAGGTCGACGAGGAAACCGCGCACGACTTCGTGCCCACGGCCCTGGTCGGCATTTACCTGAACCGCTTCGTGCGCACGCGCACGGGTTCGGACATCACTTATCTGCGCTTTGCATTCACGGGCGAGCTGGGCGGGTTCCGGCCCGGCCAGCCGCTGGACGACGGCATCCTGCGCACGGTCTGGATGACGCTGGACGAACTCAAGGCCTGCGCAGCCCAGCACCGCAGCCCGCTGGTGATGCAAAGCATCGAGGACTACCTGGCCGGCCGCCGCTATCCGCTGGAGCTGATCCATACCGATCCCAGCGTGATGCAGGCTCCGCAGCCCCACTGAGTCACCAAGGCACCGAGCACCATGCCGGCCCTGTCTGTCACAAAACGCCACGCTCCCGCGTCTTGATGGCATGCAGACCTCCTCCGCCCCTGACGATCCCCTGGCGCTGTTCGAGCGCCACCGCCCGCGCCTGTTCGGCCTGGCCTACCGCATGCTGGGCCAGCGCGCCGATGCCGAAGACCTGGTCCAGGAAGCCTGGCTGCGCTGGCATGGCGCCGAGCGCGCCGGCATAGAGCAGCCCGAGGCCTGGCTGGTCTCCGTGACCACGCGTCTGGCCATAGACCGGCTGCGCCGCCTGCGCGCCGAGCGCGAGCACTACCAGGGCTTCTGGCTGCCCGAGCCCCTGGTCCAGCCCTGGGCCGAGGAGGCCGCGCCCTCGGCCGAAGACCTGCTGGAGCGGGCCCACGACGTGTCCACGGCCCTGATGTTCGTGCTGGAGCAGCTCACCCCCGACGAACGTGCGGCCTTCCTGCTGCGCGAGATCTTCGATGCCGACTATGCCGAGGTGGCCCAGGCCCTGGGCCGCAGCGAGGCCGCCTGCCGCCAGCTCGTGCACCGCGCCCGCAGCCATGTACAGGCCGGCCGCCCGCGCTTTGCGGCGCCGCCCGAGGCCCATGCCGCGCTGCTGCAGCGCTTTGCGCAGGCCGTGCAGGGGGGAAACTTCGCGCAGATCCAGGCGCTGTTCGCGCCCGATGCCGAGCTCATCAGCGACGGCGGCGGCAAGGTGCCCTCGTTCGGCCGCGTGCTGGAGACGGGCCGGCGCCTGGCCCTGCTGTACTTCGCCACCACGCGCCGCATGCGGCGCAACGGCCAGCGCCAGACCCTGCATTTGGCGCGCGTCAACGGCCTGCCGGGCCTGCTGCGCTGCATCGACGGCGAACTGGAGTCCGTGCAGACGCTGCTGGTCGAGGACGGCCTGATCCGCTGCATCTACACGCTGCGCAACCCCGACAAGCTGGCCGGCGTGGCCGTGCCGGCGCCACTGCCGTTCCCGGCAGGCCCTGCAGCGCAGCCAGATGGTCAGATGAACTGAAGATCGCGGGGCGTGACGCCCTCGAACACGCGCTGCAGCTGGGCCGGGCTCAATCCATACATGCGCTGGAACAGGCCGCCCAGCACGGCGCGGTACTCGTTGAGCACGGGATGGTCGCGGTTCTGGAACAGGTTTTTCTGGTTGACCTCGACCTGCTCGCCCACGATGCGCCCGCCCGCGCGCGAGGACAGCCCGCCGCCCAGCAGCCAGTAGGTCGTGCCGTGGCCGTGGTCCGTGCCCTTGTTGCCGTTCTCGCGGAAGGTGCGGCCGAACTCGCTGATCACCACCACCACCGTATGCCGCCAGGCCTCGGGGCCGATCTCCTGGGCAAAGCCGGCCAGGCCCCGGCCCAGCTCGTCCAGCCGCCCGGCCAGCGCGCCCGTGGCGCCGCCCTGGGCCACGTGCGTGTCCCAGCCGCCCACATCGACAAAGCCCAGGTCGAAGCGCTCGCGCATCAGGGCCGCCATGCGCTGCGCCACCAGGGCAAAGCCGCGTGCGCTGATGGCATTGCGCCCGGCCTGGTCCATTTCCTCCTGCACGCTGCGCTGCACGGCATCACGCACCGCAAAGCCCTCCTGCACGGCCGGGCCCAGGGCCGTGCCCGCGTACATGGCGGCAATGGCCTGGCTGCGGCGATCGTCCAGGCCGCCCTTGCCCACGGATGCCAGCGCCATGTTGGCGGCCGGCAGGCTGCCGCGCAGCAGCAGCGGAAGCTGGGGCGTGAAGGCCATGGGCGATACCGCCGTGCGGCCATCCTGTCCCAGCACCTGGGCCAGCCGGTTCAGAAAGCCCGACTGGTAGCTGCGGCGCCCGTCCAGGCCCTGGCCCAGCTCGATGGAGTCCTGCGTCTCGAAATGGCTGCGCGACAGGTCGTGCGTGCCCGCAAAGGGCACAAAGCAGGCCTGGCCTGCCTGGAACAGCGGGTGGATGCTGTCCTGCAGCACCGGGTGCAGGCCCCAGCGGTCGTCCAGCGCCAGGGCGCCCCGGGCCTCGCCGGGCCGGGCAATGGCGATGCTGGGGCGGGCCTCGTAGTAGAAGTCGCTGTGCGTGGGCACGAGCAGATTGCTGCTGTCATAGGCGCCGCGCAGGAACACCAGCAGCAGGCGCGGCGTGGCTGGCCGGGGCGTGGCGGCCTGCAGCCGGCCCAGGTGGGCGGCAAAGGGCACGGTGGAGGCCAGGGACAGAAAGTGGCGTCGCTGCATGGACAGTCTCCCGGGGGTCAGCGGAACATCATTTCGGGGGCGGACAGGAAGTAGGTATTCCAGTCCGCCGGACTGCGGGCCTGGGCCAGTGCCGCCTGCGTGGCCTGGCTCCACTGCGGCAGGCGCTGGCGCACGCTGGCCAATTCCGACAGCGTGGGGTAGGGCGGCTTCTCCAGCGCGTCTGCGGGGTCGGCGCGGAACAGGACGGCGCTGCGCGTGGCGATCTGGCGCGCCACCTCGAAGCGCGCCGCCATCTGGCCCGAGCTGGCCCAGTCGGACTGCATCTGCGGATAGCCGTCCGGCGTCTCATGCGCATAGAGGTTCTGCCCCAGCCGGTTGACCCAGCCCAGCACCGGCGCCACGTCGGCCGCCACGCGCTGATCCACCGACAGCCGCGTGGCGGCCAGCACGTAGTGCAGCGGATCGCGGAACTTGCGGCCGAAGCGGGCGGCCTCGGGATCGGCCAGCAGCGTGGCCACGGTGGCCGCGATATCGCCCCGGCTGCGCGTGAAGGCCTGGGCCGTGCGCTGCACCAGGGCGGGCGGCGGATCGTCGGCAATGAAGAACACCGCCAGCTTGCGCGCGATGAACTGCGCCGTGGCCGGCGAGGCGACGATGCGGTCCAGCGCCTCCTGGACCTCGGCCATGCCGCGTGCGTGCATGGGCTGGCCCAGGAAGGTCTTGGGGCCGTAGTCGTGCCGGTTGGGGTTGAACTCGAAAAAGCCCGAGCGCAGGTAGTCGCCCTGGCGCTCGGGGCGCATGCGCGGCGGCGGCGTGCCGGCCGGCTGCAGGCTGATGCCCACGCCGGTCAGGATGCGCGCCATCTCCTGCACATCGGCCTGGGTGTAGCCGCTGCCCACGCCCATGGTGTGCAGCTCCAGCAGTTCGCGCGCGTAGTTCTCGTTGATGCGGCCTGCCGCATTGCTGGCGTTGTCTAGGTAGCGCAGCATGGCCGGGTGGCGCAGCGAGGCTTCCAGCAGGCTGCGAAAGCTGCCCAGCGCATGCGGGCGTATGGCCTGCTCCTCGTAGTCGCCCACCCAGGCGCGGATATCGGCCTTGCGCAGGCTGACGCTGAAATGGTTCATCCAGAACCAGGTCATCTGCTCCTGCAACTGCGCCGGCGAGTACAGCGCACGGATCACGAAGCGCTTCTGGGCATCGTTGCCCAACTGGTTCAGCGTGCGCTGGTAGGTCTGCTGCAGCGCGGCCTTTTCATCGGCCGATGCCGCCTCCTGCACGGCTTTGCGCTGGGACTCCAGTTCCAGCAGAACCTCGTTCATGGGGCGCTGGCTGATGCCCAGCTGGTCAATCCGCTGCTGTGCCTGCGGCGGCAGCGGCCGGGGGCCGGGCTGCAACTGCCGGGCCAGCCAGGCCTTGAGGCCCAGGCGCTGCAGCTGTGCATCCTCGCTGTCGGTGGCGCCCCAGGTCACGCGGTCCAGCCATTGCTGGCGCTGCGCGGCGGTGAGGGGCGCATCGGGCAGGGCATGGAGTGCAGGCGTTGCGGAGGAGGGCGGCGCCTGCAGGGGCGCGCAGCCCGTGGCCAGGGTGATGGCGCAGAACGTGAGAGCGATGGCGAACGGCGATGTGCGGCGCATGGTGTCTCGGTGGGGAGGGGGCATCCATTGGACGCCAGCATCCTCCGCCCATGTGCTTCGCCCTGTAAAGCGCCGGTAGCAAAAAGTAAAAGGCAAAAAAAAGCGGAGTGCTTCACACTCCGCTTTTTTTGAGGGACCCGGCCTTATTTGCTGGGCCGGCTCGCGCATTCCGCGCACTGTCCGTACAGGGCCATCGAATGGTCCTGGATCACCCAGCCCTTGGCCTTGGCGATCAGGTTCTGGCGCTTTTCGATATCGGGATCGTAGAACTCCTCGACCTTGCCGCAGCTGGTGCACACGAAGTGGTCGTGGTGCTGGCCTTCATTGAGTTCGTAGACGGCCTTGCCGCTCTCGAAATTGCTGCGGATGAGGATGCCGGCCTGCTCGAACTGCGTGAGCACGCGGTAGACCGTGGCCAGGCCGATGTCCGAGCGTTCGTCCAGCAGCACGCGGAACACGTCTTCGGCCGTCATGTGGCGTTGCGCACCCGTCTGGAAGATCTCCAGGATCTTCAGGCGGGGAAGCGTGGCCTTCAGGCCGGTACTCTTGAGTTCGTCGATGTTCTTCATGTCTGGGTCTTTGGCAGAGACTGCCCGCTGGACTGCCACCATGGCAGGCGCGGGGCGGCGAACAAAATGGCCCTGGTGCCAGGGGCGTCGCATGATCGCAAGCCCTAGGGACCAGCCGCTACAATGATCCACGATCATATCCCTATGCTGATACCAATGCATGTTCAAGCCCGTTGCCGCACGAGTGCGGCCCTGATGCTGTCGATCGGGGTGGCGCTGGCAGGCTGCAGCAGCCTCGATGGCGCCGCGCACCGAGTCGCCAATGTCGTCACTCCCTACAAGGTCGAGGTCGTCCAAGGCAACTTCGTCTCCCGTGAACAGGTCGAGGCCCTGCAGCCCGGAATGAGCCGCCAGCAGGTGCGCGACATTCTCGGCACGCCGCTGGTCACCAGCGTATTCCACGCCGACCGCTGGGAATATGTGTTCACCATCAAGCGCCCCGGCGTCGATTCGCAGGTGCGCAAGCTGACCGTCTTCTTCAACGGCGACCTGTTTGCCCGCTCCGAAGGCGACGAGATGCCCACCGAGGCCGAATTCGTCGCCAGCCTGGGCTCCAAGAAGAAGCTGGGCAAGATTCCGCAGCTGGAAGCCAGCGAGGAGCAGCTGTCCAAGTTCCCGGCCGCCAAGCCTGTGGAAGAGCCCGTGGCCGCCGAGCCGCCGCCCACAGCGGCCAGCTACCCGCCACTGGAATCCGGCGCCCGTTGATATCGCCGCCCGCGCGCCGCAAGGCATGCGGGCGTTTTTCCGTGGATGGCGGCCGCCGCAGTGCCTGTCTGGCGCCGCTTTTGCCTGCTGTCCGTGCATTGAGCTTGTGCATCCCTTTCCCGACATGAACGCCACGACTGCCACTTCCTCCAGCAACAACCAGCGCCTGCGTGTGGCCGTGGCCGGCGCCTCCGGCCGCATGGGCCGCATGCTGATCGAGGCTATCGCGCAAAGCGATGACCTTGCGCTGGCCGCCGCGCTGGACCGCGCCGACAGCCCTTCGCTGGGCACCGACCCCTCGGCCTTCCTGGGCCAGCCCAGCGGCATCGCCATCGAAAGCGATGTGCGCGCCGCGCTGTCCAAGGCCGACTGCCTGATCGACTTCACGCGCCCCGAAGGCACGATGGAGCACCTGGCCATCTGCGCCGAGCTGGGCGTCAAGCTGGTCATCGGCACCACGGGCTTCAGCGACGAGCAAAAGGCCCGCATCGCCGAGTACGCCCAGCGCACGGCCGTGGTGCTGTCGCCCAACATGAGCGTGGGCGTGAACGTCACCTTCAAGCTGCTGGAGATGGCGGCCAAGGCGCTGTCCAGCGGCTATGACATCGAAATCGTCGAGGCCCACCACCGCCACAAGGTCGATGCCCCCTCGGGCACGGCCCTCAAGATGGGCGAGGTCATCGCCGAAGCCCAGGGCACGAAGCTGGCCGACCGCGCCGTCTACGAGCGCTTCGGCCACACCGGCGCGCGCGAGCACAACACCATCGGCTTTGCCACCGTGCGCGGCGGCGACATCATCGGCGACCACACGGTGCTGTTCGCGGGCACGGGCGAGCGCATCGAGATCTCGCACAAGTCCAGCAGCCGTGCCGGCTATGCGCAGGGCAGCCTGCGGGCGGCGCGCTTCCTGGCAGGCAAGGCAACGGGCCAGTACGACATGAACGATGTCCTGGGTCTGTGATGGCACAGACCCAGGGCCGTAGCGCCGCGTACCTCTCTTTGGCCATACGGGCGAGATAAAGACCATGACCGGCCCACTCTGGCTCTGGTGGCAGCAAGGCGACGCCGTGGCGCGCGGCACGGCGCTGCTGCTGCTGGCGCTGTCGGTGGCCAGCTGGGTGGTCATTGTCTGGAAGATCTGGTTCATGGCCGCCAGCCGCCGCCGAGTTCCACAGGCCATTGCGGCCTTCTGGAGTGCGCCGGACCTGGCCACGGGCCAGGCCCGCATGGCCGAGGGCGATCGCCAGCAACTGGTGGCGCCCATGGCCGGGGCCGTGTCCCAGGCCCTCGCGCCCACGGGCAGCAGCGGCATGGCGCTCTCGGGGCGCGCAGCGCGCTCCGTGCGCCTCACGCGCGGCCTGCGCCAGGCGCTGCAGTCGGCCAGCCACCAGCTTCAATGGGGCCAGACCCTGCTGGCCACCGTGGGCGCCACGGCGCCCTTCGTAGGCCTGCTGGGCACCGTCTGGGGCATTCACCACGCGCTGGCCACGCTGGCCGGCAGCGGACAGATCGGCATCGAGCAACTGGCCGGCCCTGTGGGCGAGGCCTTGGTGATGACGGCAGCCGGCCTGGCCGTGGCCCTGCCGGCCGTGCTGGCCTATAACCTGCTGGGCCGCGCCGCCGCCCAGATGGAAGCCCTGCTCGAAGGCTTTGCCCATGACCTGCAGGCCATGTTCGGCCTGGAGCAGCCCGGGCAGGCGCAGCCGGATGACGGCATGCCCGTCGCCGGCCTGCCGGCCGGCCCCATGGAAGCGCCCTGACCGGGCGGCCAGGCAGGAGCGCACATGGCCTTCGGACGACTGAGCGGCAAGGAGAGCGCCCCCCAGCCCATGCACGCCATCAATGTCACCCCGCTGGTGGACGTGATGCTGGTGCTGGTGGTCATCTTCATTCTTGCGGCACCCATGCTGGCTGCCTCCCTGCGCGTGCAATTGCCCCAGGCCCAGGGCACCCAGCCCATGGCGGCAGCGGGCGAGGACGATGCGCTGCTGCTGGAGGTCGATGCGCAGGGCGCGCTCTGGGTGCAGGGCCAGCCCACCACGCCCGAGGCACTGCGCGAGCGTCTGGCCCGGCTTGGCGCCCGCAATCCCCAGGCCGAGCTGCAATTGCGTGCCGACCAGGCCGTGCCCTATGGCCGCGTGGCCGAGCTCATGGGCTGGGCCCACGCGGCGGGCCTGACGCGCATGGGCTTCGTGGCAGAGCCTGCGCGAAGCCAGGAGGGCCGGTCCGCCGCCGTCCTGGGCCCTTCCGGCGCCGGGCGCTGAAGCGCCGCCGGGCCTGCGTCCGCGAACCTATTCCTGTCCTTCGGGCCAGCGCTCGCTGCCCGCCAGCCGCAGATGCTGGCCATGGTCCGAGGAACGCTGGTACAGGCTGAGCCCGAACAGCGGCAGCATGCCGATCAGGTGGTCGAAGATCGCGCCCTGTATGGCCTCGTACTCCACCCAGACCGTGGTGCTGGTGTAGCAAAACAGCTCCAGCGGCACGCCCATGGGCGAAGGCTCCATGGTGCGCACCAGCAAAAACATGTTCGGCGTCTTGTGGATGTGCGGATGGCGCAGCAGGTAGGCGTATGCATAGGCCTTGAAAACGGCCAGATTGCTGAGTTGCTGCGCGGCCATCTCGCTGCCTGCAGGCGCGTCGGCCATGCGCAGGTCGCCGCTGCGGGTCCAATGGTCCTTCAGGGGCTCCAGCAGCGCCAGTTTCTGCCGCTGCTCGGGCGTCAGCAGGCGGATGGTGTGGGCGTCTATGTGCAGCGAGCGGCGGATGCGGCGCCCGCCCGACTCGAACATGCCGCGCCAGTTCTTGTAGCTGTCGCTCATCAGCCGCCAGGTGGGAATGGTGGTGATGGTCTTGTCCCAGTTCTGCACCTTCACCGTGTGCAGCGCGATGTCGATCACGAAGCCATCGGCGCCGACCTGGGGCATCTCTATCCAGTCGCCCACGCGCAGCATGTCGTTGGAGCCCAGCTGCACGCCGGCCACGAAGGACATGATGGTGTCCTTGAAGATCAGCATCAGCACGGCCGAGGCCGCGCCCAGGCCCGACAGCAGCAACAGCGGCGAGCGGTCCACCAGGGTGGCGACGATGAGCACGATGGCGATCAGGAACACCAGCAGCTTGCCCAACTGCACATAGCTCTTGATCGAGTGGGCCTGCGTGGCCTTGCGCTCTTCCTTGAGCTCGTGCGCCTCGTTCATGGCGTTGAGCAGGGCGCTGATCACGCGGGCCACGTGGTAGATGGTGCAGGCGATGGCCAGGTTCAGGATCAGCGTGGCCCACTGCGGCTGCAGCTGCGGTATGGCCTGCACGCCCGACTGCATGACCAGCGAAGGCACGGCCTTGGCCAGCCGCTGCAGCACGCTGTCGTGCAGCAGCACCTGCGCCCATTCCATCTCCACCAGCGTGCTGCGCATGCGCGGCAGCACGCGCAGCAGCAGCCATTGCACGACAAACCCCGCCGAGCGGGCCAGCAGCACCAGCGCGCACAGCGCGGCCAGGGCCTGCATGACGGGATCCCAGCCGGAAATCAAAGACCAGTTCAGCAAGAAAAACTCCAGGGCGTTGCAGTGCCGGCCTGCCTGCGGCCGGCACCATGAGGCCGCGCGCAGTGGCGGCATGCCCGGGAGATGCGCATCGGTTCCTGCGCAAGCCCGGGCTGGCGATGGAGGAACGCCTGCGGCATGGCGCCGCAGAGTTGGCAAGCATACGCAGTGCGGCTTTTCCCCGTGCCATAGGCGGGCAAGCGGCCGCCGATGACGCAGTACCGCCTGCGGGCTTGTGGGCGGCTTCGGGCACGGCCGGGCCGGGGGCCTAAAATCGCCGGTTGATTCCGGCAATCCACCTTGTCAGGCCCCTGGGCCGCAGCACCATGCAAGAGAAATACAACCACATCGACGTTGAGCGCGCAGCGCAAGACCACTGGTCCGCCCGCGACGCTTACCGCGTGACCGAAGACCAGGCCAAGCCCAAGTTCTACGCCTGCTCCATGCTGCCCTACCCCAGCGGCAAGCTGCACATGGGCCATGTGCGCAACTACACCATCAACGACATGCTGACGCGCCAGCTGCGCATGAAGGGCTACAACGTCCTCATGCCCATGGGCTGGGACGCCTTCGGCCTGCCGGCCGAGAACGCTGCGCTCAAGAACAAGGTGCCGCCTGCGCAGTGGACCTACGACAACATCGCCTACATGAAAAAGCAGATGCAGGCGATGGGGCTGGCAATCGACTGGAGCCGCGAGATCGCCACCTGCGACCCCGACTACTACAAGTGGAACCAGTGGCTGTTCCTGAAGATGCTGGAAAAGGGCATTGCCTACCGCAAGACCCAGGTCGTGAACTGGGACCCGGTGGACCAGACCGTGCTGGCCAACGAGCAGGTCATCGACGGCCGCGGCTGGCGCACGGGCGCGCCGGTCGAAAAGCGCGAAATCCCCGGCTACTACCTGAAGATCACCGACTACGCCCAGGAGCTGCTGGACCATGTCCAGGTGGGCGGCGACAAGGCCACGCTGACCGGCTGGCCTGAAAAAGTCCGCCTGATGCAGGAAAACTGGATCGGCAAGAGCTCCGGCGTGCGCTTTGCGTTCACCCACGACATCCGTGGCGCCGACGGCCAGCCCATCCAGGACGGCCGCCTGTACGTGTTCACCACGCGTGCCGACACCATCATGGGCGTGACGTTCTGCGCAGTGGCGCCCGAGCATCCGCTGGCCCTGCACGCCGCCGCCACGAGCCCCAAGCTGGCCGCCTTCATCGAAGAGTGCAAGAAGGGCGGCACCACCGAGGCCGAACTCGCGGTCAAGGAAAAGGAAGGCCTGCCCACGGGCCTGTTCGTCACGCATCCGCTGACGGGCGCCCAGGTCGAGGTCTGGGTCGGCAACTACGTGCTCATGAGCTACGGCGACGGCGCCGTCATGGGCGTGCCCGCGCATGACGAGCGTGACTTCGCCTTCGCGAAGAAGTACGGCATCGCCATCCGCCAGGTCATCGCGGTCGAAGGCGAGACCTTCAGCACCGAGGCATGGGCCGACTCGTACGGCGACAAGCAGCGCGCTGTCTGCATCGATTCCGGCGAACTCGACGGCCTGCCCCATGTGGCGGCCGTGGACAAGGTGGCCGAACTGCTGGCCGCCAAGGGCCTTGGCGAGAAGAAAACCACCTGGCGCCTGCGCGACTGGGGCGTGAGCCGCCAGCGCTACTGGGGCACGCCGATTCCCATCATCCACTGCGAGGACTGCGGCGCCCAGCCCGTGCCCGCCAAGGACCTGCCCGTGGTCCTGCCCCAGGACCTGGTGCCCGATGGCTCGGGCAACCCCCTGATCAAGAGCGAAGCCTTCCACGCCGGCGTGGTCTGCCCCTGCTGCGGCAAGAGCGCGCGCCGCGAGACCGACACCATGGACACCTTCGTGGACTCGTCCTGGTACTTCATGCGCTATTGCGACGCCAGGAACAGCGAGCAGATGGTGGCGGAAGGTGCCGAGTACTGGATGCGGGACCAGAATGCCGCCACCGGCGGCAGCGGCATGGACCAGTACATCGGCGGCATCGAGCACGCCATCCTGCACCTGCTGTACGCGCGCTTCTGGACCAAGGTCATGCGTGACCTGGGCCTGGTCAAGGTCGATGAGCCCTTCACCAAGCTGCTGACCCAGGGCATGGTGCTCAACCACATCTACAGCCGCCGCACGGCCAAGGGTGCCAAGGAGTACTTCTGGCCCAAGGATGTCGAGCATGTGTTCGACGAGACCGGCAAGATCGTGGGCGCCAAGCTCAAGGCCGAGGTGGACAGCGCCGATGGCCTGCTGCCCGTGGGCACGGACATCGACTACGAGGGCGTGGGCACCATGTCCAAGTCCAAGAACAACGGCATCGATCCGCAGGAGCTGATCGAGAAGTACGGCGCCGACACCGCGCGTCTGTACACCATGTTCACCGCGCCGCCCGAGCTGACGCTGGAGTGGAACGATGCCGCCGTCGAAGGCAGCTACCGCTTCCTGCGCCGCGTCTACAACTTCGGCGCCAAGCTGTCGCAGATGGACATGGCCGGTGCCGTGCAAAGCGTGGCCGGCGCCAAGTCGCTGGACGACGTGGAGTTCGGCAAGGCCGCCAAGTCCCTGCGCCTGGAGATCCACACCGTGCTCAAGCAGGTGGAATACGACTACCAGCGCATGCAGTACAACACCGTGGTCTCGGGCGCCATGAAGATGATCAACGCGCTGGAGGACTTCAAGTCCTTCGACGACGCGGGCGCCCAGGTGGCGCTGATCGAAGGCTTCGGCATCCTGCTGCGCGTGCTCTACCCGGCCACGCCCCACCTGGCCCATGCGCTGTGGAGCGAGCTGGGCTACGCCGCCCACCTGGGCGACGTGCTGGATGCGCCCTGGCCCCAGGTCGATCCCCAGGCCCTGGTGCAGGACGAGATCTCTCTGGTGCTGCAGGTCAACGGCAAGCTGCGCGGGGCCATCCTGGTGTCCTCGACGGCCGACAAGGCCGAGATCGAGCGCATCGCCCTGGCCAACGAGGAATGCCAGAAGTTCACCAACGGTGCCGTGCCCAAGAAGGTGATCGTGGTGCCTGGCCGCCTCGTCAACGTCGTGGTCTGACCCCCTGGGGGGCCGGGCCCCCCCCCCCCCCCCCACGCAACAACCAGCAAAAAACA